>NZ_JBWPVO010000003.1:267149-311646 GCF_056590155.1 Isoptericola sp. GX10416 | reverse complement strand
TGCTGCTCGGTGTCGTCGCCCAGGCGACCTTCCCGCCGTCGGTGGGCCTCGTCGAGGCCAACGCCGTCACCAACCCGGTGGCGCTGGCCCGGGTGCTGCTGCAGCACTACGTGATCGCGATGGAGGTCGTGGGCATTCTGCTGGTCACGGCTGCGCTCGCGGGGCTGGTGCTCACGCACCGGCGCCGGCTCGGCAAGAAGCCCACGCAGCGCGCGCTGGCCGAGGCGAAGGTGGCGCTGCTGCCGACCGGCCGGCAGCTCACGCCGCTGCCCGCCCCGGGCGTCTACGCGCAGAACAACGCGATGGACACCCCGGCGCTCGACCCGCAGGGCCGCCCGCTGGAGCACTCGGTGCCGCGCGTGCTGCGCATCCGCGGCCAGCAGCGTTCGGCGTCCGAGCTGCTCACCGCGGAGGGGCTGTTGGTGCAACGGATCCAGGTGGACCGGCCCGCGCCGGACCAGAACGAGGAGGAGGGCTGATGGAGCTCGTCAACTACCTCTACCTGGCGTCGATCCTGTTCGCGCTCGGTGCCACCACGGTGCTGCTGCGTCGCAACGCGATCGTCGTGTTCATGGGCGTCGAGCTCATGCTCAACGCCACCAACCTGGCGCTCGTGACGTTCGCCCGCATGCACGGCGACATCACGGGCCAGGTGCTCGCGTTCTTCGTCATGGTGGTGGCCGCCGCGGAGGTCGTCGTCGGACTGGCGATCATCGTGACGATCTTCCGTGCCCGCCGGTCGGCCTCGGTCGACGACGTCAACCTGCTCAAGAGCTAGAGGGGCCGACGACTGATGCAGACTCTTTCCCTCGCGCCCTGGCTGGTCGCCACGCCGCTGATCGGCGCGGCGCTGCTGCTCCTGGTCGGGCGCCGCAGCGACCGGTGGGGGCACTGGTTCGGTGTGCTCGCCTCGACGGCGACGTTCGTGATCGGCCTGGTGATCCTGCTCGACATGCTGGGCGTGGACGCCGCAGAGCGGGTGGGCGTCCACACGACGGCGAGCTGGATCGACGTGGGCCCGCTGTCGGTGGACCTCGGGTTCCAGGTGGACCCGCTGTCGATGACGTTCGTCATGCTGATCAGCTTCGTCGGCTCGCTGATCCACCTCTACTCGGTGGCGTACATGTCGCACGACCGCGACCGCCGTCGGTTCTTCGCCTACCTCAACCTCTTCGTGGCGGCGATGCTGCTGCTCGTCCTCGCGGACTCCTACCTGCTGCTGTTCGTCGGGTGGGAGGGCGTGGGCCTCGCCTCGTACCTGCTCATCGGGTTCTGGGACCACCACCTGCCCAACGCGGTGGCGGGCAAGAAGGCGTTCGTCATGAACCGCGTGGGCGACATGGGCCTGATCGCGGCGATGATGTTCATGCTGGCCACGTTCGGCGGGGTGGACTTCGCCACGGTGCTCGGGACGGCCGGGGCCGTCGACGAGGGCACGGCGACGGCGATCGGGCTGCTGCTCCTGCTGGCGGCCTGCGGCAAGTCGGCCCAGCTGCCGCTGCAGGCGTGGCTCGGCGACGCGATGGCCGGCCCGACGCCGGTCTCCGCCCTGATCCACGCCGCCACGATGGTGACCGCGGGGGTCTACCTCCTGGTGCGTTCGGGACCGCTCCTGGAGGCGGCGCCGGACGCCCAGCTCGTCATCGCCGTCGTGGGTGCGCTGACCCTGCTGTTCGGGGCGATCGTCGGTTGCGCCAAGGACGACATCAAGAAGGCGCTGGCTGCCTCGACGATGTCGCAGATCGGCTACATGATGCTCGCCGCGGGGCTCGGACCCGTCGGGTACGCGTTCGCGATCTTCCACCTGCTGACGCACGGCTTCTTCAAGGCCGGCCTGTTCCTCGGGGCCGGCTCGGTCATGCACGCGATGGACGACGACGTGAACATGCGCCGGTTCGGCGGGCTGGCCCGGCTGCTGCCCGTCACGGCGATCACGATGGGCCTCGGTTGGTTGGCGATCCTCGGCGTCCCGCCGTTCTCCGGCTTCTACTCCAAGGACAAGATCATCGAGGCCGCGTTCGTGGGAGAGGGCTGGCGCCCGTGGGTCTTCGGGATCGTCGCCCTGGTGGGCGCCGGGATCACCGCGTACTACATGTCGCGCCTGTTCTTCATGACGTTCATGGGCCGACGGCGGTGGGCGTCGGAGCTCGCGGGCGGTGCGGGTCGTGACGGCGCGGCCGACGGCACCCCGGTGCGGCACCCGCACGAGTCCCCGTGGCTCATGACGCTGCCGATGGTCGTGCTGGCGATCGGGTCGGTCGGGCTCGGGTTCGTGCTGAACGCGGGCGACCGGTTCGTGCACTGGCTCGAGCCGGTGACGGGCCACGCCGAGCACCATGAGCCGGTCCTGCCGATCTGGCTGATCGTGACGCTGACCCTCGTCCTCGTGGTGCTGGGCGCGGCGCTCGCCTTCGTGCAGTACGCCGTGCAGCGGGTGCCGACGACGCCGCCACCCGCCTCTGCGCTGGTGCGTGCGGCTCGGGTGGACCTCCACCAGGACGACGTCAACGAGGGGCTCGTGATGCTGCCGGGCAAGGTGCTGACGCGGTCGATGGTCTTCGCGGACCGGACGGCCGTCGACGCGGGTTGGTTGGGCCTGGCCGGGGGCGTGGGACGCCTCGGTGGCTGGCTGCGCGGGCTGCAGTCCGGGTACGTCCGGCAGTACGCCGCGACGACCCTGGGTGGTCTGGGCGTGATCGTGCTCGTGATCTGGCTGGTCTCCGGCCAGGGGGCGAGCTGAGGCGTGGAAGGGATGATGATGTCCGGCTTTCCCTGGGTGACTGCTCTCGTGGTGTGGCCGCTGGTCGCGGCCGCGGCGACGGTGCTGACCGGTGCGGGGCGCGGGCGCCCCGCCTCGGGCGCGGCGAGCGGGGGCGGCGCGTTCCGCGCCGGCACGGCCCGTACGGTGGCTCTCGTCGGCTCGCTGGTGGAGGTCGCCCTGCTGGTCGGCGCCTTCCTGGCGTTCGACACGTCGGCGGCGGGCACCCACCAGCTGACCGAGACGTACGCGTGGATCCCGGCGATCGGGGCGAGCTACGCCGTCGGCGTCGACGGGGTCTCGTTGCTGCTGGTCGCGCTGAGCGTGGGCCTCGTGCCGCTGGTGATCCTCGCCGCCTGGCACGAGCAGGGCGGTGACCACGTCCGGCTGCGGCGCTATCTCGCCACCGTGCTGGTGCTGCTGTCCTTCATGGTGGTCGTGTTCACGGCGCGCGACGTGTTCCTGTTCTACGTGGTCTTCGAGGCCATGCTGATCCCGGCGTACTTCCTGATCGGAGGCTTCGGGCAGGGCGCGCAGCGCCGGTACGCGGCGGTGAAGTTCCTGCTGTTCTCGCTCGCGGGCGGGCTCGTGATGCTGGTCGCCGTCGTCGCGCTGTACCTGCAGGTACCGGTGGACCCGGCTACCGGGCTGCGCCCCGAGGACGCGTTCCTGACGGCGAGCATGACCGGCCTGGAGCTCGACCCGACGGTCGAGCGGCTGATGTTCTGCGCGTTCTTCCTGGCGTTCGCGATCAAGGCGCCGATGTTCCCGGTGCACACCTGGCTGCCGGACGTGACCCAGAACTCGACGCCGGGCACCTCCACGCTGCTCATCTGCGTCCTGGACAAGGTGGGCACGTTCGGGATGCTGACCCTGTGCCTGCCGCTGTTCCCGCAGGCGAGCCGATGGGCGGCTCCCGCGATCATCGTGCTCGCGGTGATCTCGATCCTGTACGGCGCGATCCTCGCGATCGGCCAGACCGACCTGCTGCGACTCATCGGCTACACGTCGGTGTCGCACTTCGGGTTCATCATCCTGGGCATCTTCACCTTCACGTCCCTGGGGATCTCGGGTGCGAGCTTCATGATGCTCAACCACGGGATCTCGACGGGGGCGCTGTTCCTGCTCGCCGGGTTCGTGATCGCCCGGCACCCGCGCCGCAGCCAGCAGATCGCCGACTACGGCGGTCTGCGCAAGGTCGCGCCGGTGCTGGGCGGGACGTTCCTGGTCGCGGGCCTCTCGGCGCTCGCGCTGCCGGGTCTGGCCACGTTCGTCTCGGAGATCATGGTCTTCCTCGGCGCGTTCGCCCGGTGGCCCGCGCCGGTGCTGGTCGCGATCCCCGCCGTCGTGCTCGCCGCCGTCTACGTGCTGCTGACCTACCAGCGCATGTTCACCGGCGAGATGGGTGCCGACGTCGTCGGCGCGAAGGACCTGGACGTCCGGGAGAAGACGGTCGCCGGCGTGCTGGTGGCCGCGCTGGTGGTGCTCGGGCTGATGCCCGGGCCGGCGCTGGACTACGTGCGCGAACCCGCGGGCGTCTCCGTCGAGCACGTGGGTGAGACCGATCCGGAGCCCGTCCTCGGGGCTCTCGAGGGGAGCGAGCAGTGAACGCGTTCGAGGCACCCGTCATCGAGTGGGGCGTCCTGATGCCCGTCCTGGTGGTGCTGGCCGCCGGCGTGGTCGGCGTCCTGATCGAGGCCTTCGTGCCCGACCGGGCGCGCCGCACCACCCAGGTCGTCCTGACCCTCGCGGCCCTCGTCGGCTCGCTCGCGTCCGTGGTCCTGCTGTGGGACCGCGTCACGACCGAGGGGTACGCCTTCGTGGTGGACGGCACGTACCTGCTCACCCCGTTCACGCTGGGCATCCAGGCCGTGGTGGCCGTGCTGGCGCTGCTCGGCGTGCTGGTGATCGCCGACCGCACGCGCACCGGCCAGGACGCGTTCGCGCCCACCGCGGCCGCCGTGCCCGGCACCACGTACGAGGACGCCGCCCGGGAGGCGGGGCTGCAGCAGACGGAGATCTACCCGCTCGTGCTCTTCGCGACCGGCGGCATGCTCCTGTTCCCCGCGACGGACAACCTCATCGTGCTGTTCATCGCGCTGGAGGTGCTGTCCCTGCCGCTGTACGTGCTGTGCGCGACGGCCCGCCGTCGGCGGCTGCTGAGCCAGGAGGCGGCGTTCAAGTACTTCCTGCTCGGGTCGTTCGCGAGCGCCATCATGCTGTTCGGCATCGCGCTGGTCTACGGGTTCGCGGGGACGGTCAGCATCGAGGGTGCGCTCTTCGTCCTGGCGCACCCGGAGAGCCAGGTGCTCGAGCTGATGCCCGGCCTGGTGATCGCGGGCGTGCTGCTCATCACGGTGGGCCTGCTGTTCAAGATCGGTGCCGCCCCGTTCCACACGTGGACGCCGGACGTCTACCAGGGTGCACCCACCCCCATCACCGGCTTCATGGCGGCGTGCGTCAAGGCCGCCGCGATCGGTGCGCTGGTGCGGGTGATCTTCACGCTGGCGGCGGGTCTGGACGAGCCGCTGCGGCGCGACCTCGAGGTCGGGCTGTGGGCCGTGGCGATCCTCACGATGCTGATCGGCACGGCCGCGGGCGTCGTGCAGACGGACGTCAAGCGGATGCTCGCGTACTCCTCGATCGCGCACGCCGGGTTCCTCGCTGTCGCCTTCGTGGGCTTCTCCGAGGTCGGGTCGCAGGCCGTGCTGTTCTACGTGCTCGCCTACGGGCTCGCGACCCTCGGTGGTTTCGCGGTCGTGACGCTCGTGCGCGAGCAGGACGCCGACGGCGTGGTGCTCGGGGAGGCGACGCACCTGTCCCAGTGGGCCGGGCTCGCGCGTCGCTCGCCCTGGCTCGCCGCGGCGTTCACCCTGTTCCTGCTGTCGATGGCGGGCATCCCGCTCACCGCGGGCTTCGTGGCGAAGTTCGCGGTGTTCTCCGCGGCGGTGGCCGCGGGCGCCTGGCCGCTCGCGGTGCTCGGCGTGCTCGCCTCGGCGGTCGCGGTGTTCTTCTACGTGCGGCTCATCGTGCTGATGGTGCTCACGCCGCGCTCCGAGGATGCGGAGGACGTCGGCGCGGCCGACGGCGCAAGGCCGGCCGAGGGCGAGCCTTCGGCCGACGGCGGCGCACCGGCGACCGCCACGCTGGCCGCGGCGCGGTCCACGCTCGCCCGGGCCTCCGTGGTCGTGGTGACGTCGCGCGGGCCGGCGACCGTGGCGATCGTCCTGTGCGCGGTCGGGGTCGTCCTGCTCGGGGTGGTGCCGCAGATGGCACTCGACTGGGCCACGCAGGCGGCGACGTTCCGGCCTCTGCAGCCGTGACGCCCGGTTCGCTGAGGCCCGGTCCGGGCAGATAGGTTCGGATCGTGACCCGTGCTACCGACGCCTCGGCCGGCGCCTCAGCCGCGCTGCCGACCGCCATCCCGCTGAACGATCCCGAGCTGGCCGAACGGCTCGCGGGACGGCTGGCACAGGTGGACACCGCCCTGGCTGCCGCCGTCGCGTCGACGGACGCGCTGGCCGACGACGCCTCGCGTCACCTGGTCTCCGCAGGCGGCAAGCGGTTCCGGCCGCTGCTGACCCTGCTGGCGGGCGAGCTGGGGGACGGGGCGGACCCGCGGCTCGTCGACGCCGCCGTGGTCGTCGAGCTGACCCAGGTCGCCTCGCTGTACCACGACGACGTCATGGACTCCGCGCCGGTGCGCCGTGGTGCACCGGCGGTGCACACCATCTGGGGCAACTCCGTCGCCATCCTCGTCGGCGATCTGCTGTTCGCGCGCGCCTCGGCGCTCGTGGCGGGTCTGGGGCCGGAGGCGGTGGTGCTGCAGTCGCAGACGTTCGAACGGATGTGCCTCGGTCAGCTCCACGAGACGACGGGACCGGGCGTGGGGGACGACGCCGTCGAGCACTACCTGCAGGTGCTCAGCGACAAGACGGCGTCGCTGCTGGCGACGTCGGCACGGCTCGGCGCGATGTTCGGTGGCTGCTCGGACGAGATCGTCGGGGCGGTCACCGGGTACGGCGAGAAGGTGGGCACGGCGTTCCAGCTCGCCGACGACGTGCTCGACATCGCGTCGTCCGGCACCGAGTCCGGCAAGACGCCGGGGACCGACCTGCGCGAGCACGTCCCGACCATGCCGGTGCTGCTGCTGCGCCGTCGGGTGGAGCGCGGCGAGGCCACGCCGTCGGACATCGAGCTGCTGGCCCGTCTCGACGGGGACCTGTCGGACGACGCGGCGCTGGCCGCCGTCGTGGCCGAGCTGCGCGAGCACCGTGTGCTCGCCGAGACGCGCGAGCTCGCGGTGCGCTGGGCGCGGGAGGCGGCGGCCGAGCTGGCGCCGCTGCCCGAGGGCCCGGTGAAGCAGGCGTTCGGGGACCTGGCGACCGCACTGGCCGACCGGGCCACCTGAGAGGACGGGCGCGGGGCGAGGACCTGTCGTCCTCACGCCCGCGCCCGCCGGCCTGACCCGCGGGTCCCGCGCGATCAGGAGCCTGTCAGGACGTCACGACACCGTGATGCCCGTCGTGTACGCGCCGGAGCCTGAGTAGGCGTGGACGACGACGCGGTAGTAGCCGGACGACGCGGAGTAGGTGAGCGCGTCGAGGCTCGACGTCGTGGTGCCCTGCGCCACGGTGGACCAGCTGCTGCCGCTCCAGCGCTGCAGGTAGACGTCGAAGTCGCCGTTCGAGGGGCCCTCGACGCAGGCGGTGACGGTCGCGGAACCGCTCTGGTTCCAGTAGGTCCCGTCAGGGTGCACGGCCTGGCCGCCGCGGTTCAGGGAGCCGTTGCCCGTGTAGGAGGAGCCGGTGCAGGACGTGCCCGGGTCGCCGCCGTCGTCACCGCCACCGCCGTTGGTGACGAGGGTGAGGTTGTAGCGGGACAGGATCGGGTTGACCGGCTGGAAGTAGGTCGTGCCGCCGGAGCGGCAGTTGCCGGACCCGCCGGAGGTGACGCCCTGCGCCTGGTCGCCCGCGAGGAGCGAGCCGCCGGAGTCGCCGGGCTCGGCGCACACCGTGGTGCGGATGAGGCCGTTCACGCTGCCCTGCGGGTAGGTGACGGTGGCGTTGTAGGCCTGGATGGTGCCGCAGTGCCAGCCCGTGGTGGAACCGGAGCGGCACACCTGCGAGCCGACCGGTGCCTGGGTGGAGCCGGCGACCGCGACGGTGCCACCGTTGTAGTCGTTGACCGCGCCGACGGGGTTGTCGTCGGAGCCGGTCCGGACGTGGGCCATGTCGCTGCCGGGGAAGATCGAGGCGGCGAAGGTGCCGCTCGGCTGGGACGTCGTCGCCCCGGTCGAGCCGCAGTGCCCGGCCGTGACGAACCCGGTGGTGACGGCGAAGCCGACGGAGCAGCGTGAGCCGCTGCCGATGTAGTAGGCGTTGCCGCCGACGACGTCCTGGTAGGTGCGGGGTTCCTCGGTGGTGACCTCGAAGGTGATGGCGCGCTGGGGGACTCCGGCGACCCGGGCCGCCTGACGGGCCTCACCGCGGGAACCGCGGTGCACCTGGACGACGATCGTGTTCTCCGCGAGGTCGACGTAGGTGCCGGGCACGCCGTCGACGTCCGTCAGGGGCGCGGTGAGGGAGGACTGCCACTGCTCCAGGTCCTCCAGGGAGTAGCGGGCGGTGACGGCCTCGGCGCCGGCCTTGCGGACCGTCGAGGACTTGCCCGCGTCGGTGACGGCCGCGTAGACGACGTCGTCGTCGGTGTCGAGCCACAGGCCCGCGAAGTCGTCGCCGAGCTCGTCGTCGAGCTCGTCGAGGGTGATCGAGGCGTCGGCCTGGAAGTCCAGGCGCTCGACGGCACGGTCCTTGGTCACGTCGAGGTCGTCCTGCATGGCCTCGAGCAGCTCGACGGGGTACTTCTCCGCCAGGTCCGCGTCGCCGAGCGGGTCGTCGGCGTCGGGGGTCGGGCTCGCAGCCTGGGCGGTGAACGCCGTGGCCACGAAGGTGAGCGTCGCCGTGGTGGTGGCGAGCGTCCTGAAGGTCGTTCGTCTCATGGAGCTTCCTTCCGTCAGGTGCCGGGCGGAGTACCCGGCAGACCCCACGGTATGCTCATCGTTCAGCATCTGCCCAGATACTATTCAGGTCATACCGAGGTAGTATCCAGGCCGGACACGGTAGCCCGGAGCATCGATGGTGGTGCGGGCACCAGCCTGCCCGGTTCGGGTGGATCGTGCCCGCCGAACGGGTCAGGCCGGGCCGACCCGGGCGGCCGTCAGCGCCAGCGCCGCACCGACGAGCATCGCGGGTCCGAACGCGATCGCGGTCCGCCGGGTGGCTCGCCGGGTGACGATCAGGGCCAGGGCGGTCAGGCCGCCGACCAGGAACGGCAGCACGGCCACGGCCCACAGCACCGACCAGCCGTACCAGGCGCCGACCAGCCCGAGCAGCACCGCCAGCTTGACGTCACCGAGGCCGAGACCCGACGGGCTGATCAGGTGCAGCAGCAGGTACCCGGCGCCCAGCGAGAGCGCCCCGAGCAGCGCGCGCAGCGAGACGTCCCAGGAGTCACCGGCGAGCGCCGCGCCCGCCAAGAGCAGGCCGACGACGGCGGTGGTCGGGTAGGTGAGGGCGTCCGGCAGGCGGTGGGTCGCCCCGTCGACGACCCCGAGCGCGACGCCCGCGACCGCGGCGACGGCGAGCGCCGGCGTCGACCATCCCGGGCCGCTCGCCCACACCGCCCACACCAGGGCGAGCGTGCCGCCGACGACGATGCGACGCCGGTACGGCGACGTCTCGAGCGCGGCGCGTTCGGTGAGGGTCGGCACGCGAGGATCGTAGGGGAGCCTGCCGCGCAGCGGGCGGGCCGTCCACAGGTGCGGGCGGGCCGGACGGTCAGGCCGGACGGTCAGGCCGCCAACGCGTCGCCCGCCACCACGATCTGCACCACGCACAGGGCGGCGACCGCCATGCTCAGCAGGAAGGGAGCCCTGCTGTGCGGTCGGACCATCCCGAGGGCACCGGCGGCCGCCGCGAGCAGGCAGGCGACCACGGTGAGTGCCACGGCCGGTCCGGCGGGACCGCCCGGCGGGCCGGTCATCGTCGTCACGCACCCGGCGGCCAGCACGACCGGGGCGACGACGCTCGCGCCGCGCCGCCCGAGCCGGTGCGGCAGCCCACGGATCCCCGTGGCGCGGTCGTCCTCGAGGTCGGGCAGCACGTTGGCGACGTGCGCGCCGACGCCGAGCAGCGCCCCCGCGAGCACCGCCCACCCGGCCACCACCCGCCCGTCACCGGCCGCCGCCACCACGAAAGCGGGCAGCAGACCGAACGCGACGGCGTAGGGCAGCCACGACCAGACCGTCCGTTTGAACCAGAGGTTGTAGGTCCACCCGCCGGCGAGGACACCGAGGTTCGCCAGTCCCGCTCCGGTCCCGGTGGCGAAGCCCAGCACCGTGCTCACGCCCGCGGCGACGAACGCGCCCGTCCGCAGCGTGCCGGTGGTGACCGCCCCGCGCACGGTCGGCTTGTCGGTGCGGCCCACCTGGCGGTCCCGGGCGGCGTCGAGCCAGTCGTTGCTCCAGCCGATCGAGAGCTGACCGGCCGCGACGGCCGCCGTCACCAGGAGCGCCCGCCCGATGCTCGGTTCGATGCGCAGCGCGAGCGCCAGGGCGAACAGCGTGACCATGGCGGCCGGGGCGGGGTGCGTGGCCGCCAGCATCCCGCGGGCGAGCTTGCCGACGTCGGACATGACGCGAACCTAGTGGCGGCAGAACCTCGGCACGACCGGGGGCCGGGTGGCAGCATGAGGGCGTCCCTCGACGTCGACCGACCGGAGCCCGCCATGGAGTCACTGTCCCTGCCCGCCCTGACCGACGAGCTCATGGCGAAGGCCCGCCAGACCAACGGCCGAGGAGCACGCACCGTCCGCGGCGGCCACGACCACGCGCTGCGTCAGGTGGTGGCCGTCCTGACCGCCGGTCGCGAGATGAGCGAGCACGACGCGCCCGACGAGGCCACCCTGCAGGTGCTCCGGGGGCGGGTGCGGCTGGTCGCCGGGGAGGAGTCGTGGGAGGGGACCGTCGGCGACTTCGTCGTCATCCCGCCGGTACGGCACCGCCTGGAGGCTCTCGAGGACTCCTCGATCCTGCTCACCGCGCTCGCGGCCGGAGCCGTCCGCCTCTGACCCGCACCGTCCCCCGCGCGTCGAGGCCGGTGAGGTGCCACGATGCCAGCATGTCCCGTGTGCTGGCCGTCGCCCCCGCGCTGCCCCCGGACGTCTACCCGCAGCAGCAGATCTCGGAGGCGATCGTGCCGCTGCTCGCTCCGGAGGGCGCACGCCGCAGGCTCGCGCACCGGGTCCACGCCGCCTCCGGCGTGGACACGCGCCACCTGGCGCTCCCCATCGACGAGTACGCGGGCCTGACGTCGTTCGGCGACGCCAACGCCCACTTCGTGCGGGTCGGGACGGACCTGGCCGAGCAGGCGGGCCGGGAGGCGCTCGCGTCTGCGGGAGTCGAGCCCGAGGAGATCGACCTGGTGTTCTTCACGTCGGTGACCGGTCTGGGTGCGCCGTCGATCGACGCGACCCTGGTGCACCGCCTGGGTCTGCGCCCCGACGTCCGGCGGGTGCCGTCCTTCGGCCTGGGGTGCGCCGGCGGGGCGGCGGGCCTGGCTCACCTGCACGAGTACCTGGCCGGGCACCCGCGCCAGGTCGCCCTGCTGGTCTCGGTCGAGCTGTGCTCGCTCACCTTCCAGCGCGACGACACCTCGACGGCCAACCTCGTCTCCTCCGGCCTCTTCGGGGACGGGGCGACGGCCGTCGTCGTCGCCGGGGACGCCGTCCGCCGCGGTCCGGGGCCGACGGCGCAGGTGATGGGCAGCCGCAGCCATCTGTACCCGGGCACGGCGGGCGCCCTCGGCTGGGACGTGCGTGACACCGGGTTCGGCATCGTCCTGTCCCCGGAGCTCCCGGAGCTGCTGCGCGCCCATCTCGCCGGCGATGTCAAGGATCTGCTCGCGCCGCACGACCTCACGGTGGACGACGTCGGCACGTGGATCGTGCACGCCGGGGGACCGAAGGTGGTGGACGCCGTCCGCGACGCCCTCGCGCTGCCGGAGAGCGCCGTCGCGCGCACCCGGGCGACGCTCGCTGCCGAGGGCAACCTGTCGTCGTCGTCCGTGCTCCACGTGCTGGCCGCGACGCTGGCCGACGGCGCACCACGGCCGGGGGAGTGGGCGGTCCTCATGGCATTCGGGCCGGGGGTCGCCGCGGAGCTGGTGCTCCTGAGCGGTCGGGAGGCGGGATGGGCGTGATGCTGTACGCGGCCCTGGTGCTGGCGACGGGGCTGGAACGCCTCGCCGAGCTCGTCGTGTCGGCCCGGCACGCCCGCTGGTCGTTCGCGCGCGGCGGGGTCGAGTCGGGGCGCGGGCACTTCGGGCCCATGGTCGTGCTGCACACGGGGCTGCTGGTGGCGTGCGTCGTCGAGGTCGTCGCGCTGGACCGGCCGTTCCTGCCGTGGCTGGGTTGGCCGATGCTCGTCCTCGTCTTGGCGAGCCAGGGGCTGCGGTGGTGGTGCATCGCCACGCTCGGCCCGCAGTGGAACACCCGGGTCATCGTGGTGCCGGGGCTCGACCTGGTGCGCCGCGGCCCGTACCGCTGGATCCCGCACCCCAACTACGTGGCGGTGGTTCTCGAGGGGATCGCGCTGCCCCTGGTGCACTCGGCGTGGATCACGGCCGTCGGGTTCACGGTGCTGAACGCCTGGCTGCTCCTGGGGTTCCGGATCCCGGCCGAGGAGCGTGCCCTCGAAGCCGCGGTGGAGCCGGCGCGGGACACCGGCGGCCGGTGAGTCCCGACGCCGACGTCCTGGTCGCCGGCGGCGGACCGGTCGGGCTCGCCGCCGCGATCGAGGCGCGCCGTGCGGGGCTGGACGTCGTCGTCCTGGAGCCGCGGGCCGCTCCGGTGGACAAGGTGTGCGGCGAGGGGCTGATGCCCGGCACGCTCGCGGCGACGCGGCGGCTGGGGGCCGACCCGCCGGGTCGGGAGATCCGGGGGATCTCCTACCGGCAGGACGGGCGCGTGGCCGACCACCGCTTCCGTGCGGGGCCCGGCCGCGGAGTCCGCAGGACCGCCCTGCACGCCGCGCTGCACGAGGCGGCGCTCGCGGCCGGCGTGGTGGTCGTGCCGGGCCGGGTCACGTCGGTGGCTCAGGACGACGACGGCGTCACGGCGTGCGGCGTGCGGGCCCGCTGGCTGCTGGCCTGCGACGGGCTGCACTCGCGGGTGCGCCGGGAGGTCGGCCTGGAGCGGGCCGCGGAGGGTGGTCCCGGCCGGGTCGGTGCGGGTCGGCGGTTCGGGCTGCGCCGGCACTACCGGGTGGCGCCGTGGTCGGACCTGGTGGAGGTCCACTGGGGGCCGCGTGCGGAGGCCTACGTCACACCGGTCGCGGACGGGCTGGTGGGTGTCGCCCTGCTCGGCCCGCCGGGGGCGGGCTTCGACGCGGGGTTGGAGTCGATCCCCGAGCTCCTCGGGCGACTGGTGCGCGCGGTGCCGGACGGGCCGGTGCGGGGCGCGGGCCCGCTGCGGGTGCGCACGTCGGCGCGCACGGCCGGCCGCGTGCGGCTGGTCGGGGACGCGTCGGGGTACGTGGACGCCCTGACGGGCGAGGGGCTGCGGGTCGGGTTCGCCCAGGCGCGGGCCGCCGTCGCGCACCTGGACGACGCCGCCGCGTACGAGCGGGCGTGGCGGCGCGTGACGCGGGACTACCGCCTGCTGACGTCCGGGCTGGTGGGGGCCGCGGCGTCGTCGCTGCGGCGGGGCGTCGTGCCGGCGGCGGTCCGCCTGCCGCGTGTGTACGGCGCGGTGGTCGAGCGTCTGGCGCGCTGATCCGGCGTCGACAGCGGCCTGCGTCCCGTCATGCGAGACGTGGTGTTCACCTCTCGGGACAGATGTGAGAACCTGGCACTCCTGCCCGCATGCTGGAGTGGCGGCAGGTGAGGCGAGCCTCACCAGTGCTCGTAGACTTGAACGCCACGCAAGCATCGAACCGGAAGGCGTACCTCGCAGTGAGCAGCTCCCGACCTCTGCGCGTCGCGATCGTCGGCGCAGGCCCCGCGGGCATCTACGCCGCGGACATCCTGTCCAAGACCGACCTCGACGTCAGCATCGACCTCTTCGAGCGTCTGCCCGCCCCGTTCGGCCTCGTGCGCTACGGCGTCGCGCCCGACCACCCGCGCATCAAGGGCATCATCGGAGCCCTGCACAAGGTGCTGAGCAAGGGTGACGTGCGGCTGCTCGCCAACGTCAACTACGGCGTCGACCTCAAGCTCGAGGACCTGCGCGAGTTCTACGACGCGGTCATCTTCTCGACCGGTGCCATCCGCGACGCGGACCTCACGATCCCCGGCATCGACCTGGACGGATCCTACGGCGCCGCCGACTTCGTCTCCTGGTTCGACGGCCATCCCGACGTGCCGCGCACCTGGCCCCTGGAGGCCAAGGAGGTCGCGGTGCTGGGCGCCGGCAACGTCGCGCTCGACGTCGCGCGGATCCTGGCGAAGCACCCGAAGGACCTGCTGCCGACGGAGATCCCGGCCAACGTCCTCGACGGTCTCGAGGCGTCCCCGGTGACCGACGTGCACGTCTTCGCCCGCCGCGGACCCGCCCAGGTGAAGTTCTCCCCGCTGGAGCTGCGCGAGCTCGGGCACGTGCCCGACGTCGACATCGTCGTCTACCCGGAGGACTACGACTTCGACGAGGGCTCGATGGCCGCGATCGAGGCGACCAACCAGACCAAGCAGGTCGTGAAGACCCTCACCGACTGGACCCTCGTCGAGCCGTCGCAGCAGACCGCGTCGCGCCGCATCCACCTGCACTTCCTGCACGCGCCGGCCGAGGTCCTCGGCGAGGACGGGAAGGTCGTCGGCCTGCGCACCGAGCGCACGGCACTGCAGGGCGACGGCACGGTGAAGGGCACGGGCGAGCTCCACGACTGGCCCGTCCAGGCGGTCTACCGTGCGGTCGGCTACTTCGGCTCGCCGCTGCCGGAGATCCCCTTCGACCACCTCAAGGGCGTCATCTCCAACCGGGAGGGTCGGGTCGTCGACCTCGAGGGCGAGCACCTGCCCGGCGTGTACGCCACCGGCTGGATCAAGCGTGGTCCGGTCGGCCTCATCGGGCACACGAAGTCCGACGCCTCGGAGACGGTGCGGCACCTCGTCGAGGACGTCGCCGACGACGGCCGCACGGCTCCGCACGGCGACCCGCAGCAGGTCGTCGACTTCCTCGCCGAGCGCGGCGTCGACGTCGTCACCTGGGACGAGTTCTCCCTCCTGGACGCGCACGAGATCGCGCTGGGCGAGCCCCACGGGCGCGAGCGCATCAAGGTCGTCCCCCGCGAGGAGATGATCGACATCGCGAAGGGTCGCGCCTGACCCTGACGAACGACGAGGCCCGACGGCGGTGGGAACCGCCGTCGGGCCTCGTGCGTTGCACGGGTGTCGCCTGGAAGGAGAACACACGTGGGTCATCGGCACTTCAACGGTCTCAAGACCGTGCTGCTCTTCGGGGTGCTGTGGGCGGTGCTGCTCGGCATCTGGGCCGTGTTCTTCCGCGGCAGCCAGAGCATGCTGTTCGTCTTCGCCGCGCTCGGCCTGATCAGCACCGCCGTCGGGTACTGGAACTCCGACAAGATCGCCATCAAGGCGATGCACGCATACCCCGTCACCGAGCTCGAGGCGCCGGAGATGTACCGGATCGTGCGCGAGCTGTCCACGGTCGCCCGGCAGCCGATGCCGCGCCTGTACATCTCGCCGACGCAGGCGCCCAACGCCTTCGCCACCGGCCGCAACCCGAAGAACGCCGCCGTGTGCTGCACGGAGGGGATCCTGCGCATCCTCGACGAGCGCGAGTTGCGGGGCGTGCTCGGTCACGAGCTCATGCACGTCTACAACCGGGACATCCTCACCTCGTCGGTGGCCTCGGCGCTGGCCGGTGTCATCACCTCCCTCGCGTCGTTCCTGATGTTCTTCGGCGGGGGTGACCGGCGCGACGGCGGCAACATGCTGGCCGGCCTGGCGCTCGCCATCCTCGCGCCGTTCGCGGCGATGCTCATCCAGATGGCGATCTCGCGCACCCGCGAGTACGACGCGGACGAGGACGGCGCCAAGCTGACCGGTGACCCGCTGGCGCTGGCCTCCGCGCTGCGCAAGCTCGAGCAGGGGACCGCCGCGGCGCCGCTGCCCCAGACGCGGGACCTGGAGAACGTCTCCCACCTCATGCTGGCCAACCCGTTCCGCGGCGGCGGCATGGCGAAGCTCTTCTCGACCCACCCGCCGATGGGCGAGCGGGTCTCCCGCCTGGAGAAGATGGCCGGCGGGACCGGATTCGGTCCTGGCGGCATCTCCCGCTACTGAGCGACGCCCCCTGCCGGGGTCAGCGGGCGGGGTGGTGCCCGGCCAGCATGGCCTCGAGCGCCACGGCGACGCCGTCCTCGGCATGGTGGCCGACGACGACGTCGGCCTCGGCGAGCACGTCCGGGTGGGCGTTGGCGACGGCGATGCCGCGCCCGGCCCAGCGCAGCATGGGCAGGTCGTTGGGCATGTCCCCGAAGGCCCACACGTGGGCGGGCTCGATGCCCAGCCGAGCGCACCAGCGGGCGAGCGCGGCGTCCTTGGTCACCTCCGGGGCGAGCAGCTCGGCGAGGCCCGCGGCCCCCGAGAACGCGAGGTGCGCCCGTGGCCCGACGGCGGAGCGGACGGCGGCGAAGAACTCCTCCTGCTCGCGGTCGCCCGCCTCGTGGCCGACGTCGCCGGGCCGGGTGGACAGCGCCGCCCCCGGCCGGACGGCGAGCAGCTTGCCGACAGGCCCGTCGGCCGCTGCCGGGGTGCCGCCGTCGGGCAGCGTCTCCTCGACCGGCACGGACCGCGCCGTCGCGGGCAGGTCGGTCTCATCCCGGGGGAACCAGGGGTCGAAGGCGGGGCCGTCGGGCCGCTCGAACCCGAGCGCGATCTCGGGGACGGCGGCACGGAGGTCCGTGACGAGCCCGCGCAGGGCGTCGTCGGCGAAGCCGCGGACCTCGAGCGCGGTGCCGGTCGCGAGGTCCCAGACGGCAGCACCCCCGAGGCAGACGACGCGACCGTGACCACCCACGCAGTGGGCCAGGCCGGGCAGCCAGCGCGGCGGGCGGGCCGTGACGAACACGATCTCGATGTCCTGCGCCTCGACGGCTCGCAGGGCGGACCGGGTGCGGTCGGAGACGGTCCCGTCCGGGCTCAGGAGCGTGCCGTCCAGGTCGGTCGCCACCAGACGGGGGAGGCGGCCGGGGGTGCTCACCGGTAGTTGACGAACTGCAGCGCCACGTCGAGGTCCGCGCCCTTGAGCAGGGCGATGACGGCCTGCAGGTCGTCGCGCTTCTTGGAGCTGACGCGCACCTCGTCACCGGTGATCTGGGTCTTGACGCCCTTGGGGCCCTCGTCGCGGATCAGCTTGGTGATCTTCTTGGCGTCCTCGCTGCTCAGACCCTCCTTGAGCGTGGCGGGCAGGCGGTACTCCTTGCCGGAGGCCTGCGGCTCGCCCTCGCCCGTGTCGATGGCCTTGAGCGAGACGCCGCGTCGGATCAGCTTGGTCTGGAAGACGTCCAGGACGGCGTTCACCCGCTCCGCGGAGTTGGCGACCAGCACGATCGCGTCGCCGCTCCAGGAGATCGAGGCGCCGACGCCGCGGAAGTCGTAACGCTGGTTGATCTCCTTGGCGGCCTGGTTGAGGGCGTTGTCGACCTCCTGGCGGTCGACCTTGGAGACGATGTCGAACGACGAGTCGGCCATGGCGGTGCTCCTTGCTGTGTCGGGACGTGTGACCACCGTAGTCGGCGCGCCGCGTGGTCGGTACGGCCGCCCGGCGGCGGAGCCCTCGAGCGGGACCTTCCGGACGAACCGGATGGGTAGTTCTATCCACCGGACGCTCTGTCCCCGCGGGCCCGGTCAACGGTAAGGTTCGTCGCGGAGTCGTCGGCCCGTCGCCGCCGACGTCCGCAGGGGCTTCCGGATCTTCTCCGCGCAGCGCGGACCGGTCCGCGCGCCCCCGTGCCCCCGGCGACGAGCCGCAGCAGCGCTGAAGAAACTACTGAAGGGTCCTCGCATGAGCCTCGTCTCACGCGTCCTCGAGAACCGCCGGTCCGTCGCGTCCGCGGGCGTCGTCGCACTCTTCGGCGCCGGTCTCGCCGGGTTCGCGCTCTGGTACGAGGGTGAGGCGACGGCGGACATCGACCTGAACGACTCCGGCGTCTGGGTCACGCAGACCTCCACGGGGACGCTCGGCCGCTTCAACCACGAGGCGCAGGCGCTCGACGGCACACTGCTCGCGAACTCCGTCAGCTTCGACGTGCAGCAGAACGCGCAGCGGGTGCTCCTGGAGAGCGACGGGGACTCGTCCGCGAGCCCGGTGGACCCGGCACAGCTCGCGCTGCGCGGGACGATGAAGTTCCCTGCCGGTGCCGAGGTCGTCACCGGCGGCTCGACGACGGTGGTCCACGACGCCGAGCACGGACGGGTCTGGGTGCTCCCGTTCGACGGCAGCGTCGGGTTCGACGAGAACGAGCTCGACCCGGACCTCGAGGTCGGCACGGGCGGCGCAGCGACCGTGGCCGAGGACGGCACGGTGTTCGTCGCCGTCCCCTCCGACAGCGCCCTGTACACGATCGAGACCGCCGCCCAGGGCACCGCGGCCGGTCACAGCGAGGATCGGCTGCCGGTCCACGGCGAGGCAGAGGTCCAGCTCACCACGGTCGGCGACGACGTCGTGGTGCTCGACCGGTCCACCGGCAACCTCGTGCTGCCCGGCGGGGACACGGTCGAGGTCGACGGGGGCGCCGAGGCGCAGCTCCAGCAGGGATCGGCCGACGCCGACGTCGTGGTGCTGGCCACCTCGCGGGGCCTCGTCTACCAGCCGCTCGACGGCGGTGACGCCACCACCCGGTCGGCCAACGGCACGCCGGCCCGCCCGGTCCAGCTCGGTGGCTGCACCTATGGCGCGTGGTCGATCTCGGGCCAGGTGATCCGTGACTGCCCGGGAGTCGACCACGACGAGGACATGGTGCTCGAGGGCATCAGTGACACCACCGCCCTCGCCTATCGGGTGAACCGGGACGTCATCGTGCTGAACGACATGGTCAACGGCACGGTGTGGATGGCGGCCGAGGACTTCCAGAAGGTCGACGACTGGGAGCTCACCATCCCGGAGGACGCCGAGGGCGAGGAGGCCGAGTCCGAGGAGACGATCCCCGAGCAGGTGGACCAGTTCGTCGCGGACCGCGAGGCGAAGAACAAGCCGCCCATCGCGGCCGACGACTCGTTCGGCGTCCGACCGGGGCGCACCACCGTGCTCGACGTGCTGGGCAACGACGTGGACCCGGACGGCGACGTGATGACGGCGTCGGTCGAGTCGGCCCCGGAGGGGGACCTCACCGTCGACCGCGTCCTGGACGGGGCGGCGCTGCAGGTCGACGTGCCCGCGGACGCGACCGGGAAGACCACCTTCACCTACCAGGTCGACGACGGCCGCCCGAAGGGCACGGACACCGCGTCGGTGGAGGTCCGCGTGGTCCCGCTGTCCGAGAACGATCCGCCGGAGCAGACGGGCGAACCGGTGCTCAAGGTGGGGCAGGACGGCACCGGATCCATCAAGGTGCTGCCCTACTTCGAGGACCCGGACGGTGACGACCTCTTCCTGTCCCACGCCAGCACCGGCGACCCGAACGACGAGATCCGGTTCCGCCCGGACGGCACCGTCGAGTTCCGCGACGGCGGTGGCGCCACCGGCCGCAAGATCGTCGACGTCACCGTGTCCGACTCTGCCGGGTCGCCGTTCGAGGGGCGGCTCCTGGTCGACGTCGTCGCCGCCAACGTCCCGCCGGTCGCTGTGCAGGACCACGTCACGGTGCTGTCCGGACAGCCGGTCACGGTCTCGCCCTTGACGAACGATCACGACCCGAACGGTGACTCGCTGCGTCTGGTCCACGTCGCCGAGAAGGACGGCGTTGCGATCACGCAGAACCTCGCGGCCGGGACCTTCACCGCGCAGGGTGACGAGCCGGGCTCCTACGACGTCACCTACCAGATCAGCGACGGCCCGAACTCGACCATCGGTCTGGTGCGGGTCGACGTCATCGCCCCGCCCGACTCGGACTCGGCACCGGTCGCGGTGTCCGACCAGGTCCTGCTGCCCACGAACGGGACCGCGCTGCTGGACGTCCTGGCGAACGACACGGACCCGGCCGGTGGCGTGCTCGTCGTCCCGTCCGTGGACGTGCCGTCCGACGCCCCGATCGACGTCAGCGTGCTCAACCACCACGTGCTCAAGGTGACGGAGACCAAGCGGCTCGACGAGCCGGTCACGTTCGAGTACACGGTGGCGAACGCCTCGGGCTCCACGACGGGGGAGGTGCGCGTGGTCCCGATCCCGGCCTCCGACGTGCTCCGGCCCCCGGAGGCGGCGCCGGACGAGGCCCTCGTCCACACCGGCGACGTGGTGACGATCGCCGTCCTGGACAACGACAGCCATCCCGACGGGCTCGAGCTCGCGCTCAACGACGAGCTCCAGGAGGAGCCGGACGCCGCCCTCGGCGAGGCGTTTGTCTCGGAGGACGCGGTGCGCTTCCGCGCCGGCTCCGAGCCGGGCACGGCGCACCTGGTGTACGAGGTGATCGACAGCAACGACCAGAAGGACTCCGCCCAGGTGACCATCACGATCCAGGGCGACGATGAGAACACGGCGCCGCAGGTCCCGGACACCGAGGCCCGGGTGCTCAGTGGTCGGACGGTACGCATCGCGCTCCCGCTGGACGGGGTCGATCCCGACGGGGACCACGTCACCCTGAGCTCGATCTCGAAGGCGCCCGGCAAGGGGACAGCGAAGATCGTCGACGGGTACATCGACTACACCGCGGGCAAGGGCTCCGCCGGGTTCGACACCCTGACGTACGAGGTCACCGACACGCGCGGCGCCGTCGGCGAGGGTTCCGTCCGCGTCGGGATCGCCGCACCGCCGGGGACGAACCAGTCGCCGCAGGTGGTGGACGACGAGACCACCGTGCGGCCCGGACGGACCGTCGCGGTGCGCGCCCTCGAGAACGACTCCGACCCGGACGGCGACGAGATCGGCCTGGTCTCGGACGGCTTCGAGGGGATGCCCGAAGGGCTCGAGCCGGAGGCCGTGGACGACGACGTGGTCCTGGCGGCGCCCGACGTCGAGGGGACGTATGCCTTCTACTACACCGTCCAGGATGCGTTCAAGGCGCGCACGACGGGGGCGATCAGCCTGACCGTCGACGCGGAGGCGCCCCTTCTGCGCCCGGTGGCGGTCGACGACGTCGTGACCGCGGACCAGGTGCAGGGCTCCGCGTCGGTCACCGTCGACGTGCTGGCCAACGACGTCGACCCGGACGGCGTCGGTGCCGACCTCACCGTGACGGTGGACGAAGGACTCGAGGGGGTCGAGGTCACGGAGGACGGACAGATCTCCGTGGCGCTCGCCGCAGACGCTCGCGTCATCACCTACACGGTCACCGACATCGACGGGCTGCAGGCCAAGGCCTTCGTGCGGGTGCCCGGCGACCAGGCGCGGCCGTACCTCCAGCCGGGCATGGACCCGGTGCAGACGACCAGCGGTGAGCCGCTGACGATCGATCTCGCGGAGTACGTGGTGGTGCGTGACGGCCGTGAGCCCCGCATCACGGAGGAGAAGTCGGTCCAGACGGCTCAGGGGACCGTCTCGGTCGAGGACGCCGACACGTTCGTCTACACCTCGGCCGAGGACTACGCCGGGGCGGCGTCGGTCAGCTTCGAGGTGACGGACGGCGACGGACCGGACGACGCCGACGGCCTGACCGCCGTGCTGACACTGCCCATCGAGGTCGTCCCGACGGAGAACATGGCACCGGAGATCGTCGGTTCGCCCGCGTTCGAGGTCGCGGCCGGCGAGGAGGGCGCCGTCGACCTGGCCCGGTACGTCGAGGACCCGGACGGCGACGACCTGACGTTCGAGGTCGACGGTGCCGACGGGATCTCGACGTCGGTCACCGGCGGCACGGTCACGGCACAGGTCGAGCCGAACGTCCCCCGGGGTACGGCGACCAACATCGCGTTCACCGTCTCCGACGGCGAGAACCCGCCCGTGAGCGGCGACCTCACGCTGACCGTCGTGGGCTCCACGCGGCCGCTCGTCCAGACGTCGCCGGACGAGGTGCCGGACGCCCACCAGGGTGTCGAGATCCGCGTGCCGGTGCTCGAGAACGACACGAACCCGTTCCCCGAGGACGCGCTGACCATCGTCGGCGCCTACGGCGAGACGGGGGACGGCCAGGTGTCGTTCGACGACTCCGAGGTCATCGTGACCCCGGGCGAGAACTTCCACGGCGTGCTCACCGTGCGCTACACGGTGCAGGACGTCACCGAGGACCCGGACCGGCAGGTCGACGGGTCGCTGACGGTGACCGTGCTCGGCCGGCCCGAGGCGCCCCGCGCCCCGGTGGTCGAGGAGGTCCGCTCCGAGACGGTGGTGCTGAGCTGGGAGCAGCCGAACAACAACGGTGCGGAGATCACCGGCTACGTCCTGCGCACCGACGGCGGCCAGTCGACCGAGTGCACGACGACGACCTGCACGTTCGACGGCCTGACGAACAACGTGACGTACACGTTCACCGTGGCCGCCCTCAACGAGGTGGGAGAGTCCGACGAGTCGCCGGCCTCGGCGGAGGCACGTCCGGACGAGAAGCCGGACCCGCCGGAGCCGCCGAGCCTGGAGTTCGGCGACGAGTCCCTGACCGTCACCTGGAAGAACCGCACGTACACCGACCGGTCGCCGATCGAGTGCGTCAACCTGGAGATCAGCCCGGCGCCCGCCGACGGACGGATCCAGAAGACGTGCCTCACGACCACCACGCTCGAGTGGGACGGTCTGACCAACGGCACGGCCTACACGGTGCGGGTACAGGCGATCAACGCGGCACCGGACCCCTCCGACTGGTCCGAGGCGTCGGCGCCGGAGACCCCGGCGGGCCCGCCTTTCAAGCCGGGCGCGCCCACGGCGACCCGCATCGACACCGCTGTGGGCGGTCAGACGACGGTGGCCTGGAACCAGCCGGACACCAACGGTGACGCCATCAAGATGTACTACCTCGACGTGCTCGAGAACGGGTCGAAGGTGCGGACGATCGAGGTGGCGGGCACCACGACCTCGCAGACCATCCAGGACCTGACCACCACGTCGAGCTACACGTTCGTCGTGTCGGCCGAGAACAAGGCCGGCACCTCGGAGAAGAGTGCGGCGTCGAACGCGGTCGTGCCGTACGGCACGCCGGTGACCCCGACGGGCGTGTCCGCCAGCCTGGGCAGCAACACCAGCGGCCGCGCGACCGTGAGCTGGGGCGCGTCGTCGGACTTCCGCGGTCCCGGCCCCTACTACCAGGTGCGTGCGAACGGTTCCGGTGCGAAGGGCGCCGACAACAAGACCAGCTACCAGTACACCGGTCTGAGCAACGGCACCGCGTACACGTTCCAGGTGCGGGCCTGCAACGAGTACGACTGCTCGGCGTGGTCGACGGCGTCGAACTCGGTGACGCCGTTCACGACACCGGGCCGGCCGGGGATCCGGACGTCGACGGTCAGCAAGGAGCAGGGCGAGTTCCGGGTGACGGAGCCGAGCAACAACGGTGGCCGGGCCGTGCAGAAGATCGAGTACCAGCGGTCGTGGGGCTCGAACGGGACCGCTACCTCCTGGCCGTTCACGCAGAACACGCCGAAGAAGTTCGACTCCACCTACACCCTTAGTGCGCGGGCGTGCAACCAGGCGGGTTGTGGGGCCTGGGCGTCCGCGAGCTACTCGACGTACACGCCGAACCCCAGTGCGACCGTGTCCCATGGATCGGGGACCGGCTACGTGAAGGGCTGCGAGTCCGGCGCCTGCAACTACTACAAGGTCACGCTGAAGGACTTCTACCCCGACAACGCCTCGCACACCATCGAGTGCTGGTCGGGCAGCAACCCACAGTACTCGGGCGGGTGGCACAACATCCGTACCTACGGCGACGGCAAGGTGTGGAAGAGCCCCGGCGGGCCCGGTTACACCAAGAGGCTCCCGGCCAACGGGACGGTCCAGCTCGGCTGCTTCTACGGCCACCCCGGGACGCAGGTCGCCGTCGTCATCGACGGCAAGCGGTACGCCGCCCGGAACTGGTAGCCATGACGCCGCACCAGCGACCCACGATCACGAAGGAAACCTGAGATGACGATGACTCCCGAGCAGGCGGCCTGGTTCGCCCAGACGTTCGACCGCCTCAGCGGCAACGTCGGCCTGGCCGTGCTGGGCAAGGCGCCCGTGGTGCGCCTGGCCCTCACCTGCATGCTGGCCGAGGGCCACCTGCTCCTCGAGGACGCGCCGGGGACGGGCAAGACGGCGATGGCCCGTGCCATCGCCGCCTCGGTCCAGGGCACGCAGAACCGCATCCAGTTCACCCCGGACCTGCTGCCCTCCGACGTGACCGGCGTGATGATCTACGACCAGAAGACGGGCACGTTCGACTTCCGGCCCGGCCCGATCTTCGCGTCCATCGTCCTCGCGGACGAGATCAACCGTGCCTCGCCGAAGACGCAGTCGGCGCTTCTCGAGGTCATGGAGGAGGGTCGCGTCACGGTCGACGGCGCCGCCCACGACGTCGGCCGCCCGTTCATGGTGATCGCCACGCAGAACCCGATCGAGCAGGCCGGTACGTACCGGCTGCCCGAGGCGCAGCTCGACCGGTTCCTCATGAAGACGTCGGTCGGCTACCCGGACCACGCCTCCACGGTGGAGATCCTGTCCGGAGCGGCGACGCGTGACCGCAGCGCGGCCCTGCAGCCGATCATCACGACCAAGGCGGTCGCTGACATGGCCGACCTCGCCGCCACGGTCCACACCGACCAGGCGGTCCTGGAGTACATCAGCCGCCTGGCGGAGGAGACCCGCAACGCCCCCGAGGCGCGGATCGGTGTCTCGGTCCGTGGAGCCCTGGCCCTGGTGCGCTGCTGCAAGGTCTGGGCTGCGGCGCACGGCCGCAACTACGTGCTGCCCGACGACGTCAAGCAGCTCGCGCAGCCCGTGTGGGCGCACCGGTTCGTGCTCGACGCCGAGGCGGAGTTCACGGGTGCCCGCGCAGACATCGTCCTGGCCCGCATCATGGCGGACGTGGCGGCACCGCAGGAGCGCGCCGGCGTATGACGGCCCCGAGCACAGGGCGAGCGCGACCCTCACGAATCGCGGCGTCGAGACTGCGCACCGGAGCCTGGTGGGTGACGGCCGTCGCGTCGCTGCGCGGCGCGTGGTCCACGCTGGTCACGGTGTGCGCCCCCGTGACGGGCGCGTTCAGCAGCTTCGGGATCGCGGCGCTGGTCGTCGCGGCGGGGGCCTGGGTCACCGGCCTCGTGCTCGGCTGGCTCGAGGTGCTGGTGGTGGCGATCGTGCTCACGGTCGCCCTCGTGGCGGCGATCGTGTTCGTGCTGGGCCGGCTGCGGTACGACGTCACCCTGACCCTGACGCAGTCGCGGGTGACCGTCGGAGACCCTGCCGTCGGCCGCCTCGACGTCCGCAACGCCGCGTCCCGGCCCCTGCTGCCGTCGGTGATGGAGCTGCCGGTCGGCCGCGGCACCGCAGCCTTCCCCGTGCCCCGCATGCGTGGCGGCGGCACCCACGAGGAGATCTTCCGCGTCCCGACCCGGCGCCGCAGCGTCATCACGGTCGGTCCCGTGAAGTCCGTGCGCGCCGACCCGCTCGGGCTCCTGCGCCGTGAGGTCACCTGGACGGACTCCCAGGAGCTGTACGTGCACCCGGCGGTGAAGAACCTCGCGAGCTCCTCGACCGGTCTGCTCCGCGACCTCGAGGGGCGTGCGACCACCGACCTCACCGACTCGGACATCTCGTTCCACGCGCTGCGCGAGTACGCGCCGGGCGACGACCTGCGCCACATCCACTGGAAGACGACGGCACGCACGGGCACGCTCATGGTCCGCCAGTTCGAGGAGACGCGGCGTTCCCACCTGGCCGTGCTGCTCTCCACGCGCGCGCAGGACTACGCCGACGACGAGGAGTTCGAGCTCGCGGTCTCCGTGTGCGGGTCGCTCGGTCTGCAGGCCATCAAGGAGGACCGGGGGGTGACGGTGCTCGTGCACACGGGCAGCCTCCGCGGCGACCACCACACGCGGCTCCTCGACGACCTGTCCCGGGTCGAACCCGTCCACTCCCACAGCAAGCTGGTGGACCTCGCCCGGGGTGTCGGGTCGAGCTCCGCGAGCGCGTCGGTGATCGCGTTCGTCGTCGGCAGCAAGGTCACGCCGACCGAGCTGCGGGTCGCGTCCGCGCGGCTGCCCGTCGGTGTGACGGTGATGGCGATCCAGTGCGTGCCGGGCGTCAGCCTGTCCCGCCACTCGATCGGCGAGGTCGGCGTGCTGGCCCTCGGTCGGCTCGGCGACCTGCCGCTCGCCCTGAAGAAGATGAGCGAGGCATGACCCACGAGACCACGCGGGGTGGCGAGTTCGCCCCCCAGGACACGAGCGCGCGGGAGGAGTTCCGCACCGGGACCGGGCGCGGCACGACCCGGCGGCACCGGGACGCGGTCCCGCGGGCGACCACGGTGCCCGGCCTGGTCGACCTGTCGGCGCTGCTGGTGATGCTCGGTGCGGTCGTCGTCGGCTTCGGCCCCGTCTGGGGCTCGGCCGGATACGTGCTGCCCGCGGCGGGCGGTGTCGTCGTCGGTCTGGCCGTGGCCTGGATCGGTGCGTGGCGCCGATTCTCCGCGGTGACGGTGACGGCGCTGGCGATGCTGGGCTACCTGCTGCTCGGCGGTGTCTTCGCCCTCCCGCACACCGCGATCGGTGGTGTGGTGCCGGGTCTGACGACGCTGCGCGACCTGCTGCTCGGCGCGGTGGAGGGCTGGAAGCGGTTCGTCACGACGGCACCGCCGCTCAGCTCCTTCCCGGACCTGGCGGTTGTCCCGTATCTGCTGATGCTGATCGTCTCGCTGGTCGCGGGCACGATCGCCTGGCGGGCCCGGCACGCGGTGTGGGCGCTCGCCCCGGTCACCGTCGGCTTCGTCGGCGTGATCCTGCTCGGGACCCTCGACGAGGCGCTGCCCGTGGTCCAGGGGGCGGTGATCGCCCTGGTGGGACTGCTCTGGGGCGGGGTGCGGGCCATGGAGGCACGCGTCGGGACGCACTCGATCGCCACCGAGTCGAGCAGCGCGGCGATCCGTCGCCTGCGCTGGTACCGCGTCCGCACGGGCGCCGCGATCCTGGGCGTCGCCGCCGTCACCGCGGCCTTCGTCGCGCCGGCGATCATGCCGGACTCGCCGCGCACCGTGCTGCGCGAGACCATCGTGCCGCCGCTGGACCTGCACCAGTACGCGAGTCCGCTCGTCGCGTTCCGCAACTACGCCAAGGAGCAGCGCACGGACGAGCTCTTCACCATCAGCGACCTGCCGGAGGGCGGGCGGGTCCGCCTGGCGACGCTCGACCGGTACGACGGTGTCGTCTACGACGCCTCCGGCGAGGGTGGCGACACCGGCGTCTACAGTCGAGTGGGGCAGAGCATCGCGACCGCTGCCACCGGCGAGGCCGTCGAGGTGGAGGTCGAGGTCACCGGCTACTCGGGCGTCTGGGTGCCGGAGGTCGGCGCGTTGACGGGCGTGCGGTGGACCGGCCCGGACGCCGCGGCGCAGGACGGCAGCACCTACTACAACTCGGCGACCCGCACGGCGATCACGACGCACGGCGTGCGGCCCGGGGACACCTACACGCTGAGCACCCTCGTGAGCGACCTGCCGAGCGAGGAAGAGCTCCAGCAGAGCACCGTGATGGACGTCGACCTGCCCGACGTCCCGGACACCGCCGTGCCGCCCGGCCTGCCCGCCAAGTCGGCGCAGTTCACCGGCGAGGAGATCGACCCGGCCACCAAGCTGTTCCTCCTGCGCGACGCGCTCGCCGCATCGGGAGTCCTGTCCAGCGGGCTCGAGGGCGAGCCGCCGTCGCGCCCCGGGCACTCGGCCGAGCGGATCGACACCCTCGTCCAGCAGGAGAAGATGGTCGGCGACGACGAGCAGTTCGCCGTGGCACTGGCACTCATGGCCCGCCAGTCCGGCATCCCGGCGCGCGTCGTCATGGGCTTCGCACCGGAGGAGGACAGCGCCTACACCCCCGGTGAGCCCTGGACGGTGGTCGGCAGCGACGTGCGCGCGTGGATCGAGGTGCCGTTCGAGGAGCACGGCTGGGTGCCGGTCGAGGCGGTCCCCGAGCAGAAGCCGCAGATCCAGCCCGAGCCGCAGTCGGAGGAGGTGCCCAAGCCGCCTGTGCTGCAGGAGCCGGAGCCTCCGGAGGAGCCGGACCAGGCCAAGGCGGGCAACGTCGAGGACGACGAGGAGGAGGAGGCGGAGAACGAGACCTTCGACTGGGGCCGCTTCGCGCTCATCGTCGCCGCCATCGGCATCCCGCTGCTGCTCGTGGCAGGACCCGTCGTGGCGATCCTGGCCTACAAGGCTCGACGGCGGAACCGCCGGCGCCTCGCCGAGGAGCCGGTCGAGCGGTTCAGCGGTGGCTGGCACGAGGTCGTCGACGTCGCCACCGACCTGGGCAGCACCGTGCCGGCCTCGGCCACGCGGCGGGAGAGCGCCCACCTCATCGCCGGCGAACGCCAGGCACCCGGTACGCTCGCTGTCGCACACCGCGCGGACGCGAGCGTCTTCGGGGCGGGACGGTCCAGCGCCGAGGAGGCCGAGGGCTACTGGCAGGAGATCGACGAGCTCGTGGGCGGCATGCGGGCGGGCGTACCGCGCGGCCAGCGGCTCCGGGCAGCGTTGTCCCTGCGCTCGGTCCGTGCGCGCAGGCGCTGGCGTAGGAGCTAAGGAGAATCGATGAGTGACGTGGTCTGTGCGGGCTGCGGCTCGACCCAGCGGGAGGGCGCACCGTTCTGCGCCGTGTGCGGGCGCCAGTTCCCGCGGACGGGCAGGCCGGTGGAGGTCTCCCCGGAAGGGCCGCGCGGCGCGTTCCAGCAGTCGTTCGGCCGGGGGGACCCGGGGGAGCCGGTCGCGGTGAACACGACCACCGAGCCCGAGCTGATGACGGCCACGCAGGTCCCGGCGGCATGGCACCAGACGCCCGAGCCCGCCCTGGTCGCGCCCTCCTACGCCCACGTGGGCAAGCGGTTCGTCGCCTTCCTGATCGACGGTGCCGGCGCCGGTCTCCTCTTCGGGCTCGTGTACGGCCTCGGGTTCCTGTTCGTCGACCTGCCCGCCGGGACGTACTACCCGGGCGACCCGGAGTTCGCGGCGGCACTCAGCCAGATGCTGGTCGTGATCGTGCTGGCGCTCGCCGTCCTGCTCGCGTACGGGCTGTGCCAGCTGATCTGGGAGGGCCGGTCGGGCAAGACCCTCGGACACCTGCTCCTGGGCATGCGGGTGCAGAGCGCGGAGGGTGGGATGCCGATCGGGGTCGGCCGGGCCTTCCTGCGCTCACTCGTCGTGGCAGCCGGCTCGCTCGTCATCGGCATCGGCCAGTACGTGGTGCTGCTCAGCCCGCTGTGGGACGCGTCCGGTCGCAGGCAGGGCTGGCACGACAAGGCCGGGAAGGCCGTCGTCGTCGACGCGCGCACCTCCGCGTCCGCGGCTGCTGCCCGGCCGGCCGCACCGGCGGCCGCGACCTACCCGCCGTCGGTGCCTGCTGCCGCTCCGGTGGCACCCGCGCCCGGCCCGGCCTCCGTGGCGCCGACGCCGGTCCGGCCGTCGCCACCGGCCCAGCCACCGACGGCGGCCGGATACCCGCCGTCGGCCGCCCCCGACCCGTACGCCGCCTACCAGGCACCGGCCCCGGCGGCCGGAGACGGTCTCATCACCGGCGTGCCCGGGGTGGCCGCCGAGAGCCCGGACGACGTCCCCGCCCCCGGGCCCGCCACCCAGGCGGCTCCTGCTGCTCCCGCGCCGGAACCGGCTCCTGCTGCCCCCGCGCCGGAACCGGCTCCTGCTGCTCCCGCGCCGGCTCCGGCTCCTGCTGCTCCCGCGCCGGAACCGGCTCCTGCTGCCCCCGCGCCGGAACCGGCTCCGGTCGAGCAGCCGGAGCAGCCTGAGCAGCCGGTGAGCCTCCCGGAGGAGCACACGTCGTTCGGCGCCACGCGGATGCAGGCACCCGTCCAGCAGCAGGCCCTGTCGCCCGCGCCCGTCGCCGTCGTCGAGCTCGAGCTGGAGTCGGGCGAGCGGCAGGCCGTCGACGGGCTCGCCCGGATCGGCCGCAACCCGGAGGCGACGGCAGGGGAGGACGTCCGTCTGATCCGTGTCGACGACCCGACCCGTTCGGTGTCGAAGAACCACGCGGACCTCGGCGTCGACTCCGCAGGGCTCTGGCTCACCGATCGAGGGTCGACCAACGGCACGGTGATCTCGTCGGCGGGTCTGCCGCCGCGCGTGGCGGAGCCCGGTGCACGGGTCCGGGTGCCGACAGGGTCGACGATCCATGTCGGCGACCGGCGCATCGTGGTCCACCCCGGGCGGCGTCCATGAGCGCCGCCGAGCTGGTGCTGAGCTGGGGAGCGGCGACTCACGAGGGCCGCCGACGCCGCGTCAACGAGGACGGGTTCCTCGCGGGCGACGGGGTCTTCCTCGTGGCGGACGGCATGGGCGGGCACGACGCGGGCGAGGTCGCCAGCGCCTTCGCGCTCGAGGCGCTGAGCCCCCTGCGGGACGTCGCGCGCATCGACCCGGACGTCGTGGTCGACCTGGTCGCGGCGGCGCAGGAGCGGGTGCGCGGCATCGAGACCGGTCCGGGCGGACGGGGTGCGGGGACCACCCTGACCGGCGCCGTCGTCGCCTACCAGGACGACGTGCCCTACTGGCTGTTCGTCAACGTCGGCGACTCGCGGACCTACCTGATGTCCGCGGGGACGCTGGACCAGGTGAGCGTGGACCATTCGGAGGTCCAGCAGCTCGTCGACGCCGGCCTGCTCACGGAGGAGGAGGCGCGCGAGCACCCGCGTCGCAACGTGGTGACCCGGGCGCTCGGAGCCGACGACACGCCGAGCCCCGACTTCCGGTACGTCCCGGTCGTGGTGGATGATCGGCTGCTGGTGTGCTCGGACGGGCTCACCCTCGAGCTCACCGACGAGCGGATCGCCCAGCTCCTCCTCGAGCACCCGGACCCGCAGGAGGCGGCGGGCAGGCTCGTCGACGAGGCGATCGCGGCCGGCGGACGCGACAACATCACCGTGATCGTGGTGGACGTCGCGAGCGCCGCGGACGGCACGGAAGGGACGACGACCACCCCGCGCGGCGCCTTCGCGCCGGACGAGGACACGGTGCCGACCGGGGCGTGGCCCGCGCGGGAGCAAGGACTGGAGGACGCATGACGAGGGCCGAGTACACCGAGGGCGACGCACGGGCGATCGTGCGAGGTGGCACCGTGGTGCTGCTGCCCGCACCGGTCGACGCGGACCTGGTCGCCCGGCTCTGGGCGGTGCTGCCGGAAGCGAGCGGTCGCCCCGACGACGGCGGGGTGCCCCCGGCGGGTGTCGTGGCGGTCGTCGGCGTGCTCGCCCAGGTGGCCGGCGCCCTGACGGACATCCCGCCGTTCGCGGTGGCGACCTGGGACGCCACCACCGGCACGGCGCGGGTCGCCGTGCGGGGGACCGCGGCGTCGGCCGTGGTGGCGACGGGGTCGGGAGACGTCGAGGTGACGGGCGCCGACGTCCTCATGTGGGCGGAGCGCGTGGTCGACGACGCGACCTCCGTCGTCGTTCGCACGGCAGGCGCCGCGAGCCCGGGTGCCGCGGCGTGGCCGCTGGTCGGAGGCGTGATCCGTGCGGACGCGGTGCGGCTCGGGGACCTCGTGCAGGGCAACCTCGTGCAGGGCGGCGAGTCCGGGGCCGAGGCGCCTGCGGCTGCCGCCGACGTACCCCCCGCCCCCGCTCCCGCCGACCCGAGCGCGTGGCCGGTGCCGGGGCAGAAGTTCGTCACGGTCCCCAGCCAGGAGACGATCGTCGGCAGCGTCGACAGCCCCGCCCCGACGCCCGCGCCGCCGGCCCGCCCGGTACCCGCCGGCCACGACGGTCGCACCGACGGCGCTGCCGGGGAAGCGACCGACGACGGCGCCGACGACGGGGAGACCGTCTCGCCGGTCTCCGAGGAGACCGTCATGGGTGACGACGGCGACGGCTACGAGCACCTGTTCGGCGACACCGTCTTCCGCCGCGTCGAGGACGCCGCGGTGCGGGTCACGGAGGACGACGAGGGCGAGGACGAGCCTGCCGCCGCCGTCCCGGCGCCCGCGACACCGTCGGAGGCGACGCCACCGGCGCCCGCACCTGCGCCGGAGCCCGTGCCGGCTCCCTTGCCCGAGCCCGGTGGGCTGATCGCCGAGGTCCCCGGTGCCGGGACCCCCGCGGCCGCCTCGCGGGCGGCCGCCATCAGCGCAGACCAGGCTCCGCCGTCCGAGCCGGGCCAGGAGCCCGGTGTCCTCGACGACCACGACGGCCACACCATCATGTCGGGCGAGCTCGCCGCGCTGCGCGAGGCCGCCGGCGGGGTGCCGCAGTTCGACGTGCCCGCACCCGCGGGCGCCCAGGACGTGCTGGCGCTGACCTGCTCCCAGCGCCACCCCAACCCGCCGACGCGCGAGCACTGCCGCACCTGCAACGCGGCGCTGGAGGGCGACCCGCACCTGGTGCCCCGCCCGCTGCTGGGACGCATCCTGGTCTCGTCCGGCACGGCCACCGGCGGCGTCAACGAGGTCGACGGCGGCCAGGCGGTCGACCTGGACCGCGACGTGGTCGTGGGGCGCCGGCCCCGGACGTCCACCACCTCCGCGGACCGGATGCCGCGGCTCGTGACCGTGGCGAGCCCGCAGCAGGACATCTCGCGGTCCCACGTCGAGGTCACGCTCGAGGAGTGGCACGTGCTGGTGGAGGACCTCGCGACCACCAACGGCACCATGCTGCTGCGCCCGGGCCAGGAGCCCCGCCGCCTGCACCCGAACCAGAAGGAGATCATCGCGGACGGCGACGTCGTGGAGCTCGGCGACGGCGTGGCGCTCACCTTCGAGGGCATCTGGTGAGGGCGGGCGCATGAGCAGCAAGCGCGCCCCCTCGGCGCCTCCCGAGATCCCCGGGTACGAGTTCCGCAAGCTGATCGGTTCCGGCGGGTTCTCCGACGTCTTCCTGTACGAGCAGCGCCGGCCCCGGCGCCCGGTCGCGGTGAAGGTGCTCCTCAAGGAGTGGTCGAGCGACGCCCAGCGAGCCGCCTTCGACGCCGAGGCGGACCTCATGGCGACGCTCGGCAACCACCCGTCGATCGTCACGATGTTCGAGGCGGGGGTGACGCCGGACAACCGCCCCTACCTGGCGATGGAGCACTGCTCCCGCCCGAACCTCGGGTCGCGCTACCGCACCGAGCGGTTCTCCGTCGCGGAGGCGATGCGGACCACGATCCAGATCGCCGGCGCGGTGGAGACGGCGCACCGGCTCGGCATCCTGCACCGGGACATCAAGCCGGCCAACATCCTGGTGACCCAGTTCGGCCACCCCGCGCTGACCGACTTCGGCATCTCCTCCACGGTGGACTCGGTGTCCGTCGCGGAGGGCATGTCCATCCCGTGGTCGCCGCCCGAGTCGTTCGGCGACCCGCCGGTCAGCGGGATCGCCACCGACGTCTGGGCGCTCGGTGCCACCTGCTACACGCTGCTCGCCGGCCGCACCCCGTTCGAGGTGCCCGGCGGGTCGAACGCCTCGGCGGACCTCATGAGCCGCATCGCGACCGCGCCGCTACCGGGCACGGGCCGTGGGGACGTCCCGGACTCGCTCGAGCGGGTGCTGCGGATCGCGATGGCCAAGCAGCCGGGCTCGCGGTACCCGACCGCGCTGGCCTTCGCCCGTGCGCTGCAGCAGGTCCAGGTCGAGCTGGCGCGCGACATGACGCCGATCGACATCCTCGACGAGTCCGGCTCTGTGCACGCGGAGGAGGACGACGCGGCCGACGGCACGCGGATGAACCGGATCACCGCCATCGATCCCGGCCAGGGGCTGCCGTCGGTGGGGTCGGCCGGGTCGGCGGGGTCTGCGGCATCGGCGGGGTCCCCCGGCTCCTGGGGATCGGCCGCGAGCCCGGGCTCCTGGGGATCGGCCGCGAGCCCGCAGGCACCGTCCACCGGCGGAGCGTCCGTGCCGCTGGTCGGCGCACCCGGCAACGGGCCCGGGGCGCCCGGTCCCGGGTTCGTCCCCACGGTCGGCACCGGCCAGGAGTGGGCCGGTGTCCCCGTCGACGAGACGGTGCACCGGACCCAGGCGCCGTCGTCGGACACCGGCGAAGACGCCGACGACGGCGCCGCGACCCGCTCGACCTCGTGGTGGCCGCTGGTCGGCGGCGCGGCCGGGCTCCTCGTCGTCGGCGGCGTGGTCTGGTGGCTGGTCTCGGGCTCCGGGACGTCGCCGGAGGCCGGCCCCAGCGCCGAGGCGACCGCCGTGGACCCGGTCGCACCGCTCGGCGGCTACGTCCCACCTGTCCGCGAGCTGGACGTCGCGGTCGACGGTGACGAGGTCGTGGTGACCTGGGAGCCGCCGCGCGAGGCGCACGAGGGTGACGTCTACGGCTGGCGGCAGCTCTCCCTGACCTCCGAGTCGCGGTACGAGGAGACCGACGAGACCACCGTGCGGGTGCCCGACGACCCGGACCAGAACGTCTGCGTCGAGGTCGTCGTGGTGCGGGACAGCAAGCCGTCCGACGTGACGCAGGTGTGCGCGGACGAGGCCTGAGCGACAGGAAGGGGGACAGATGGGCGAGCTGGCGATCGAGTTCTGCGGTGAGTGGTTCCACCCGGACCCGGGCGAGCCGTTCGACATCGGCCGCGAGGGCGACCTGGCGATCGACGACAACCTCTACCTGCACCGTCGGTTCCTGCGATTCACCAGCGAGGAGGGCATCTGGTGGCTGAGCAACATCGGCTCGGCCGTCGCGGCCACCGTCTGCGACCTGCGGGGCGGCGTGCAGTCCTGGCTGCCGCCCGGGAACCGGCTGCCAGTCGTGTTCCCCACGACATCGGTGGTCTTCACCGCGGGTCCCACCACGTACGAGCTGACCGCCTCCCTGCGGGACGCTCCCTACTACGAGATCGGCACCGAGGAGTCCTCGACCGGTGCCACCACCATCGGCGCCGTCCGGTTCACCGTCAGCCAGAAGCAGCTCATCGTGGCGCTCGCCGAGCCGATGCTGCGCCGTGAGGGCACGGGGCTCAGCGAGATCCCGTCCAGCGCGGACGCGGCACGGCGCCTCGGCTGGGCGACGACGCGGTTCAACCGCAAGCTCGACAACGTCTGCGACAAGCTCGACCGCATCGGCGTCCGAGGCCTGCGCGGCGGCCCGGGCGGGGCTGCGACCAACCGCCGGGCGCGCCTCGTCGAGCACGCCGTCACCTCCCGGCTCGTGACCGCTGACGACCTCCCCCTCCTCGACCTGAAGGACGACGTCTGACGTGCGCATCAAGCTGACCCTGAGCCGGCCGGACGAGTCGGCCGTCAACGTGGCCGTCACCGCGGACGCCACCGCGAGCGTCCGCGACGTGGCCGAGGTGCTGTTCACGGCCGACCCCACCCGCAACGGGGCACCGGCACCGGACAACCTCACGCTGCAGATCCTCGGCGACGGCTCGGCGCAGCGCAACGTCTCCGCGGGCCGGGTGCTCACCCCGACCAGCGACATCGTCCAGGCGGGGCTGCGGTCGGGCTCGGCCGTGTCGATCGTCCGCGTCTCGGAGCAGTTCGTCCACCCCGGTCAGGACCGCGGCGCCGCCGTCGCCGTGCTGCGCGTGCTGGAGGGCCCGGACGCGGGTCGTGAGTTCCACCTGCCCGTCGGCACGTCGTACCTGGGGCGGGACCGCGACATGGACGTCCGGCTCCAGGACCCGCAGGTCTCCAAGCGGCACGCGCGCATCATCATCGGCGAGCAGGTGGAGGTCCACGACCTCGACTCGGCGAACGGCCTCGTGATGGGCGGCCAGCGGATGACGCGTTCCGCGCTCACGTCGTCCGACACCGTGACCGTCGGCGGGAGCGTCGTCTCCGTCGTCTCCCTGCACCGGTCGACCAGCCTGGCCCCGACGAGCCCGGTGGTGGAGTTCAACCGGTCCCCACGGGTGGTGGCCCGGTTCGGCGAGACCGACATCGCCGCGCCGAAGCCGCCGCGGCCCGAGCCGCCCCGGCGCCTGCCCTGGCTGCCGATGATGGTCCCGGCCCTCATGGGCCTCGCGATGTTCGTCATCTTCGACAACCCGCGGATGCTCATCTTCATGTTCATGAGCCCGCTGATCATGATCGCGATGTACCTCGACCGGAAGACGAACGCGAAGAAGCAGTTCGCCGAGGCGTCACGGCTGTTCGAGGAGGCGGTCGAGGCCACCGGGGAACGGATCGTGCGGACCCACGCGATCGAGCGGGCCGTGCGCCGGGCCGAGGCCCCCTCCCTCACGGAGGCGATCGACGCCGTGCGCCGGCTCGGCGGGCTGATGTGGACCCACCGCCCCGAGCACCGCGGGTTCCTGACGCTCCGGCTGGGGACGGGCAGCGCCCCGGCACGCACCGAGTTCACCGAGCCTCGGGAGAACGAGGCGATCCCCGAGCACTGGGACAAGGTGCTGGACCTCAAGGCGCGCTGCGAGGTGATCGACGACGTCCCGACCGTCGCCGCGCTGCGCTACGGCGGGAACGTCGGCCTGGCCGGACCCAGCGGCGTCGTCGAGTCCGTCGCCCGGGCCGCCCTGCTGCAGCTCGTGGCGCTGCACTCGCCCGCGGAGATGGTCGTCACCGCGCTCACCTCGCACCGCTCCCGCGAGGACTGGGAGTGGCTGCAGTGGGTCCCGCACACCGGGTCGCCCCACAGCCCTCTGGGCGCCTCCGACCACCTGGCCGCGGACCCCGGTCGGGGGACGGCGCTCCTCACCCGCCTCGAAGGACTGATCGAGGCGCGCGGCGTCGTGCTCGACGGTCCGCCGCCGTTCGAGGGCGAGCGGGACCCGAAGAAGGACGCCGAGGAGCGGTCCCCGAAGCCCGTCCTGCCCGCCGTCGTCGTCCTCGTCGAGGACGACGCACCGCTCGACCGGTCGCGCCTCGTCCGGCTCGCCGAGCGCGGCCCGTCCGCGAACGTGCACGTCGTCTGGGTCGCCCCGACGGTGGAGCAGCTGCCCGCCGCCTGCCGCACCTTCGTCCTGCTCGACCCGCAGTCGCGCGAGGAGAGCGGGATGACCGGCGAGGTGCACTACGGCCGCCTGACCTACCCCGTGACCTGCGAGACGGCCGACCTGGCGACGGCCTACGAGGTCGCCCGGATCCTGTCCCCGGTGGTCGACGTCGGCGCGCCCGCCGAGGACGAGTCCGACCTGCCCCGCTCGGTGTCCTACCTGGCGCTCGTGGGGACCGACCTCGGATCGGACGCGGCCGGGGTGGTGGACCGGTGGCGGGAGAACCTGTCGCTCACGCCGCGCGACGGGTCCCCGCCGGTACGCCGCAAGAGCCCGACCGACCTGCGTGCACTCATCGGGCACAACGGCGTCGAGGAGTTCTACCTCGACCTGCGCACCCAAGGGCCGCACGCCCTCGTGGGCGGGACCACCGGTGCCGGCAAGTCGGAGTTCCTGCAGTCCTGGGTGCTCGGGATGGCGGCGGCGCACAGCCCCGACCGCGTGACGTTCCTGTTCGTCGACTACAAGGGCGGGGCGGCCTTCGCGGACTGCGTCGACCTGCCGCACACGGTCGGCCTGGTCACCGACCTCTCGCCGCACCTGGTGCGGCGCGCGCTGTCGTCGCTGCGTGCCGAGCTCCACTACCGCGAGCACCTGCTCAACCGGAAGAAGGCCAAGGACCTCGCCTCCCTGGAGCGCACCGGCGACCCCGAGGCGCCACCGAGCCTGATCATCGTGGTCGACGAGTTCGCGGCGCTGGTGGGAGAGGTCCCCGAGTTCGTCGACGGCGTGGTGGACGTCGCCCAGCGGGGGCGCTCGCTCGGGCTGCACCTCATCCTCGCCACGCAGCGCCCCGCCGGCGTCATCAAGGACAACCTGCGGGCGAACACCAACCTGCGTATCGCGCTGCGCATGGCCGACGAGTCCGACTCCAAGGACGTGCTCGGGGACGAGATGGCGGCGCACTTCTCGCCGTCGATCCCCGGCCGCGGTGCGGCGAAGACCGGGCCGGGCCGCATCACGACGTTCCAGACGGGCTATGCCGGCGGCTGGACGAGCGACGAGCCGCAGCACACCCAGGTCGAGGTCGAGGAGATGGACTTCGGCACGGGGCGGCGCTGGGAGATGCCCGCGCCCGACACGTCGGACGACGTCGACCCCGGACCGAACGACATCGCGCGGATGGTCGCCACCATCCGCCAGGCCGCCTCGAGCGCGGGGGTGCCGGCGCCGCGCAAGCCATGGCTGGAGGAGCTGGCCGCGACCTACGACCTGGCCCTCCTGCCCAACCCCCGCACCGACTCCCGGCTGCTGCTGGGCGTGCTCGACGACCCGCACGCCCAGGCGCAGCCGACGGTCCACTACGAACCCGACACCGACGGCAACCTGGCGGTGTACGGCACGGGCGGCACGGGCAAGAGCACGACGCTGCGCACCATCGCCGTCTCGGCGGGCCTGACCGCCCGCGGCGGCCCGACGCAGGTCTACGGCATCGACTGCGGGTCCGGCGGGCTGTCCATGCTGGAGAACCTCCCGCATGTCGGTGCGGTCATCTCCGGTGACGACGAGGAGCGGATCACCCGCCTGATGCGCCGGCTGACCGGGCTGCTCGACGAGCGGTCCGCCCGGTACGCCGAGGTGCGGGCCAGCACCATCGACGAGTACCGGCGGATCGCGGACCGGCCCGAGGAGCCGCGGATCATCGTGCTGGTGGACGGCATCGGCACGTTCCGCGACTCCTACGAGGTGTCCTCCGTGCGAGGATTCTCGATCTTCGGGGCGTTCACCCAGCTCGCCACGGACGGACGACCGGTGGGGATCCACCTCGTGATGTCGGGCGACCGGGCCGTCTCGGTGCCGCCGTCCCTGAACTCCACGGTGCAGAAGCGCATCGTGCACCGCCTGGCGCGCGAGGACGACTACCTGATGCTGAACGTCCCCCGCGACGTCCTCAACCCCGCGTCGGCCCCCGGTCGGGCGATCATGTACGGCCAGGAGGCCCAGATCGCCGTCCTCGGTGGGGAGTCGAACGGGGCGGTGCAGTCGCGCGAGCTCGCGAGGCTGGAGCAGACGATGCGACGGATGGGCGCCGCGCAGGCGCCCGGCGTGGCGCGGCTCCCCGACAGCTTCGGGCTCGACGCCCTGCCCCCGTTCGTCGGGGACCAGGCGACGATCGGCCTGCGCGACCTCGACATGGCGCCGGTGGGGCTCCCGGCACGGTCGCCCTTCATGCTGGCGGGGCCGCCGGGGTCGGGCCGCACGACGGCGTTCGTCACCCTCGCGACCACGCTGCGAAGGGCCGGGCGGACCCGCCTCGTCTACCTGTCGTCACGTCGGACCAGCCTCGGTGCCCTGGAGCTGTGGGACCGGCAGGCGGCGAACCCGGAGGACGTCGTCGAGATCCTCAAGGAGCTCACGGCCGACCTCCAGGAGGACCGCTACCCGGCGGGCGGCCTGACCGTGATGGTCGAGAACTACACGGAGCTGACGGGCACACCGGCCGAGAAGCCGCTCGAGGCGTTCGTCAAGCTCGCGGTCCGCAAGGAGCAGCTCGTGGTCGGCGAGTCGGAGACCTCGACCTGGTCGAAGGCCTTCACCCTGGCCGGGCCGTTCAAGTCCGGCCGCAACGGCATCCTGCTCACCCCGGGTGACACGGACGGGGACGTCCTGATGAACACCCCGCTGGGTCGGCTCCGCCGCAAGGACTTCCCGCCCGGGCGGGGGTTCCTCATCACCGCGGGCCGGGCCGCCAAGATCCACGTCGCCCTCCCGGGGTGACGTCCCGGGGATGGGGAGCGCTCCCCATTCCCTGCCGTCACGCGCTCTGGTTGAGTGTGTGACGTCGAAGCCAACAGTCGGCTGTCCTGCACGGGACGGCCCTGAACGAAGGAGCATGACATGGTCGCAGAGGGTGGCAACGTCTTCGGTCTTGATGTCGAGGCAGTCCGGAGCCTGGCCGGCGTCCTGCGCGAGCAGGCGGAGGTCGTCCGCACGAGCGTCACGACGATCACCACGCAGATGGGTCAGACCGAGTGGAACGGCCCCGACGCCGTGCAGTTCCAGGAGGAGTGGGACGGCACGCACGCCGCGAAGCTGAACGAGATCGCCGCGGCGCTCGACGGCTACGCCACCACGGCGGACAACAACGCCTCGCAGCAGGAGGACACCTCGAACGCGTACTGACGCGCGAGGCAGCTCCCGCTCGGCGGGAGAGACACGAGGGGTGCGGTGCTGTGCCGCACCCCTCGGTCGCTGGTTCGGAAGCAGACCGAGGGCGATCCCGGGCGCGGTGCGCGGCGGGGCTATGAGGAGGAGCTGTGAGCGGAGGGATGTACGGCGCCGACGTCGAGGCGCTGCGCCTGCTCGCTGACAAGATCGCGGAGGGCGGTGACGCCCTGGACTCCGTGGTGGTGACGGTCGAGACGGCTATCCCCGGCCAGGACGGTTGGGGCGGACCGGACGGCGACGGTTTCCGTGCGGAGTGGGGCGACACCCACGTGGTCCGGCTCCGGGACACCGCCGACCTGCTGCGCGACGTCGCGACGAAGGTCCGGGAGAACGCCGAGGACCAGGCACGCACCTCGGACGACTACACCGGTGGCGGTGGCGCACCGGGCACGGGTGGCGGTGGCACGGGCGGCGGTAGCGGCGGTGGCGGCGGTGGCGCCGCGGACGGCGACTCCGAGGACGACGGGGGGAACCCGCTCCCCACACCGGGCTCCAGCCCGACGGACCGGCCGACCGACCGCAACGACCCGGACTACGACCCGCTGGACCAGAGCACGCATCGTGGCACGCAGGACATCTACGAGCGGCACGGCACGTACGGCGAGGACGGCTACACGCCGAGTGCCGACGGCGAGAACGCCGCCAGCGCGGCGGAGCGCGGCAACGTCCATCACACGCTCGCCGAGGGCGAGACAGGCGGGTTCGCCGGCTACGAGAACGGCGTCGACGGCGAGTTCGGCTCCGAGGACGGTGTGCACGGCTCCGGCGAGGCCGGGGTGGCCGCGGGCGCCGGCTACGACGCGTCCGGCTCGGTGACCCTCTCGGAGAACGGCCTGGTCGCCGAGGGCTCCGTCGGGGCCAACGCCGGCGTCGGCGCGAGCGCGAGCGGTGAGGTCGGCTACGGCGACCACCTCGGCGCCTCCGGGTCGGCGGAGGTCTTCGCCGGTGCCCGGGCCGAGGCCAACGGCGGCGTGTCCCTGGGTCCGGACGGCCTGGGTGTCAGTGCCGGCGTCGACGCCTTCGCCGGGGCCGAGGCCTCCGCCGAGGGGTCGGTCACTGCTGCAGGTGTGACCGCCGAGGCCGGGGCGACCGCCTACGCCGGCGTCGGCGTCACGGCGAACGCCGACGTCAACGTGGGCCTCGACAACGTCTCCGTCGACCTCGAGCTGGGTGCCGCGCTGGGCATCGGTGGCGGGTTCGACGTCTCGTTCGACTGGTCGCCCGCCGAGACCGTGGACGCCATCACCGACCTGGGTGGGGGCTTCGTCGACGGCATCACCGGCGGCTGGTGGTGACCGTCGATGGCATCGACTGATTGGATGGAAGCATGACTACCGTCTCCTACCCCAGCGAGACCTTCCCGGGTTTCCCGCAGGTCACCATGGACTGCCCCGAGGGCTGGTCCCCGCACTCCGTCCCCCCGGCGCAGCTGGCGATCACCCAGGAACGGCCTGCGGGCGAGTTCCGGCCCAACGTCATCGTCGTCATGCAGCGCCTGCGGCCCGAGCAGTCCTTCGAGGACGTCGTCCGCCAGGCCGTCGACAAGCTCGAGGCCACGCCGGGCTACGAGGAGGTCGGGCGGACGGAGACGACGCTGGCCGGCTTCCCGGCCGCTCGCGTCGAGGGCGCCTGGACCACCGAGCAGACCGGCACGATCGCCCAGGCGCTGCGCATCGCCGTGGTGGAGCACGACGGCGTGCGGGACGTCGTCGAGATCACCGGCACCTGCGCGGGCCAGCAGGCCACCGAGGTCTGGCCGACGATCCGGGCGATCCAGGACAGCTTCGACCTGGTGAGCCGGTGACCGGCGCGCAGGCCCCGGACCGGACGGCGCGGGTCGCCGTCGTCAGCCGACAGGTCGTGTTCGTCGCCGGCATCGTGCTGCTCGCCGGCGGCGTGCTCGCCCTCGTGAACGGCCGGACCGCTCTGGGCATCGGCCTCATCGTCGTCGCGGGCATCCTGGTCTTCCTCCGCGGCATGTGGACGCTGCGGCGCGGCATGCGCGCCGCGGCCGAGCGCGAGCGCGCCGAGGTGCCCGACGCCCCGGTCGCCGCGGCGGGCGGAGCCACCGGCGTCGACCAGGTGGTCGCCGACCTCGTCGGCATGAACGCCGAGGGCCTGCCCTACCTGATCGAGGCCGCGCCGACCCCCCGGGGCGTCCAGGTCGAGGTCCGCTGGAAGGTCGAGGAGATGCGCTGGCAAACCCTCTTCGTCAAGGGTCGGACCGCCTACGCCTGGCGGATGGAGGTCGACCTGGACCCGACCCGGTCGACCTACAAGTTCGTCGAGTACTCCGGGAAGGCGGACGCTCGTGCCGCCATCGGTCCCGGTGGCGCCTTCGTCCGGGCGAACTGGACCTGGCACCGCGGCCGGACGGCCGGGCAGAGCAACATGACCGTCGTCGAGGGTGCGGACGGGCAGGTCACCGTGTCGGGTTCCGCCGGGCCGCGGACCTCGTGGGAGGGTGTCGTGTCGATCCGGCCCGCCGACGCGAAGGTTCCGGTCTTCACCGTCCTGCGCAACCACGGCTGGCGGCCGCGGTTCGACTGGTTCGGCGCCCGGATGTTCGAGAAGTAGCCCCCACACCACCGAGGATTCGCATGACTCACACCATGACCCGCCGTCGGCTCCAGGCGGCGTTCGCCGTCCTGGTCGTCGCTCCGGCCCTGACCGCGTGCTCCTTCAGCGTCGGCGAGATCGAGCCTGTCGGCGAGGACGCCGGGGCGTCGGAGTCGGCCGCGGCGGACTCGGGTGCCGACGCCGGGACCGACACGTCCGAGGAGCCGGAGACGGCCGAGGCGCCGGCGACGACGGCCGAGCTGACGACCATCCACGCCCAGCACGTCGCGGCGCGGATCCCGTCCGACTGGGAGGAGATCGGGGACGCCGACGGCTGGTCCTACGTCCACCAGCTCTCGAACGAGTCCGGTGGCGTCGCCGGCCGGATCGGGTTCATGCCCGGCGGCGCGGAGATGAGCGCCCAGGAGTCGATCGACTGGTTCATCGGCGAGGTCGAGGGCCAGGGTGTCACCGACGAGAACTACGCGCCGGTGACCACGCTCCGCGACGAGGAGGACCGGGCCAACACGTCTTACACCTACACCTCGGGCGGCGAGCAGTACGTGAGCGTCGTCTGGGCGCTGGTCGACGGCAACGGGATCCCGTCGCTGGTGCAGCTCTCCGGTGCGAACGACGTGATCACCCAGGACTTCGTGGCCACCATCGACCAGTCGCTGAACCTCAACGGGGACTGGAAGGGCGCGGCCGGCTGACCGGTCCGCCTCAGCCTCGCCCGGCCGCCGTCGCACTCGCGGCGGCGGCCAGTCGTGTCGCCCGTGCCGACCGGGTCCCGTCGACCGTGAGGACGACGAGCGCGACCCACACGAGAGCGAACCCGACCCACCGTGACGGCGACATGTGCTCGCCGAACAGGAGCAGGCCGACGAGGAACTGGAGCGTCGGCGTCAGGTACTGGAGCATCCCGAGCACGGACAGCGGCAGGCGACGCGCAGCGGCCCCGAAGAGCAGCAGCGGCACCCCGGTGACGATGCCGGCGCTGACCAGCAGCAGGGCGTGCCCGACGCCCTGCTGCCCGAACGTGGAGACACCGGCGGCGGTCAGCCAGCCGAGGTAGGCCAGGGCGAACGGAGCGGCCACCGTGGTCTCCACCGCGAGGCTCGGCAGCGCACCGACCGTGCGCCCCGCGCGGTTCTTCGTCAGCGAGTAGCTGCCGAAGGAGAAGGCCAGCACCAGCGAGATCCACGGCAGACCGCCGACCCCCGTGGAGATGACGACGACGGCGGCCGCGCCGAAGCCGAGGGCGACCCACTGCGCGGGCCGCAACCGCTCGCGGAGCGCCACCACGCCCAGCAGGACGGTCACCAGCGGGTTGATGTAGTAGCCCAGCGCGGCGTCCAGGACGTGCTCGCTGAGCACCGCGTAGACGTACGTCACCCAGTTGGTGACGATGAGGATCGCCGCGACCGTGAGCACGCCCAGGGTACGGGGGTTGCGGAACACCACCGTGTAGGTCCGCAGGGACCGGGTGACGGTGAGCAGCAGCACGCAGAACACGAGCGACCACACGATCCGGTGCGCGATGATCTCGACCGCGCCGGCGGGCTCGAGGAGCGGGAAGTAGAGGGGCATGGCGCCCCACAGGAGGAAGGCTCCCAGGCCCAGCGGCAGGCCCCAGCGGGGCGCGGGCGGGGCGGCGGTGGTGGTCACCAGCGCAGGATATGCCGCGGGGTGACAAGTGCCACGGTGGACGGATTTCCGCAGCGGCCACCTGGCCGCTATGGTTGTCTCCGCAAGGTCGTCCGCGGCCTTGCTCGGCAGGTTG
>NZ_JBWPVO010000003.1:0-267087 GCF_056590155.1 Isoptericola sp. GX10416 | reverse complement strand
CTCACCTGCCACCGCACGGAGCGGTTCTCATCTCGGTGAGGTTGTTCCGGCACCCGGGGAGGGTGCAGGTGCGGCAGGGGAAGCCGGATTTCGTCCGGACCGCCCACGCCGTGTAATGTTCTCTCCGCGCCCCGATAGCTCAGTCGGTAGAGCATCTCCATGGTAAGGAGAAGGTCAAGGGTTCGATTCCCTTTCGGGGCTCTGTGACACGACGCGGGTCCGCCACCCGAGACAACGGGTGGACGGTCTCGCGCTGAGTCACGCGCGGCGGGGTAGCTCAGCTGGTCAGAGCGCACGACTCATAATCGTGAGGTCGCGGGTTCGAGCCCCGCCCTCGCTACCAACCACACGGCAACACACGGTTCGACGGCCGGCGTCGAACCACCCAGATCCTTGACGCACGTTGCGCCTTCCGGGGGCGCGAGAGGTGACACACCATGGCTTCCAAGAGCGCGGACGTCCGCCCGAAGATCACGCTCGCCTGCGTGGACTGCAAGGAGCGGAACTACATCACCAAGAAGAACCGTCGCAACAACCCGGACCGCCTGGAGATGGCGAAGTTCTGCCCGCGTTGCGGCAAGCACACCGCTCACCGCGAGACCCGCTGACGCGGTCTCGTCGCGAGACTCCACACCGACGTGGCGAACACCCAGCCCGACACCGCCTTCGCAGGCCGTGAGTACCCGGCCACCGAGCCGTACCAGGTAGGGCGCGAGAAGATCCGCGAGTTCGCCGACGCCGTCGGCGCCCAGCACCCCGCGCACCACGACACCGTGGCGGCGCGGGGTCTCGGCTATCCGGACCTCGTCGCGCCGCCCACCTTCGCGGTGGTGGTCGCCCAGCGCGCCGAGTCGCAGTACGTCGCGGACCCTGCTGCCGGGATCGACTTCGCACGCGTCGTGCACGCGGACGAGAAGTTCGAGCACCACCGCCCGATCGTCGCCGGCGACGAGCTGGTGACGGTCCTGCACGTCGACTCCGTCACGCAGCGGGCGAGCATCTCCATGGTCACCACCCGGTGCGAGATCTTCGCCACCGGGGCCGACGACGCCGCTCCGGGCGAGCACGTCGCCACGGTCACGTCCAGCCTGGTCGTCCGCGGGGAGGACTCCTGATGACCACGCAGCGCCCCGAGCTGGCCGAGCTGGCGGTGGGTGACGTCGTCGCCACCCGCACCCTCGAGCTCGACCGCGCCACCCTGGTCCGCTACGCCGGCGCCAGCGGCGACTTCAACGCGATCCACTGGGACGAGGGCTTCGCGACCGACGTCGGGCTCCCCGGGGTGATCGCCCACGGCATGTGCACGATGGGCTCCGTCATCGGCGTGGTCACCGACTGGGTCGGCGATCCGGGTGCGGTCGTCCGGTACGGCACACGATTCACCAAGCCGGTGCCCGTCCCCGCCCGCGGGAGCGCCGTCGTCGACGTCGTCGCGACGATCGGTGCGCTCGACCCCGAGGCCGGCACGGCACGGGTCGATCTCACCGTCACCCACGAGGACGTCAAGGTCCTCGGTCGGGCCCAGGCCGTCGTGCGACTCGCCTGACGACACCCTGCCAGGCTTCATCGGCCCCGCTCTGCTCTGCTCCGCACGCCCCCACGGCCCTCGCCGTGGGGGCGTGCTACGTTGACCGGGATCCCACGGGAGCCTCACGCAGGGGCTGAGATCGGGCTGACGCGGCCCGGACCGTCGAACCTGACCGGGTCATGCCGGCGTAGGAAGATGGAGTACCACATGTCGCACGACGCACCGTCGCGCGCGCTCGCCTTCGAGCGCGACATCGAGACCGGGATCGTCGTCCCGGTCACCGAGATCACCCTGGCCGACGCCCCTGACGGGTCGGCCAACCCACCGGTGCGGATCTACCGCACCGACGGCCCGGGCGGCGATCCCACGCAGGGGATCCCGGGCCTGCGCACGGCATGGATCGCCGGGCGCGACGACACCGAGGAGTACACGGGGCGGGAGCGCGACCTGGCCGACGACGGCCGGGGAGCCCGACGGCGGGGAGCCGCGTCCGCCGAGTGGCAGGGCGAGCGGCGCACGCCGCGTCGCGCGCTGCCCGGGCGCAAGGTCACGCAGATGCACTACGCCCGCCGGGGGGAGATCACCCCGGAGATGCGGTTCGTCGCGATCCGCGAAGGGGTCGACGTCGAGCTGGTGCGCTCGGAGGTCGCGGCGGGCCGCGCGATCATCCCCAACAACGTGAACCACCCCGAGTCCGAGCCGATGATCATCGGGCGCGCGTTCACCGTGAAGGTCAACGCCAACATCGGCAACTCCGCGGTGCACTCGACGATCGCGGAGGAGGTCGAGAAGCTGCAGTGGGCCACGAAGTGGGGTGCCGACACCGTCATGGACCTGTCCACCGGCGACGACATCCACACCACCCGGGAGTGGCTGCTGCGCAACGCGCCGGTCCCGATCGGCACGGTGCCGATCTACCAGGCCCTCGAGAAGGTCGACGGTGACGCGTCGCGCCTCACCTGGGAGATCTACCGCGACACGGTCATCGAGCAGTGCGAGCAGGGCGTCGACTACATGACGGTCCACGCCGGCGTGCTGCTGCGGTACGTCCCGCTGACGGCGAACCGGGTGACCGGCATCGTGTCGCGGGGTGGGTCGATCATGGCCGGCTGGTGCCTGGCGCATCACCAGGAGAACTTCCTGTACACGCACTACGACGAGCTCTGCGAGATCTTCGCGCGGTACGACGTGGCGTTCTCGCTCGGGGACGGGTTGCGTCCCGGGTCGATCGCGGACGCCAACGACGCCGCCCAGTTCGCCGAGCTCGACACCTTGGCCGAGCTGACCAAGAGAGCCTGGGAGCACGACGTCCAGGTGATGGTCGAGGGCCCGGGCCACGTCCCGCTGCACCTGGTGCGCGAGAACGTCGAACGGCAGCAGGAGCTCTGCGACGGCGCCCCCTTCTACACGCTGGGGCCGCTGGTGACGGACATCGCACCGGGTTACGACCACATCACCTCGGCCATCGGCGCCACGGAGATCGCCCGGTACGGCACGGCGATGCTCTGCTACGTCACGCCCAAGGAGCACCTGGGCCTGCCGAACCGCGACGACGTGCGCACCGGCGTCGTCACCTACAAGATCGCGGCGCACGCGGCCGACGTCGCCAAGGGGCACCCGGGTGCCACCGAGCGGGACGACGCGCTGAGCAAGGCGCGGTTCGAGTTCCGCTGGCGGGACCAGTTCAACCTCTCGCTGGACCCGGAGCTGGCCGAGGAGTACCACGACGAGACGTTGCCCGCCGAGGCGGCGAAGACGGCGCACTTCTGCTCGATGTGCGGGCCGAAGTTCTGCTCGATGCGCATCTCGCAGGACATCCGCGACGAGTTCGGCGACGCCGAGGCCCAGCGTGAGCGGGTCGCGGGGGCGGAGGCGGAGATGGCCGCGGGGATGGCGGCCAAGTCCGCAGAGTTCCGGGCCGCCGGGGGAGAGGTCTACCTGCCGACCCCGACGATGCCCACCCCCGCCGAGGTGGTACCCGACCCGGCGAGGTAGTACCGCTCTCCCCGAGGTAGTTGCCCGCCTGTCGAGGTAGCAGGCCGGTGGCCGAGGTAGTGCCTGACGGCGTCAGGTAGCGCCGGGCGGGAGCGTCGAAGCGGGGTGTCGGGTCCCGTGCACGGTCGTCAGTCCCGAAGTGGAGGGCGCCCTGCGCCCGTGAACGCGACCGTGCACGGGACCCGACACCCCGCGGCACCGCCAGCCCCACGCGGTCTCAGATAGTGGCTCGTCTGGACCTGGGACTTAGGTGAGACTAAGTTAGGCGAGCCTGACCAACTCATCCCCTTCGGCGAGGAGCCCCCGGACGTGCCCACCACTCCGCCCGACGCGACGCTGACCTGCACCGACGCTCTCCTGAACAGCAGCACGGCGAGCTCCTACGCCCGCTCGGTCGGCCGGGTCGTCGACGACGTCGCCGCCCGCCTCGCCGCCGTCGAGCAGCCCTGGAGCGGCGCGAGCCGCACCGAGCTGGCCGCCCTCGTGGAGGGCGTCGACCTCGACGCACCCATCGGCACCGACAGCGCCTTGCGTGAGACCGCGGACCTGTACGCCACCCACGCGGTGTGGTTCCACGACCCTGCGTACGCGGCGCACCTCAACTGCCCCGTGGCGATCCCGGCCGTCGGTGCCGAGGCGATGCTCGCCGCGATCAACACCTCGGTGGACACCTACGACCAGTCCACCGTGGCGACGCTCATGGAGCGCCGGCTCGTCGGGTGGACCACCGAGCGCATCGGCTTCACCGGCGGCGACGGCGTGTTCACCTCGGGGGGGACGCAGTCGAACCTCCACGCCCTCCTGGCTGCCCGGGAGAGTGCGCTGACCGGGCCGGAAAGCACGCGCCTGCGGGGTGTCGCGCGGCACGGGCTGCAGGACCGGCTGCGCATCCTGACGACCTCCAGCAGCCACTTCTCGGTCGCGAAGTCCGCCATGATCCTGGGGCTGTCGGACGACGCGGTGGTCACGGTGGGTGCGGACGCCGACGGCCGCATGGACCCTGGTGCGCTCGCGGAGGCGCTCGCGACGACGGCGCGGGTCGGCGACGTCGTCATGGCGGTGGTCGCCACGGCGGGCACCACGGACCGTGGCTGCATCGACCCGATCGCGACGATCGCGGACCTGTGCGACGCGACCGACGCGTGGCTGCACGTCGACGCGGCCTACGGCGGCGGTCTGCTCGTCTCGGCGGCTCGTCGTCACTGCCTCGACGGCATCGAGCGCGCCCGCTCGGTGACGGTCGACTTCCACAAGACGTTCTTCCAGCCGGTGTCCGCCAGCGCGGTGCTGGTGCGCGATCCGGCCGACCTGGCGCGGACCGCCTGGCACGCCGACTACCTCAACCCGGTCCCGGAGGCGGGCGCGGCCGACGTCGAGATCAACCAGGTCGACAGGTCGCTGCAGACCACGCGCCGGTTCGACGCGCTCAAGCTGTGGGCGACGCTGCGGGCGGTGGGTGCCGACGGGATCGGCGAGATGGTCGACGCCGTCTGCGACCTGGCTGCCGCGGTGCACGCGGACCTGAGGGACGACCCGGAGCTCCACCTGGTGGGGCGCACCGACCTGTCCACGGTGTTGTTCCGCTACCAGCCCGCCGGGGTCACGGACGCCCAGGCGGACGCCCTGGTGGCGCGGGTGCGGCGGGTGCTGTTCGACTCGGGGCGTGCGAGCGTGGCCAGGACGGTCGTGGAGGGGCGTCCCTGCCTCAAGCTCACCCTGCTCAACCCGGAGGTCACGCTCGACGACGTCCGCCACGTGCTGGGACTGGTGCGCGGCGCGGCGCACGGCATCCTCGCCGGTCAGGCGCTCGCCGACGACCACGTGCCCCCGTGCCGGGACGTGCACCCGCACCTGGACCGCTACGACACCACGGAGGCGGCACGATGAGCACCTACGACGTGGTCGGCATCGGCATCGGCCCGTTCAACCTGGGGCTCGCCGCGCTCGCCGACCCGTTGGCGGACGTCGACGCGGTGTTCCTGGACCAGGCGGACGAGTTCCGCTGGCATCCCGGCATGATGCTCGAGGGCGCGACCATCCAGGTGCCCTTCCTCGCGGACCTGGTCACGATGGCGGACCCCACCTCGCCGTTCTCGTTCCTGGCGTTCCTCAAGGCGACGGGGCGGCTGTACCCGTTCTACGTCCGCGAGTCGTTCTACCCGCTCCGTGCCGAGTACGACCAGTACTGCCGCTGGGTGGCCGCGCGGCTCGACTCGTTGCGCTGGGGCCGCCGCGTCGTCGCCGTGGAGCACGACGCGAGCGCGGACGAGTACGTGGTGACGGCGGAGGTCGCCGGGGACGACGGCGGCATCCGCCGGGAGCGGTACCAGGCCCGCCACGTGGTGCTCGGCGTGGGCACGACGCCCCGGCTGCCGCCTCCGCTGGCCGGTCTGGCGGAGTCCGCCGGGCGCACGCCGGGTGCCGGACCGGTGATCCACACGGCCGACTACCTGCCGCACCGCGACGCTCTGCGGGCCAGCGGCGCGGTGACGGTCGTGGGGTCGGGGCAGTCCGCCGCGGAGGTGTACCGCGACCTGCTGGAGGACGCGGGCGCCTTCCGGCTGGACTGGGTGACGCGTTCGCCGCGGTTCTTCCCCATGGAGTACACCAAGCTGACCCTCGAGATGACCTCGCCGGAGTACACGGACCACTTCCACGGGCTCGCGCCGGAGCTGCGCGACCTGGTCGGCCGCGAGCAGCGCAACCTCTACAAGGGGATCAGCGGCGACCTGATCGACGACATCTACGACACGCTCTACCGCCGCACCGCGCTGGGGCGGGAGGTCCCCACCACGCTGCTCAGCGACACGGAGGTCGTCGCCGCGCGCACGGAGCCCGCCGACGACGGCGGTCTGGAGCACGTGCTGACGTTGCGGCACGCGCAGCTCGGCCGCACCGTGGAGCACCGGACCCGGGCGGTCGTCGCCGCCACCGGCTACGGCGCGGGCGTGCCGGAGCTCCTCGAGCCGGTCCGCGACCGGCTCCTGCTGGACGACCGCGGCCGCTTCGACGTCACGCGCGACTACGCGGTGAGCACCGACGGGCGCATCCACACCCTCAACGGCGAGGAGCACACGCACGGTGTCACCGCGCCGGACCTCGGGTTCGGTCCGTGGCGCAACTCGGTGGTCCTCGCGAAGGTCACGGGTCGCGAGCCGTACCCGGTGGAGCGGCGCATCGCCTTCCAGCAGTTCGGTCTGCCCGGCGGGTTGCCCGACGGCGGCACCCCGGCCGCGTCGTCGGCACCGGCGGCGGAGGCGACCCGATGAGCGCGACGACTGCCACCGCCGTCGTGCCCGCGGCGGACCGCACGGTGTTCTCGGCCGCGACGCGGCTCGGGGAGCTGACGTTCACCGCCGTGTCGCCGGTCCGTGACGCCGCGACGGTGCAGGCGTGGCTGGCCCACCCGGCGTCGTCGGCGTGGGCGATGGCCGACCTGGACGTGGACGGGGTGCGTGGCTACCTGGCCGCGGTCGCCGCCGACGACGCGCAGGACGGCTGGATCGGCCGGCTCGACGATGAGCCGGTCGTGTACACCGAGACGTACGACCCGGCCCGCGTGCTGCTCACCCAGGTGCACGCCGCGGAGCCGGGCGACGTCGGCATGCACCTGCTGGTCGCGCCGCCGCCGGACGACCCGGCCCGCCGACGGCCGGGCCTGACGGACGCCGTGATGGGCGCCGTCGTGCGCTTCTGCCTCGCGGACGTGGCCGTGGGCGGGCGCGGAGGAGCGCGCGTCGTCGTCGAGCCCGACGTCACCAACGCGAAGATCGCCGCGAAGAACGCCGCCGCAGGCTTCCGGGTGCTGCGCGAGGTGCGGGTCAGCGACGCCGGCCACACGAAGACAGCCGCGCTGAGCGTGTGCACGCGGGCCGACTTCGCGGCGTCCCCGCTCGGGGACGGCGTCACGTTCGCCGGGCACCTGCGCAGCGACCTCGCCGACGTCGCCCACCGGCACCTGGCCGCCAAGGCGCTCGCGGAGCTCGCGCACGAGCGGTTGTTCACCCCGGCCCTGGACGGCCGGGACGGCCGTGGCGGCACCGGTGCGTACCGGCTCGACCTCGAGGACGCGAGCTACGCGTTCGCGGCCCGCACGTTCGCGCTCGAGCACTGGGTGGTGGACCCCGCATCGATCACCCGGACCGCCCCGGACGGGTCCGTGCTGCCGGTGGACGTGCTCGACCTGATCGCCGGGCTGCAGCCGCTGCTGCGGGTCCCGGACGCGCTGCTCGCCACGTACCTGGAGGAGCTGTCGAGCACGCTCGCCGCGGCGATCGCCAAGCGGGACCGGGAGCTGACCGGTGCCACGCCGGACGTCGCGCGCCTCGTCGCGGATCTCACGCTGCCGGCCGCCGACGCCGCGGCCGAGAACCGTCGGGCCGCGGAGGCCTACCAGGCCGTCGAGGGCGCGATGAGCGAGGGCCATCCGGGCTTCCTCGCGAACAACGGGCGCATCGGCTTCTCCCTGGAGGACTACGCGGCCTACGCGCCCGAGCGGGGCGGCCGGCTGCGGCTGCAGTGGGTCGCCGCGCGCCGTGAGCACACGCACCTGGCGCTCGGAGCGGGCCAGCGCGAGGACGCGCTGTACGGCGCGGAGCTCTCCGGCGCCGAGCGCACTGCCTTCGAGGACCGCCTCACCGCCCGCGGGCTGGACCCGGCCGAGTACCTCTACCTGCCCGTGCACCCGTGGCAGGCGCAGCACCGGCTGCCGATCACCTTCGCCGCCGACGTGGCGCGCGGCGACCTCGTGCCGCTCGGGCCGGGCGCCGACGAGTACACGCCGCAGCAGTCCATCCGCACGATGTTCAACCGCACCCGGCCGGAGCGCCACTACGTCAAGGTGGCGCTCGCGATCCAGAACATGGGGTTCCTGCGGGGCCTGAGCCCGGGCTACATGCGGGCGACGCCGGCGATCAACGACTGGGTCGCCGGGCTGGTGGCGCAGGACGCGACGCTCGCGGGCGCCGGGTTCGGCGTCCTGCGCGAGCTGGCGGCGATCGGGTACACCGGCGACGTCTACCACCGCACGCCGCAGCCGAACGCCCACCGCAAGATGCTCGCCGCGCTGTGGCGCGAGTCGCCGCTGCCCCGGACCGCTCCGGGCGAGCGGCTGGCCACGATGGCGAGCCTGCTGCACCGGGACGCGGCCGGGTCGGCGCTGGCCACCGCGCTGGTCCGGGCGTCCGGCATCGGCGCCGAGGCCTGGGTCCGCGCCTACCTGGACGCCTACCTGTACCCGCTGGTGCACTGCCTGCGCGCCCACGACCTGGCGTTCATGCCGCACGGGGAGAACCTCGTGCTCGTGCTGCGCGACGGCGTCGTGCGGGGTGCGTTCATGAAGGACATCGGCGAGGAGGTCGCCGTGCTCTCCGACCGCCTCTCGTCCGCGATGCCCGGCGACGTCGCCCGGATCGTCACGCCCGTGGACGACGCCGAGAAGGCGCTCGCCATCTTCACCGACGTGTTCGACGGCGTGCTGCGCCATCTCGCGGGCATCCTCGCGGTCGACGGCGTGCTCGCCGAGGACCGTTTCTGGGCGCTCGTGGGCGAGTGCATCGACCGGCACCACGCCGAGCACCCGGACCTCGAGTCCGGGGTGGACCTGCGGGCCGACCGGTTCGCGCACTCGTGCCTGAACCGGCTGCAGCTGCGCAACACGCTGCAGATGGTGGACCTGGCCGACCAGTCGAGCTCGCTGATCTATGCCGGCACGCTGGCGAACCCGGTGGCGCGCGGATGAGGTTCGAGACCTTCCGTGATGCCTGGGGCGTGCCGCACGTGCGGGCCGGCACGGAGCCGGACCTCGCCTACGGGCAGGGGTACGTGACGGCGCGCGACCGGGGCTGGCAGCTGGAGTCCGACCGCTGGCGCGCCGAGGGCCGCCTGGCCGCGCGGATCGGACCCGGCGGTCTGGCATGGGACCGGTTCGCCGTGCGGGTCCGGCTCGTCGACACCGCCCGGCGGGTCCACGCCGCGCTCGCGGCCCCGGAGCGGGCCTGGCTCGCGGCCTACACGGCGGGCGTGAACGCCGGCCTGGCCGAGGGCGGCCGCGACGTGCCCGAGCTCGACGTGCTGGCCGGTGCCGTCCCGGGGGAGCTGCCGCCGCACACCCCCTGGCCGGACTGGATGCCGATCGGGGTGTTCCTGACCAACCACGTCCTGTTCAGCGGCTGGCCGCACCTGCTGTGGCGCGAGCACGTTGCCCAGACGCTCGGCCCGGACCACGTGCTCCTGGGCGAGGCGGACGGCGACGGGTCCGGCGCGTCGGCCGGCTCCAACGCCTGGGCGCTCGCGGGCGGACGGACGGCGAGCGGCATCCCGCTGCTGGCCGGCGACCCGCACCGGCTGCTCGAGCTGCCGGGTGTGTACCAGCAGGTCCGCCTCGCCTGCGACGAGTACGACGTGGTGGGGCTGGCGTTCCCGGGCGTCCCCGGTATCCAGCACTTCGGGCAGGCGACGGTGCCCGACGGCGGCGCGCCGGACGGTCCGTCCCGCTCGGTGGCGTGGGGCATCACCAACGCGATGGCCCATCACGTCGAGCTGTTCACGGAGACGGCGGACACGTTGCACGGCTCCGCGGGAGACGGCGTGTCCGGTCGCGAGATCGTCCCGGTGCGTGGCGCCGAGGACGTCGAGGTCGCCTGGACCGAGACGCCGCGCGGGCCGCTGGTCACCGACCGGCACAGCCTGCGCTGGCCCGCCCGCACCGAGGCGGACCTCGGCGTCGCGTCGTGGCGTCGACTGCTGCGTGCGCGGAGCGCCCGCGACGTGGCGGCAGCGTTCGCCGGCTGGGTCGACCCGGTCAACCGTGTGCTCACGGCCGACACGGGCGGCACGGTGCTCAGCCTCACCGCGGGCCGGGCCCCGGACCGCTCGCCGGCCGAGCGCGTCCTTCCGCACGCCGTCGGCCCCGGCTGGTCGGCTCCGCCGTGGCGGTCGATGCCGGCCCCCGTCGAGGTGCGCGACCTCGCCGTCGACGCGAACGACCGCCCGGTCCCCGCTGGTCGCGTGCCCGGCCTCGGGCACACGTACGCCCCGCACCGTGCCGGGCGGATCGCTGCGCTGCTCGCCACGGCTCCGGACGACGGCGAGCGGCCCGACGGCCAGTCGCGGGTCTTCGGCGACGTGTCCGACGGCGGTGCGGCGGCCCTGGTCGGTCTGCTCGACGGGGTGCGGGGGCCCGGCGTCGGCCCGGCCGCGGCACGCCTGCGCGACTGGGCGGGGGCCGGCGCACGGATGGAGGCCGGCTCGCGGGACGCGGCGTCGTTCGTGCGCTGGCGGGACGCGCTGGCCCGTCGGGTGGCCGCGCACCCCGCGCTGGCTCCGGTCCACGCGCCGACCGGGCTGCCGGCGTTGTTCGATCCCTGGTGCGACGTGACCGCGCGGGTGGCGGGCGCCCTGGAGCCGCTCCTGCGTGCGGGCGTGACGTGGGACCCGCCGCTGGACCCGGCCGCCGTGGCCGGGGCCGCGCTGGCGGAGGTGACCGGGCGGACCGGTGGACCTGTCCCGGCCGAGGCTGTGCCGAGCGTCCCGGCGACCTGGGGAGAGCTGCACCCGGTCGTGCCGCTGCACACCCTGGCCGAGGTGACGGGGCTCGACCCGGTCGCCGTCCCGCAGGTCCCGGACGCGCTGCGGGCACCCGTCGGCGGGGCCGCCGACACCGTGTGCTGCACCGGCTCCGTGCCGGGCGTCTCGACCGTGTCCTGGCGAGGTTCCGTGGCGCGCTGGGTATGGGACCTCGCGGACCGTCGGCGCAGCCGGTGGGGCGTGCCGTTCGGGGCGAGCGGCGACCCGAGGTCGCCGCACCTCGCGGACCAGCACCCCGAGTGGGCGGCGGCGGGCACGCACGAGATCGAGACGGACTGGGCGCGGCTGCGCCCCGAGACCTGGGAGACGCCATGACGGCACGGCTGCACGACGGGGCGCCCGGCGAGGAGGTCTGGTGCGCGGGGACGTCGGGGCTGCGCGTGACGATGCTCGACCCGGCCGCCGACGTCGAGGTGCTGCACGACTGGGTGACACGGCCGCACGCCGGGTTCTTCGGCCTGGGGCGGCTGACGCGCGAGGAGCTGCGCGAGACGTACGAGTTCGTGGGCTCGCTGCCCACGCACCACGCCTACCTGGTGCGCGACGGTGAGGTCCCGGTGGCGCTCGCGCAGCTCTACCATCCCGAGGACGACCCGGTCGCGGCGGCGTACGACGTCCGGCCCGGCGACGTCGGTGCCCACTTCTTCCGCGGCAGCGAGGCGGTGGCCTGGGAGGTGCTCGGGCCGACGCTGGTCGGGTTCGCGTTCTCGCGGCCCGACGTCGAGCGGATCGTGGTGGAGCCCGACGTGCGCCACCGTGCGGCGATCGCGCGGACGGCGGCGATGGGGTTCGAGCTCGCCGGTGCGGTGCGCTTCGAGTCCCCGCACGGCCCGAAGGACGCGATGCTGGCGTTCCTGACCCGAGAGCGCGCGCTCGCCGAGGTAGTGCCGCGCTCGCCGAGGTAGTACTACTGCGGCGCGGGCCCCGTCGTCGTCCCCGTCGCCAGCCCCACCGGCAGCGTCACGGTGGTCGGTTCCTCGCCCGCGAGCAGGCCGATGACGGCGTGGCCCAGCGCGGCGCCCTTCTCCCGCAGCGGCTGGTGCACGCTCGTGAGCACGTCGGGCGACAGCCAGGGCAGGGCGATGCCGTCGAAGCCGGCGATCGAGACGTCCTCGGGCACGGACAGTCCGAGCTCGCGGGCGGCGATGACGGCCCCCGCCGCCAGCAGGTCCGAGTGGGCCACGATCGCCGTCGGACGTTCCCACGCCGGGACCCAGGTGGACAGGATCTCCGTCGCGGCGTCGCGCCCGTGCTCGACCAGCGACGCGGGCGTCTCCCAGGTGAGCACGGGGTCGACGGCGTCCCGCACGCCGGCGAGGCGGTTCGCGGTGGGCGTCCGGTCCACCCTCGTCAGCCGCTCGGCGTCGACCGGGCCGGAGCGTTCGCCGTGGCCGAAGGGCAGCGCGATCTCCGCGACGCGAGTGTGCCCGAGGTCGAGGAGGTGGCGGGCGGCCTCGGCCATCCCGACGCGGTCGTCGAGGGCGACCAGCGGCGCGCCGTCGACCGCGCGGCCCTCGCCGACGACGACGGGGACGTTGCGCCGTTGCAGCGCGGTGAGGATCGGGTCGTCCGTCAGCACGCCCCAGACGAGCACCGCGACGTCCATGGCCGCCGTCTCGAGCAGGGGGTCCACGCCGTCGTCGGAGGGGCTGACGCCGGGGATCAGCAGGACGCCGAGGCCCTGGGTGCCGAGCACGTCGACGAGGCCGTCCAGCACCTGCACGGCGACCGGGTCGCGGAAGGCGCGCCCGGGGTAGTCGCCGATGACGACACCGATGATGCCGGACCGCCCGCGGCGGAGCTGGCGTCCGAGCGGGTTGGGGCCGGTGTACCCGAGCTCCGCGGCCGCGACGAGCACCTTGTCGCGGGTCTCGCCGGTGATCGGCCCCGACCCGGAGAAGGCGAGCGAGGCCGTGGAGACGGAGACGCCGGCGTGCTCGGCGACCCGAGCGAGGGTCGGGCGGCTGCCCGGTGTGCGGCCCATGCGGCTCCTTCTGCCGTCGGTGCGAGCCGCCAGCCTATCGGTGCGCGAGGCACTCCGCTCGAAACGATTTGACCGAACGGTGGGTGCTGCTGGATCGTCATGCTGTGAACACCTCTGTCCCCGCCGCGGCCGCCGACGAGCGCCGCCTCCGCTCCGCCACGTGGGCGGTCTTCGGCGTCTTCGCCACCGCCGGGTTCGGCATGGCCACCTGGGCGTCCCGGATCCCCGCCGTCCGCGACGGTCTCGGGTTCTCCGAGGGGCAGATGGGGCTGCTGCTGCTCACCGCCTCCATCGGGTCGATCTGCGCGCTCCCGCTGTCCGGGATGATCAGCTCGCGGCTCGGGGCGTCGCGCACCGTGCTGTTCTTCGCCATCGCCTCCGCGGTCGGGTTCGCCGTCGCCTGCTTCGGGGTCGACGCCGGGAACCACGTCTGGGTGCGGGTCGGCCTCTTCCTCGCTGGCGTCGGCGTCGGAGTGTGGGACGCGGCCATGAACCTCGAGGGCGCGGTGGTCGAGCAGCGGCTCCGCAAGGCGATCATGCCGCGGTTCCATGCCGCGTTCAGCGTCGGCACCGTCGCCGGTGCCGGCATCGGCGCGGTCGCGGCGTGGCTGCAGGTCCCGATCACGCCGCACCTGGTGAGCATCGTCGTCCTCGACTCCGTCGCCGTGGCCTTCTGCGTCCGGGCCTTCCTGCCCGCGCACGACGCCGGTCCCACCATCTCGCAGGACGGCGCCCAGGACACGATCGCCGACCCGTCGATCGCCGTCGAGCCCTCGCACGGGCACACCGTCAAGGACACGCTGGCGACCTGGCGCGAGCCGCGCACCCTGCTCGTCGGTCTCATCGTGCTCGGCGCGGCGCTCACCGAGGGCGCCGCGAACGACTGGGTCGGCCTGGCCACCGTCGACGGATTCGGCGTCGGGGACGGCCTCGGAGCGTTCGCGCTGGCGATCTTCCTCGTCGCGATGACCGTCACCCGGATGGTGGGCACCGCGCTCATCGACCGGTTCGGTCGGGTGTGGGTCCTGCGGGGCAGCGGGGCGTCCGCCATCGTGGGCGTGCTGATCTTCGCCCTCGTGCCGAACCTGCCGACGGCGCTGGTCGGCGTCGCGCTCTGGGGCGCCGGCGCCGGCCTCGGGTTCCCGATGGGCATGTCCGCGGCGTCCGACGACCCGCGCCGCGCCGCCCTGCGCGTCGCCGTCGTCTCGACCGTCGGCTACTCGGCGTTCTTCCTCGGCCCGGCGCTCATCGGGTTCCTCGCCGAGCACACCGGCTACCGGCTCGCGCTGCTCGTGCTGGCCGCGCCCGTGCTCCTCGGGATCCTCGTGGCCGGCGCGGCGAAGCCTCCGCAGGACGAGGTGCCCGCGGTCGAGGCGTCTACCCTGGAGAGGTGAGCCAGACCGCGCCGAGCACCTCCACCGAGCCGACCTCCGCCGTCGGGCAGGATGCCGCCCCGACCCTCGCCGACCTGACGACGCTGCGCGTCGGCGGGCCGGTCGACCACTACGTCGAGGCCACCACGGAGGCCGAGCTGATCGACGCGGTGCGGGGGGCGGACGACGCCGGGGTGCCGCTGCTCGTCGTGGGCGGCGGGTCCAACCTGCTCGTCTCGGACGAGGGGTTCGACGGCCTGGTGGTGCGTGACGTGCGCCAGGGCCTGGAGGCGGACCTGGAGGACTCCTGCGGCACGGACGGTGCCTGCGGCGGGGCGAGCCTGAGCATCCCGGCGGGGCAGGACTGGGACGCGTTCGTGGCCGAGGCCGTGGCGAACGAGTGGGTCGGCGTCGAGGCGCTGTCCGGGATCCCGGGGACGGTCGGCGCGGCGCCCGTGCAGAACATCGGCGCGTACGGGCAGGAGATCTCGGGCGTGGTCGCGGCGGTGCGGACCTGGGACCGTGCCACGGGGCAGCGCAAGTCCCTGTCGCTGTCGGAGCTCGAGTTCGGGTACCGGTCGAGCCTGCTCAAGCGGACGATGCGGGTCGCCCCGACGGGCGGAGCCGACCTCTGGTACCCGACGCCGCGGTACGTGGTGCTCCAGGTCGACCTGCAGATGCGCCTCGGTTCGCTCTCGGCGCCCGTCGGCTACGGCGAGCTGGCGCGCCGCCTCGGTGTCGAGGTGGGGCAGCGAGCGCCGTCCGCCAAGGTGCGCGAGGCGGTCCTCGAGCTGCGGGGCGGCAAGGGGATGCTGCTCGACGGCGTGGGCCCGGACGCGCAGCCCGGTGACCATGACCGCTGGTCGGCCGGCTCGTTCTTCACCAACCCGGTGGTGCCGGTCGACGCGGCCGACGTGCTGCCGGCCGACGCGCCGCGGTTCCCGGTCCGGTCGGCGACGCCGACCACGACGACGGGTCCGGCGCTGGGAGAGATCGACCCGTCGCTGGTCAAGACGTCCGCGGCCTGGTTGATCGAGCACGCCGGGTTCGCCAAGGGTTTCGGGCTCGCGGGGGAGCACTCGCCGGCGCGGTTGTCGACGCGGCACACGCTGGCCCTGACGAACCGGGGCGGCGCGACGGCGCACGACCTCGTGGCGCTGGCCCGCGCGGTCCGCGACGGGGTGCGGGACGAGTTCGGCATCGAGCTGGAGCCGGAGCCCGTGCTGGTCGGCCTCGCCCTCTGACGCCCCGCCCCCCTCCCGCTGTGGGTGCACGACACGCCGGTGCGCAGAGCGACCCGCCGGCGCGTCGTGCACCCACAGCGGGAGGGGGTGCGGGCGCGGGAGGGGGTCAGTAGACGACGACCGGGGTGCCCTTCGACATGCCCCAGGTGTCCCAGAGCCAGTTCATCGCAGAGTTCGACACGCGGACGCAGCCGTGCGACGCCGGCCACGGCGGGATCGATCCCGACCCGTGCACGGCGAACGACCCGTGGAAGTACTTCGGCCGGTACATCGAACCCAGCTCCAGCGTCGACTCGTGCAGATAGTTGCGCTCCATGTACACCGCGAACGATCCCCGCGGGGTGCTCGCCGTGTACGTGCGGCCCCTGGCCTCGTACGTCTCGCCGTTGCCGGACGACGCGTTGAGCACGCGGGTGACGCGGCCGTCCTCGACCGTCATGAGGAGCTGTCGGGACAGGTCGATCTCCACGACCTTGCCCGACGACGACTGCGGTGACGGCCGGGCGCCCGAGTCGAGCGCCTTCTGCGTCTGGGGCCCGACGACGCCGTCCCGCCCGAGGCCGGCGGCCTTCTGCAGGGCCCACACCGCCTGCTGGGTCGCGGGCCCGAACCGCCCGTCGACCTCCGGCAGGAAGTAGCCGAGGTCGACCAGGCGCTGCTGCAGGGCGGTCACCTGCTTGCCGGACGCCCCGTAGACGGGCCAGTCGGGCGCCTCGTCCTTCGCCTCGGCCCCCTTCTTGCCGGAGCCCTTGCCCTTCTTGTCCCGAGAGCCGCGCTCCTTCGCCTCGGCCTGCTTCGCCTCGTCCACCGCCGAGTCGTCGGCGTCGTCCGCCTCGGCGTCGCCCGCGTCCGACGACGGCGACGCGGCCGCCGAGGGGCGCTCGGGCGGGAGGCCCTCCGGAGACGGCAGGTCCGTGACGGCGTCGGCCGAACCGGGCGAGGCCTGCGGGGCAGCCGTCGGCGTGGTAGCAGCCGTGCTCGACTTTGCCGACGTGGGCTCCTGCCCCTCGGTCCCGGTGAGCGTCGCGCAGCCGGGTACCAGCAACAGTGCGAGTCCGATACCGGCTGCCGTGAGCCGTCGTCGCCTCGTCGTCGTGGTCCTCGTCATCGTGCACACCTTCCCGGAACGGCCGCGTCGGGCCGGGCTCGCGACCGCGGACTTCTACCGTGCCGCGTCGGCGACCGCTTGGCGAGCCACGGCGCCGTCCGACCGGTGATCGACACCGTCTCGTGACCTGGACGTCGTCACCGTGAGGTGATCTCACCGTCCATGACGTACGGCAGGCGTCGATCGGGACAGACGGCACCGCGGCATCGATGCGCGGGAGCCTCGCCGGGGTCAGCGTGCGCGCAGCACCTCCAGGCGGTGCCGGTACTCGCTCTCGTCGATCTCGCCGCGCGCGTAGCGCTCGCCGAGCACCGACTCGGGGGACCCGGCACGGCCCCACGGGCCCCAGCCGTGCCGGGCGCGCCGGGCGACGAGGAACACCACCGCCGCGAGCAGCAGGAACCACAGGATCGGCAAGACGATCCACCAGCCGGGCCCACCGCCGCCCGACCAGGCGGGGTGGGCGGCGACGGATGCCACGGTGGTCAGCATGTCGGTCTCCTTCGGGTCGTGGCCGCGCGTGGTGCGGGCCTGGTCCCACGGTCGCGGTCGAGGCGCTCGCCGTCGTCCCCCGTGGGTGCCGATCCTCGTCGTCCCGGGGTGCCGCCCGGCCGGTCAGCCCGACCAGCCGGGCCGCACCACGCCGGCCTCGTAGGCGGTGACCACGAGCTGGGCCCGGTCGCGCGCCGCGAGCTTGGTCATCACGCGCGACACGTGGGTCTTGACGGTCGACTCGGAGAGGTGCAGGTGGCGGGCGATCTCCTCGTTGGACGCCCCGCCGGCCACCTCGACGAGGACCTGGTGCTCGCGGTCCGTGAGGTCGGCCAGCCCGGGCGGCGGCACCACCTCCCGGGTGGCGGCGGCGACCCGGGCCAGCAGCCGTCGCGTCACGCCGGGGGAGAGGAGGGCGTCGCCGGCGGCGGCCACGCGCACCGCCCGGACCAGGTCCGCCGGCTCGGTGTCCTTGACGAGGAACCCGGTCGCGCCGCCACGGATGGCCTCGGCCACGTAGTCGTCGAGCTCGAAGGTCGTCACCACGACGACGTGCACGTGGCTCGCCCGCCGGTCGGCGACGATCCGCCGGGTGGCCGCCAGGCCGTCGAGCCCCGGCATGCGGACGTCCATGAGCACGACGTCGGGGAGCAGCTCGAGGGCGAGGCGGACGGCGTCGTGCCCGGTGGAGGCCTCGCCGACCACCGTCATGCCGTCCTCGGCCGTCAGGAGGGCGCGGAACCCGCCGCGCACCAACGCCTGGTCGTCGGCCAGCAGCACCCGGATCATGTGTCCTCCTGCGTCCCGGAGCCCGCGTCGTGCGGCGGGCTCGCCCACGGGATCGTCGCATCGACCGCGAACCCGTCGCGGGTCGGGCCCGCGTACAGGGTCCCGCCGGCGCCCTCGACCCGCTCGCGCATCCCGCGCAACCCGTACCCCGGGTGTCCGGACGGGCCTGGGGTCGGTCCGTCGCCCGGGCGGCCGTCGTCGCTCACCCGTACGCGGAGCGACCCACCCTGGCGGTCGAGGCGGACGACGACGGCGCGCGCGTCCTGCGCGTGCCGGCCCACGTTGGTCAGGGCCTCCTGGACCACGCGGTAGGCGATCCCGGCGACGTGCGGCGGGACCTCGGGCAAGGGCTCCGCGTCGAACCGCACGGTGGTCCCGAGCGCACGCAGGGGCTCGGCGAGCGCCGGGAGCGTCGCCAGGTCCCAGGCGGGTGCGGGGACGTGGTCGCCGGCGACGACGTCCCCGTCCTCCGCGCGGACCACGCCCAGGACGGCGCGCACCTCGTCGAGCGCGTCACGGCTGGTGGCGCGGATCGACGTGAGCGCGGAGCGGGCCTGCTCCGGGTCGCGTTCCAGCAGGTGCAGCCCCACGCCGGACTGCACGGTGATCGCGGACAGCGAGTGGGCCAGCACGTCGTGCAGCTCGCGGGCGATGCGGAGCCGTTCGGTGGCCACGGCGGTGCGCTCCCGCTCGAGGCGGGCGGCCCGGTGCGCCGCCACCCGGGCGAACCGTTCGCGGACCGCACCCGCCACGAGCAGCGCGACGGCCGTCCACGCGATCCCGCCGAGGATGCCGGCGGGCCGGGGGACGTCGGTGCGCAGGGCGGCCGCCGCCAGGATCGCGCCCCAGCCCACCACCGCCCCGGACCAGGCGACGACGCGTGCTCGCCGTGCCGGGCCGGTCAGGGCGACCGTGACGAGCACCCCGAGCAACCCGCCGATCGCGGGACCCCACGCGTAGCCGAGCGCGAGGTAGCTGCCGACGGCGGTCGCGGCGAGCAGGACCGCCACCACGGGGCGCCGCACGAGCGCAGCCACGACGACGGGGGACGCCAGCGCCAGGCCGAGCCCCAGCACGTCCAGCGGTCGTTCGCCGGGACGCCAGTGCGAGGCGCCCAGCGTGCCGACCGTGACGACGACGGCCAGTGCCGTCGCGAGGAACAGGCGCGGCCGCCGCCGGTCGAGCGGACCTCGCGCGTCCTCGCCGGTGTGGGACCGGTCCATGCCTGGCACCGTACGCCGAGCGGTTCCCGGGCGCGTCCCGCTGAGGTGCCGTCCGCCGTCGTCCCCGGGTACCGCTCGCCCGACGGTCCGGATGAGAGGACTCTCATCCGGCTCTCACCGCCCACCCGCTCGAGTGCGATCGGATGGCCGTATGACCGTCGAGACCTCTGCCTCCCGGACCTCGCCCGCAGACCACCGCGTCTGGCGGGACCTGCTGACCGGTCCGTCGGCGGGCGCGGTCCTCGCGGCCGCGCTGGGGGCCGACGGCGCGAGCCTCGACACCTGGCACGTGCGCGAGGTGCAGGCACGCCCGGGCGCGGAGCTGACGGTGGCCTACGACGTCGTCGCGCGTCGCCGGGACGACGGCGCGGACACCAGCGCGCACGAGCACCTCTTCGCCACGAGCGCGGCGGGCCTGGACGCCGGCGCCGACAGCACGGCCCTGGACGACGGCGTGGTGCGGCTCGACGACGGCACGCACCTCCTGCACGTCTGGCGCCACCCGCACGACCCGGCGCTGCCCGGGATGCCGGTCGGCACCACACCGGCGCGACTGACGGCGCGGCTGCGCGAGGCCGGCATCGCCGCCGACGTCCTGTCGCTGGAGACCGTGACCTACCGGCCGATGCGGCGGGCCGTGCTGCGAGCCCGCACCACGATCGGGACGCTGTACGTCAAGGTGGTCCGGCCCGCGCGGGCGGCCGCCCTCGTGCAGCGGCACGAGCTGTTCACCGCCCAGGACCGGCTCGCCGCACCGCGGGTGCTGACCTGGGGCGACGACGGTGTCGTGGTGCTCGCGGAGCTCGTCGGCCGACCGCTGGCCGACCACCTGGCGGCCACGCCCGCGCACCGGCAGCCCGACGCTTTCGACCCCGCCGACCTCCTGCGCCTGGCCGCCGCGCTGCCCGCCGAGGGCGTCCGGCTGCCGCGCCGTGCGCCCTGGGCGGAGCGGCTCGACCAGTACACCGCGGCGCTCGCGGACGGGCACGGCATCGACCCCGCGCGGCTGGACCGGCTGGCGGCCGGGGTGCGTGACGCCGTCCGGGGCCGGGACCTGGGCCCGGTCGTGACCACGCACGGCGACCTCCACGCCGCGAACATCGTGCTCGGGGACGCCGGGCCGGGCGCCGCGCCGCGGCCGGCGGGCGTCCTCGACGTCGACACCCTGGGTCCCGGCCACCTGGTCGACGACCTGGCATGCGCCGTCGCCCACCTCGCCGTGCTGCCGGGCCTCGCGCCCGGGACGTACGACGGCGTCGACGGGCTGGTCGAGCGCTGCCTGGCGGGGTTCGGTGCCGCGGTGGACCCGGTGGTGCTGCGGGCCCGGGCGGCCGCCGTCGTGGTCTCGCTCGCCGTCGGGGCGCCGGACGCTGCGACCGCGTCCGGCTGGATCGACGTCGCCGAGCGGTTCGTGGCGGCGGTCGAAGGTTTCTGAGAGTCCTCTCACCTCGACCTCCTCGACGTCTCACCCGGAGCCGCGAGTCTTGAGTCATCAGGCAGCCGGAGGGCTGCACCGACGGACCGAGGGTCCTCGCCACGAAGGAGCTGGAACTCATGAAGGCACGCAACGTCTGGATCGTCAGCGGAGCGCTCGGAGCGGTCGCGCTGGGTACCACGATGGCCGCTGCGCAGGGGACGTTCGACGCGCCGTCGGACAAGGTGGTCTCGTCGGCCGTCACTGTCGGTGACGACACGACCGGTGCTGTGACCGACCCGGGGGCCAGCACCGCGACGGACACCCAGTCGGTCTCGCCGTCGCCGGCCGCCGTGCAGAACAGCACGTCGATCACCACGGTCACCGCGGGTTCGGTGGCCAGCGCCACCACGGCCCCGACGACGGACACCCCCGGCTCGCCGGTCAGCCCGGTCTCGGCGACGAGCCCCGTCAGCCCGGTGTCCCCCCAGAGCGCCCAGTCGGCCGACTCTGCCCAGTCGGCCCAGAGCGCCCAGTCGGCCCAGAGCGCCCAGAGCGCCCAGAGCGCCCAGTCGGCGCCGTCCGCCCCCTCGGCGGACTGAAGCCCGACCGGCCGGCAGTCATCCAGAAAGGTGGGTCGGGGTTCCTCGCGCCGTCGTCAGACGGGAAGCGCAGGTCGCGCAGCGACCGTGAGCGCGACGGCGCGAGGAACCCCGACCCACCCTTCGTCGTCGACCGGCGAACGAGACGGAGCCGTCACGCCAACCGGTACCCCATCCCGCGGACCGTGACGAACCGTTCCGCGCCCAGCTTGTTGCGCAGGTAGCGCACGTACACGTCCACCACGTTGGACCCGGGGTCGAAGTCGTAGCCCCACACCCGTGAGAGCAGCTGCTCGCGGCTGAGCACCTGCCCGGGGTTGCGCAGGAACGCCTCGGCGAGGGCGAACTCGCGAGCGGAGAGGTCCACCTCGACGTCACCGGCACGAGCCCGCCGGGTGCGCAGGTCGAGGCTGAGGTCGCCGTGGCTCAGGACGGTCACGTCGCCGCCGGGCTCGGTGCGCAACCGCAGCCGGATGCGCGCCAGGAGCTCCTCGAACCGGAACGGCTTGGGCATGTAGTCGTCGGCGCCGCCCTCGAGGCCTGCCACGGTGTCGGAGACCGAGGTCCGTGCCGTCAGGATGATCACGGGCATAGCGACCTTCGCCTCGCGGAGCCGGCGCAGCACGGTGAACCCGTCCTGGTCGGGCAGCCCGAGGTCCAGCACGAGCAGGTCGAAGTCGCCGGAGGCGGCGAGGTCGAACGCCTCGCGGGCCGTGCCCACCGTGGTGCTGGCGTAGCCGGCGGCGCGCAGTCCCTTGGCGATGAACGAGGCGATGCGGGACTCGTCCTCGGCGACGAGGATCTGGCTCACGGGTCGGTCCTTCCGTCTGGTCGGGTGTCGGTCGGCGTGGCCGCGGGACGGGCGATCACCGGCAGGTCGATGGTGAACGTGGCGCCGTGACCGGGGACGGAGTCCACGGAGACGGTCCCCTCGTGACCCTCGGCGATCGCGGCGACGATCGCGAGGCCGAGCCCGGACCCGTCCCGCCGGTCTCCGCCGTGGTCGCCGCGAGCGAACCGGTCGAAGATCGCGGTGGCGTCCTCGCTCGAGATCCCGACGCCCTCGTCGCGCACCCACAGGTGGACCCGCGAGCCGTCGTCGCTGATGCGCGAGCCGATCGCGACCACGCTGCCGTCGTCCGAGAACTTCACGGCGTTCGCCGCGAGCTGCAGCCAGGCCTGGGTCAGTCGCTGGGCGTCGGCGAGGGCGAACGCGTCGGTGCGGTCGTCCACGAGCCAGGTCCGCTCGCCGAGGGGACGGATCTTGTCGAGCACGTCGTCGGTGAGGCGCCCGAGGTCCACGAGGGCGGGACGGACGAAGTCCGGCTGCCCGACGGTGGCGAGGGTCACGAGGTCGTCGACGAGGCGGCGCATCCGGTCCAGCTCGTCGAGCGCCAGGTCGCGGGTGTCGGCCGCGTCGGCCGGGTCGTGCGGGTCCATCAGCTCGAGGTGGCCCTGCACGATCGTCAGTGGTGTGCGGAGCTCGTGCCCGACGTCGTCGAGCAGCCGTCGCTGTGCCTCGAAGGACTCCTCCAGCCGACCGAGCATGCCGTTGAAGGCCCGGGTGAGCTGGGTGAGGTCGTCGTTGCCGGTCTCGGGGATGCGCGCCGACAGGTCGGTGTCGCCGATCTGCTGGGCCGTCCGGGCGAGGAGGCGGATCGGCCGGAGCAGCCGTCCGGCGAGCAGCCAGCCCACGACGCCGGTGACCACCAGCGCGACGAGGGCCACGAGCGCGTAGCCGCGGAAGACGGCGTGGGTCACGGCGTGCTCCGCGGCCCGGTCGTAGGCGAGCACGAGCGCGGCCGGGGCGCCCGCGGAGTCCGCCTGCGCGCCGGGGAGCGACGCCACGGGGACCACGAGTGCGCGGTAGTCGGTCGACGCGGTCTGCACCGACCGGAGCACGGCCTGCTCGGCGTCGACCAGCGGGGTCACCGCCTCGACGAAGGCCGCGTCGTCCTCCAGGTGGACCGTCACCGCCTGCTGCGTGACCAGCGGGCTCTTCCCGGCACGCAGGCCGATCACACCTTCGTTGCGGCTCGGCACGGTGAGCTGGATCGCCGTGACGACGACATCCTCCGGGGAGGAGAACGGCTCACCGGTCACGGGGCTGACGCCGGACTCCGCGAGCGCCCGCAGCTCGTCGACGTCCTGCACGAGGTCGGCATCGATCCGGGTGTCGACCTGCCGGAAGGCGAGGAGGTAGGCGGTCCCGCCCGCCAGGGTGACGGCGAGCACGGTGAGGGCGAGCAGGGCGGCCAGGATGCGGGTGCGAACGGTGAGGCCACGGGCCGGGTCGGTGACGAGGGCCATCAGTCGTCGTCCTCGTCCTCGTCGTCATCATCGTCGTCGTCGTCATCGTCGTCGACCGCCGGCGGCACCGGGGCGACCTCGCCGTCCTCCCGGGCCGGGCGCTCCGACGGCGTCGGGCGATCGGAGGGCGTCGGGCCGGCGGGGAGCGACGGCTCGGGCGAGGGGGAGATGACGACGACGCTCCCGACGTCGCGGTCCTCGGGCTCGCCGGACACGGCGGCGGCCACCGCGACCCCGGCCGCGACCAGGAGGAGCCCGACGAGCGCCCAGGTGAGCAGACGGAGCGTCGGGCGAGTCATGCGCGGATCATCCCGCGGCCGGATGAGACGGAGATGAGAGCCAGTCGTCCACCCCGGCGAGCAGACGCTTGCGCGTCGTCTCGGAGGCCCGTGAGCCCCGGACGGAAGCCCGGGCGAGGTCGGCGAGCTCGGGGTCGCTGAAGCCGTGCACGGTGCGGGCGGTCTCGTACTGCTGCACCAGGCGTGAGCCGAACAGCAGCGGGTCGTCCGCCCCGAGCGCCACCTGGGCACCGGCGTCGACCAGCGTGCGCAGAGGGACGTCGTCGTCCCGTTCGTACACGCCCAGGCTCACGTTGGAGGCCGGGCAGACCTCGAGGGCCACCCCGGACTCGACGAGCGATCCCAGCAGGGCCGGATCCTCCACCGCGCGCACCCCGTGACCGAGCCGGTCCGGTGTCAGCGCCCCCACGACCTCGCGCAGGTGCGCCGGGCCGAGCAGCTCGCCGCCGTGCGGCACCGACGCCAGCCCGGCCCGCCGGGCGATGCGGAACGCGGCGGCGAACTCCGAGGTGTCGCCCCGGCGCTCGTCGTTGCTCAGCCCGAACCCGACGATCTCGCCCGGCCCGTCGCCGGCGTACCGGGCCGCCAGCCGGGCCAGCGTCCGCGCGTCCAGCGGGTGCCGCATGCGAGAGGCGGCGACGACGACGGCGACCTCCACCCCGTGCGCGGCGCTCGCGGCACGCGCCTCGTCCAGGACGATCTCGACGGCCGGGGTGATGCCCCCGACGAACGGGGCGTACGAGGTGGGGTCCACCTGGATCTCGAGCCGACCGGACCCCTCGGCGGCGTCGTCGGCCGCGGCCTCGGCGACGAGCCGGCGCATGTCGGCCTCGGAACGGACGCAGTGGCGGGCGGCGTCGTAGAGCCGCTGGAAACGGAACCAGCCGCGCTCGTCGGCGGGGACGCGCAGGGCGACGCCGTCGGTGAGCGCGGACGGCAGCCGGATGCCGTGCTCGGCGGACATCTCACGCAGGGAGGAGACCCTGAGCGACCCCGTGAAGTGCAGGTGGAGGTGGGCCTTGGGGAGCTTCGCCAGGTCGCGCACCCTGACAGTCTGGCACTACGTGAGCCAGCCGCGCCGTCGGGCCACCGTGACCGCCGCGGTGCGGTCGTCCACGCCGAGCTTGGCGAACGCGCGCAGGAGGTGCGTCTTGACGGTCGTCTCGGCGATGAACAGCTCGCGGCCGATCGCGGCGTTCGACAACCCGCGCTCCACCAGTCGCAGCACCTCGGCTTCGCGCGGGGTCGGGCGCTCCTCCGCCGTGCGCACGGAGGTCATCAGCCGTGTCACGACCGACGGCGCCAGCACCGTCTCGCCGCGGGCCGCGGCATGGACGCCGGCCACCAGCGTGGCCCGGGGTGCGTCCTTGAGCAGGTATCCCGTCGCTCCGGCCTCGACCGCACGCAGGATGTCGGCGTCGGTGTCGTACGTGGTGAGCACGACGACGCGGGGTCCGCCCGCGACGTCCCGGGCGATCTGCTCCGTCGCGCCCACGCCGTCGAGCACGGGCATCCGCAGGTCCATGAGGACGACGTCGGGGGAGAGCTCCCGGGCCAGGGCCACCGCGCGTTCGCCGTCGGCCGCCTCGCCGACGATGTGCACGTCCGGCTCGCCCGCCAGCATGCCGACGATGCCGGAGCGGACGACGGGGTGGTCGTCGACGACGAGCACACGGATCGTCACGACGTACTCACCGGCAGCCGGACCTGTACCCGGGTGCCTCGCGGGGCGGCGGGGCCGACCTCGAGCACCCCGCCGACCGCCGTGGCCCGTTCGCGCATCCCCGACAGCCCGAACCCCTCGGCGAACTGAGCGGGCAGGCCGCGGCCGTCGTCGGACACCTCGAGCTCGACGGCCGCGTCGGAACGGGTCAGGCGCACGGCGACCGCTGACGCCCCTGCGTGTCGGCGGACGTTCGTCAGCGCCTCCTGCGCCGCACGCAGGAGCACGACGTCGGACGCCGCCCCGGCGGGGTCGAGGCCGTCGGCCGCGTCGGTCTCGCCCTCGACGTCGAACCGCACGACCGTGCCCGTCTCGGTGGTGAACCGTTCCGCGAGGCGTCGGAGCGCTTCGGCGAGCGTGGTGTCCTGCAGCGGGACCGGTGCGAACGCCGCGACGAGCCCTCGTGCCTCGGCCAGGTTGTCCCGGGCGGTCGCCTCGACGACGGCGAGCCGGTCGCGTGCCGCCTGCTCCTCGCCGCGGTCGAGCGCGGCGGAGGCGGCCTGCACCTGGGTCACGACGCTGGTGAACCCCTGGGCGAGGGTGTCGTGGATCTCGCGTGCCATCCGTTCGCGCTCGGCCGCCACCCCTGCCGCGTGGTGGGTCTGCGCGAGCTGGTGCTGCGTGGACCGGAGCTCGTGCAGGAGCTGGGCCCGATCCTCGGAGCGTCGCATCCACGTCGCGGTCCAGAGCCCTAACGTCAGCGCGAAGGCGAGCGCGATCGCCATGTGCGGCGCCGCTGCGAGGAGCCCCCGGGTGGAGAGTCCCGCCTCGAACGCGAGCCCGAACGTCGTCGCGACGGCCAGGACCACCGACGCGAGGACGGCCCGGCGAGGAGGTTCGAGCAGCATCCAGAGCTGGGTGAAGGCCCCGAACAGCAGGAAGGTCGCCAGGCCGCCCTGGGAGACCGCGACGGTGGTCGCGACGACGAGCACCGAGACGTAGGCGGCTGCGCGTCGTTGGTCCCGCGACCGCGCCGCCGGCGCGCCCCATGCCGCGTAGGCGACGAGGATCGCTGCCATCGCCCCGTACGCGACCCACAGCTCGCGGCCGGACTGCCCGCTGACGGGCAGGGCGACGGCCGTGAGCAGGACGATCGCGACGAACGCGACGTCCCACCAGACCACCTGCCGGTCCCAGTCGTCGCCGAGGTCGCCGGGAGGTCCGGCGTCGCGGTCGTCGCCCACCGGGTCAGCCGTCGTCACGCCGCCGCCAGCGGAACGTGCGGACGCCGATCACGAGGCAGAGGATCAGCCATGCGCCCAGTACAGCAGCGACGGCCCCGAGCTGCCAGGACCCGCCGGTCTCGAGGACCACCATGTCCTCGGGCAGGAACACCGAGCGCATCCCCTGGGCGAGCCACTTGAGCGGGAAGACCGACGCCGCGGTCTGCATCCAGCCCGGCAGGGCGAAGAACGCGAAGAAGACGCCGGAGACGAACTGCAGGATCAGTACGACAGGGGTCACCACGGCCGACGCCGACCGCCCGGACCGGGGGACGCTGGAGAACGCGACGCCGCAGACCGCACCGGTCGCGGTGCCGAGGACGTAGACCCAGGCGAACGTCGCCCAGCGGGAGACGTCGTCGGGCATCGGGACGTCGTACAACCATGCCGCGACGGCGAGCAGCACGGCCGTCTGGACCACCGACGTCGCGAGCGTCAGCAGGACCTTGCCGCCGAAGTACGACGTCACGGGCAGCGGGGTGCCCCGCAGCCGGCGCAGCGTCCCGTCGTCGCGCTCCACCGCGATGGAGACGGCGAGCGACTGGAAGCTCGTGAGCATGATCCCCGTCGCGACCATGCCCGGCAGGAAGTACTGGGCGTAGTCCACGGAGGCGACCGGACCGCCCTGCTCCTCCGCGCCGAAGACCGTGGCGAAGATCGCGAGCATGACGATCGGGTAGGCGAAGACGAAGATCACGGCGTCGCGCTCGCGCCAGAACTGACGGAGCTCCAGGCCGGCGCGGGTCAGCGCCAGGCTCGGCACGGAGGGCAGGGGTGCGGTCGAGGGCGGCCTCGCCGTGGTGGTCGTCGCGCGGCGTGCTGTCGTGCTGCTCATCGGTGGGCCTCCGTCCCGACGAGCCCGAGGTAGACGTCCTCGAGGCTGGGGCGGGTGACGCGCAGGTCGGCGACCTCGCCGTCGGGGCCCGACGCCGTCGCGACGAGGTGCGCGACGAGCGCGGACGGTGTCGTGGTGCGGCGGTCGTGGGTGACCCCGTCGGCGGACCACGTGACGACCGGGACGCGGGCCTCGGGCCCGCCGAGCGTGTCGGGCGTGCCGGTGGCGACGACCCGCCCGTCACGGACGACGACGGCCCGGTCGGCGAGGTACGCGGCCTCGTCGAGGTCGTGGGTCGTCAGCAGGATCGTGGTGCCGCCGTCACGCAGCGCCCGCACGATCTCCCAGAAGGAGCGGCGCGCCTGCGGGTCGAATCCCGTCGTCGGCTCGTCGAGGAAGAGCAGATCCGGCTGGCCCACGATGCCGCAGGCGACGTCGAGGCGGCGCCGCTGCCCGCCCGAGAGGCCGCGGACGCGGGTGTCGCTCTTCGCGGTCAGCCCGACCGTGTCGAGGACGGTGCCGGGGTCCGCGGGCGCCGGGTAGTAGCGGGAGGTGTACCGCAGGGTCTCGGCCACGGTCAGCTCGGCCTGGTCGCGCGAGTCCTGGGTCACGACGCCGAGCCGTGCCCGCCAGGCCCGGCCCGCCGACGCCGGGTCCTCGCCGAGGACGCGGACCTCGCCGGCGTCGCGGGTCCGGAAACCTTCGAGGATCTCGATCGTCGTCGTCTTGCCCGCGCCGTTCGGCCCGAGCACCGCGACGATCTCGCCCTGGTCGATGTCGAGGTCGAGCCCGTCCACGGCGCGTCTGTCGCCGTAGCGCTTGCGCAGGCCGCGGACGTGCACGGCTCGGCTGCTCCTGCTCGGTGCGGCGGGCCTGGGGGAGTGTGTCGTCACGGTGGTCATGGACCCAGCCTCCCGACCGCGCGGTCCGGGCGGGACGTCCGTACGGTGGGACGTGGCGTCCACCGGTCGGTGGACACGGCGTGGTTCGACCCACGGCGTCGCGTCGCGTACAGTTGTCCCTCGGTGGTTGACGGCCGCCATGCTGGACCGCGCCCTCACGGGGCTCGACCGGTGCGACGTCGTCGGGCACGAAGGGTAGTGGCGCAATTGGTAGCGCAGCGGTCTCCAAAACCGCAGGTTGCAGGTTCGAGTCCTGTCTACCCTGCCAGCGTGATCCCCCGCGGGGCCGCGCGCAGCGGGGCCATGCGACATGTGTGACCCGAACGCCAGGAGTCTGTGCCGTGGGTACGTCGCCGGCAGGCGGCGTGGCTGCGGTGTGATCGCGAAACGGGGTAGGTCGAAGTGAGCGAGTTGCCGGCTGAGGCCGCTGGGACGCACGGTGCCGGAACGGGCAAGGAGCGTCGTGGCGTCTTCGCCCGCATCGCGCTGTTCGTCCGGCAGGTCGTGGGTGAGCTCCGCAAGGTCGTCACCCCGACCCGGTCGGAGCTGATCAACTACACGATCGTCGTGATCGTGTTCGTCACGGTGGCGATGCTCTTCATCACCGGGCTCGACCTCGTCGTCGGCCAGGGTGCCGGCTGGCTCTTCGGGAACTGATCCCGTCCAGCCCACGATCGCCCGGGCCGCAACCCACATCCGAAGTCAGAAAGCAGGTTCGTTCGTGTCCCAGGACCCTCTGGAGCAGGCGGAGAACGTCGACCCCACGCAGCCCGACGCCACCGGCGTCGAGGCCGACAACGACGCGCCCGTGGCCGACGAGGAGGCTGCGGCCACTTCTGACGACGCGGACGTCACCGCGGAGATCGAGGACCCCGCCGACGAGCTCCGTCGCATGCTGCGCGCGCAGCTCGGTGACTGGTACGTCATCCACTCCTACGCGGGCTACGAGAACCGTGTGAAGGCGAACCTCGAGAACCGCACCCAGAGCCTCAACATGGAGGACTACATCTTCCAGGTGGAGGTCCCCATGGAGGAGGTGACCGAGATCAAGAACGCGCAGAAGAAGACCGTCCGCCGCGTCCGGATCCCCGGTTACGTCCTGGTGCGCATGGACCTCACCGACGAGTCGTGGGGCGCCGTGCGTCACACGCCGGGAGTCACCGGCTTCGTGGGCCACACCCACCAGCCCGTCCCGCTGTCGCTGGACGAGGTCTTCGGGATGCTCGCCCCGACGATGCTCGAGGACTCGCCCGCCAAGCCGTCCGCCGGCGGCGCCGGCGGGGCGACCGGAGGCGCGTCCGCGCAGCCCTCCATCGAGGTCGACTTCGAGGTCGGCGAGTCGGTGACCGTCACGGACGGTCCGTTCGACACGCTGCCCGCCACGATCTCCGAGATCAACGCCGAGGCCCAGAAGCTCAAGGTCCTCGTCTCCATCTTCGGCCGGGAGACCCCGGTCGAGCTGTCGTTCAACCAGGTCGCCAAGATCTGACCGGAGCGCCGGACCTCCGGCCCTCCGCACGAACGACGTCATGCAACCGGGTCATCGCCCACGGCGTCGGCCCATGACACAGAGAGGGGAAGCACCATGCCTCCCAAGAAGAAGGTCGCCGGTCTCATCAAACTCCAGATCCAGGCCGGGGCCGCGAACCCCGCCCCGCCGATCGGGCCCGCACTGGGTCAGCACGGCGTCAACATCATGGAGTTCTGCAAGGCCTACAACGCGGCCACCGAGTCGCAGCGCGGCAACGTGGTGCCGGTGGAGATCACGGTCTACGAGGACCGCTCCTTCACGTTCATCACGAAGACCCCGCCGGCCGCGGAGCTCATCAAGAAGGCCGCCGGTGTGACCAAGGGCTCGGCGACGCCGCACACGGACAAGGTCGCTCAGCTCACCCAGGACCAGGTCCGGGAGATCGCCGAGACCAAGATGCCGGACATCAACGCGAACGACATCGAGTCCGCGAAGAAGATCATCGCGGGCACCGCCCGTTCGATGGGCATCACCGTCGCGGACTGACGTCCGCCGGAGTCCCACCAGGGACGACAAGTCCCGACGACAGTCGTCGGGCACGTGGGAGGGTCTGCGCAGACCCGACGAACCACGACTGCAGCAAGGAGACATGCAGATGGCACAGCGCAGCAAGGCGTACCGCGCCGCCGCGGCGAAGATCGACCGCGAGAACCTCTACACGCCCCTCGAGGCCGTGAAGCTGGCGAAGGAGTCCGCCTCCTCGAAGGCGGACGCGACCCTCGAGGTGGCCTTCCGCCTCGGCGTCGACCCGCGCAAGGCGGACCAGCTCGTCCGCGGCACGGTCAACCTGCCGCACGGCACGGGCAAGACCGCTCGCGTGGTCGTCTTCGCGAACGGCCCGAAGGCCGAGGAGGCCATGGCGGCCGGCGCCGACGAGGTCGGCGGCGACGACCTCATTGCCAAGGTCGCCGGCGGCTACACCGACTTCGACGCGGCCGTGGCCACGCCGGACCTCATGGGCAAGGTCGGTCGTCTCGGCAAGGTCCTCGGTCCCCGCGGCCTCATGCCGAACCCGAAGACCGGCACCGTGACCATGGACGTCACCAAGGCCGTGAACGACATCAAGGGCGGAAAGATCGAGTTCCGCGTCGACAAGCACGCGAACCTCCACTTCATCATCGGCAAGGCCTCGTTCTCCGAGGAGCAGCTGGTGGAGAACTACGGCGCCGCCCTGGACGAGGTCCTGCGGCTCAAGCCGTCGTCCTCGAAGGGCCGCTACATCACGAAGGCGACGCTGGCGACGACGTTCGGCCCGGGCATCCCGCTCGACCAGTCGCGCACCACGCGCCTGATGGAGAGCTGACACCGCTCTCCGCGCCACGACGGCCCGGTGCCCTTCTCGCGAGGGTGCCGGGCCGTCGTCGTTCCCGGCCCGGGACGATCGTGGGTCGATGTATCAGACAGAGCCCTGCTGCCTCCCTCCCCACGACAGAGCTGATCGTGCGGAGGGTGAAATGTCATGGGCGGACCCGGAGGACGCCGCGCGTCCCCACGCCCCGCCCTAGGCTCGTGGGCAGCCGCCGGAGCGTCCGGCAGCCAGGACCACGAGGACGCGCGACGAGAGATGACCAGCCCACCCGAGACGGAGAGCCTCGGTGACCGAGCGGCGGCAGCCCTGCTGGGCTATCGCGACGGCCGCACGGACGCCATGCGGGAGTTCGTCCGCGAGGCGACCCCGCTGCTGTGGCGGACGGTGCGCGCCCAGGGCGTACCTCGTGAAGTGGCCGACGACGTCGTCCAGCAGACGTGGGCGGCGCTCGTGAGCCACGTGGACTCGATCTCCGAACCGAAGGCCACACTCAAGTGGCTGCTGGTGACGGCACGGCGCGCCGCCTGGGAGGTCGTCCGCAAGGCACGTGCCGACGAGCAGCGGCGCACGGACCTGCCCGACGACGACACCGAGACCTCCGCGACCCTGCCTGACCCGACCCCGGGTCCGGAGGCAGAGGTCCTGCGGAACGAGCGCGACCGGCTGCTGTGGGGTGCGCTGCGCGAGCTGCCGGCACGGTGCCAGGAGCTGCTGCGCCTCGTCTCCCTCGCCGACCGTCCGGACTACCGGGCCATCTCCGCCGCGATCGGCATGCCGGTCGGGAGCATCGGCGCCACCCGGGGACGGTGCCTCGCCAAGCTACGCACCCTCCTCACCGAGCACGGGGAGACCTCATGGACATGACCTACTTCGACGACGTCCCCGGAGCGGAGGACCCGCTGGACGCCTCGGACGTCGCCCTGCTCGCCCGGCTCGCTGAGCTGGACGAGCGCCTCGACCCGGTGCCGGACGGGCTCGTCGAGCGGTCGCTGTTCGCCATCACCCTCGCAGGCCTCGAGTCGGAGGTCATGGAGCTCATGGTCCTCGAGGCGCCCGCGGGCACGGTACGCAGCGACGCGCCGCCGCTCGAGACCCGCACCATCACCTTCACGCACGAACGGCTCACCGTGATGATCGCGCTGTCTCCGGGCAACACTCCGCGGACGGTGCGTGTCGACGGCTGGATCGCGCCCGCGGACACGCTGACGATCGTCCTGCGCCGTCCCGACGGCGACCACCGCAGCACCGCGGACGACGACGGACGGTTCGTCCTCGAGGACGTGCCGCGCGGACTGGCCAGCCTGCTCGTCGAGCAGGACGACGTCCCCATCACGACACCCGTCATCGAGCTGTAGAGCGCCCATTCCTGTCTGACCTGCGGGCGCTTCCGTGCCCGCCCCTGAGGAGGAGCACGTGAGCGAGAGCCCTGTCGGTCCGAGCATGCGAGGACCGGGTCCCGTCGTCCGGTACCTCGACCCCAACTCGGTGCGGCGCCGTCCAGGCCGGCACGACGTGGGGCCCACCTGGTATCTGGCCGACCGACTCCTGGTCCACGGTGATCTACCACAGAGCATCCGTGCGCGTCTTCGACAGGTTGATGACGCCGGGGGATCGAGCGACGTCCTCGAGGTGGCCGCGCCGGAGTCCGAGGAATCGGCCACTCTGGTCGAGCGGGAGGCGCGCAGGCAGGGTTGTCGAGTCGGTCTCGAGGTGCGGTTCAGGCAGGACGTCGAGCCGACCGCGAGGTCATCACGAGCGGACCTGCTGGACCGCGTCGACCCTGAGTTCGGGTTCGTCCTCCGCCTGCTGACCGACCGGCCGGACCGGCAGCCCGACGCGTGGGAGGTGCTCGAGGCCGACGCCGACGACACCACGACAGGATGGCGGTTGAGCCTGGACCACGTCATGCTCGCGGTCCCGTTCACCTCGCACCCGTTCACCTCGCATCCGTTCACGTCGCACCCGTTCACCTCGCACCCGTTCACCTCGCACCCGTTCACCTCGCACCCGTTCACCTCGCACCCGTTCACCTCGCACCCGTTCACCTCGCACGGTCTGCCCGAGTACGGAGTTCCGGGGTCGGGCGGCCGCGCACCCGTCCAGTGGCTCGGCAGCCGCCCCGTACGGCAGGAACGCCCGGACGGCGACGACGCGAGGACGCCGTCGGGTGCGGTCCGGCCCGTCGTCGCGATCGTCGACACGGGTGTCGGGACGCACGAGTGGTTCGGGACCTACACGGGAGACGCGTCGAGGGACGACGGCAACGGCGTCGTGATCCGTGACGCTCGCCTGCCGGACGGGCCCATCGGGACGTTCCCCCTCGCGGCGTCGCCCGAGGAGGACGCAGAGATCGGCGGGACCAGCACCGCTCCGTTGACCGGTCCGCTCGATCCTGTCGCAGGCCACGGGACCTTCATCGCCGGCATCGTGCACCAGGTCTGTGCCGATGCCCGGATCCTGCCTGTCCGCGCCGTCGGCGGGGCCGGTGTGGCCGTCGAGTCGGAGGTCATCGAGTCCCTCCGTCGGCTGAACCGCTACCACCAGCGCGGGCTCGCCGGGCACGCGGGGTTCGTGCCGATCGACGTCGTCGTGCTGGCGATGGGCTACTACCACGAACGACCGGAGGACCTGCAGTGGGACCATCCGTTGTCGCAGGTGCTCGCCACGCTCCGGGAGTCGGGTGTCGCCGTCGTCGTGGCGTCGGGCAACGACGGTGAGACGCGACCGTCGTACCCGGCAGCCTTCGCACCGGAGGTCGATCGACGAAGCGACCCGGTACGCATCACCTGCCCCCGTGACACGTCGGCCGATCGACCGCCGATCCTCAGTGTCGGAGCCCGGAACCCGGACGGAACGACAGCCTTGTTCAGCAACGACGGGCCGTGGGTGACGTGCGTGCGGCCGGGCGCGGCTCTCGTCAGCACCGTTCCGACGACGCTGGACGGCCCTCTGACGCCGTCGGTGCGGATGAAGGAGAAGTACGCCGACAGTCACCGCGCGACGATCGATCCCGAAGGTTTTCAAGGCGGCTTCGCGACGTGGAGCGGGACGTCGTTCGCGGCACCGGTCCTCGCCGGAGAGATCGCCAGGGAGCTGCTCGCGGTCCGGGTTCCTCGTCACGATGCTGGTGACGCTACTGTCGAGGGGAGAGTCAGGGACATCTGGGATGCGGTGACCGCCGCGACCGGCCTCGAGCTCGGTGGCGCGGCCGAGCCTGGGTGAGCAGACATGGGGTGACCGATGGACGACGGGCTGGCCGCCGTGATGGCTCAGGTGGCCGATGCCCGCGCCCGGGCCCGCGTGAATCGCCACTTCGGACGTGCCGCACAGATGTACCGCACAGCTCTGCGCCGGCTCGACGGGCTGGGTGATGGGGTGCCTCGGGCGGAGGCCTCCGCGGTGCGTGCGCGCGCACTCGTCGGGCTGGCCGCCTGCAGCACAGAGCTCGGCGCCGGGCAGGAATCGGTGCTGGACGTCCTCGACGAGGCTGCGCGGTGGGCGCGGGACGCGAACGACGATGCACTGGTGGCCACTGTTCGTGGGAACAGGGGGTTGCAGCTCCTTCGTACGGGCGATCTCCGGAGCGCCAGGCACGAGCTCGATGCGGCACTCGAGCACATGAGTGACGAGGAGGAGATGGTCCCAGCCCTCCTCAACCGTGGGTCGCTCCATCTCGAGCGGGGTGACGTCGAGGCGGCAGCTCGCGACTTCGAGAGGTGTCGCGATCTCGCTCGCGGTGACGCGGAGGTGGTGTTCCGTCCGATGGCGGAACACAACCTGGGCTATGCGTACTACCTGCGTGGCGACCTGCCGGCCGCACTGCGAGCGATGGACTCGGCCGCGTCGGCGGCACCTCCTGAGCATGCCGGCGTCGGACTGGTCGACAAGGCGACGGTGCTGCTGGAGGCAGGGCTGCTGACGGACGCTGAGGCGGCGCTCACCGAGGCCTCGCAGCTGCTCGCGGCGAGTCATGGGTCTCGTGACCTGTTGGACGCGCAGATCACTCGGGCCCGCTGCTTGGTTGCGCTCGACCGGAACGAGGAGGCGGCTCGCCTGGCGCAGCGGGCGGGTGCTCGTGCACGGCGGGCAGGACTCGTGCTCGTCGAGCTCCGGGCGGAGCTCATCGTTCTCGATGCGAAGCACGGACGTCACCAGGAGGGAAGCGGCAGGTCGCGGGAGCTGGAGCGTCTCGCTCAGGCTGCCACGGGTCTCCGAGAACGAGCGGAGTCGACAGCAGGAGCTGAACGCGTCGCCGTCGACGCAAGCCTCGTCGCGGCCGAGGCGTTCGCCCGGGCGGGAAGGGCGACCGAGGCCCAGGGGGAGCTACAGCGTGTTCCGTCGAGCAGAGACCTGCCGCTCGGCGCGCGGGTGCGTCGCGAGGTGGTCCAGGCTCTTGTGGCGTTCGGGGGAGGGGACCGGCGAGCGGGCCTTCGTGCGGTGCGGCGGGGACACTCCCTCCTCGCGACCCAGCGGCAGAGGCTGGGGGCTGTCGAGGCGGTGACAGCCGCGGCCGCACACGGCATACGTCTCCAGCACGTCGATGTGGACGCAGCGCTCGCCACCGGGCGGGCGGCCTCCGTCTTCGACGCACTGGAGCGAGGCCGTGCCACCTTTGCCGGAGCGGGCCGTGTGCATCCACCCGACGACGAGGAGACGGCCGCGCTCGTCGCCGGCGCCAGGCGGCTCTTCGACCGGGCCCGACAGCTCCGCGCGACCCCAGGCGCCGCCGACGAGCAGAGTCGTCTGCACCGGGAGGCGCGCAGGCTCCAGAACCGCGCGCGAGAACGGTCGTGGTACGTCAGCGGCAACGCGGAGGTTCCACAACCCGCCACCGCACGTGGGATGCAGGCAGACCTCAGCGCAGCCGGCGACGACAGAGTGATCCTCAACTTCACGTTGCGTCGTGGCCGCGTGCTCGTCCTCCGCGTGGACCAGGAGGGTTCACGTCTGGTGGATCTCCTTGCCGTCGACGAGCTGAGAGAACATGCACACCGGATGCGGGCCGACCTTCGGATCGTCGCGAACTCGCTCATCCCGGCTCCGTTGCGCGGGACGGCCCTGCGGTCCCTGACGCGTGAGCTCACCTGGGTGGACGACGTCCTGCTCCGGAAGCTGGACGTCACCGGCCCGGTGTTCGTCGCTGCCCGCGACCGCCTGGTTTCTCTTCCCTGGGCGGCGCTGCCGTCTCGGCGAGGTCTGTCGACCGTGGTGAACTCGTGGGTCGACCGCGGCACCGGGAGCTGGCGACCAGGACGGGGGGTCGCGGTCGCGGGTCCCGATCTCAGCGGTGCACCCACCGAGGCGCGTGCGGTGGCGGATGTCTGGCGAGGTACGACCAGATGTCTGACCGGTGAGGACGCGCGATGCGAGGCGGTGGCAGACGCCATCGGGGGCGCCGCCGTCGTCCACATCGCGGCGCACGGTACGCACGAGCCCGAGAACCCGATGTTCTCTCGCCTCGCGCTGGCCGACGGGCCGCTGTTCGCGCACGAGCTGGACGGGCAGGACCTGTCGCAATCAGTTGTCGTCCTCTCGGCGTGCGACGTCGGGTCCATGAGCATGCGCCACGGGGGAGAACCGCTGGGACTGACGAGTGTGCTGCTGAGAATGGGTGCGCGTGCGGTGGTCGCGGCCGTCGCGCCCCTGCGAGACGACGTCGCCGTGCGTGTCATGCCGGCGCTGCACCGGGAGCTGAAGGCAGGGACACGGCCGGGCGTGGCCTTGGCGAACGCCATCGTGGACGAGCCGGAGCCCGTTCCCCTGGTCTGCTTCGGAAGGTCGGGCGAGTGGTAGCACTGCCACGTTCGAGAACTCGGTGAGGCCCGCTGTGACGCGTGCCTCCCGCCTCGGGTGCCGCACCGCCGCCGTCGTCGTGTAAGGTGTTCGAGTAACCCAAGACCGCCGGTCGTCCGGCGCTGCCCACGCAGGTGGACGCGCCAGACCGAAGTCCCGCGAAGAGCGGGGGCCTGCGCAGGTGACACAGACGACGATCCCACAGTTCCGCTGTGTGTTTCCGAGCCCCGTGCGCCTGCGCCGGGGCTCTTTCTCTTTCCCGGGGTGACCGGTGGCTCCACCACCGGAAGGATTGCCATGGCGAGGCCGGACAAGGCAGCCGCCGTCGCGCAGATCGCGGACCAGCTCCGTGAGACGAACGCGGCCGTGCTGACCGAGTACCGCGGGCTCACCGTCACGCAGCTCCAGGAGCTGCGGCGGTCGCTGCGCGGCAACGCAACCTACGCCGTGGTGAAGAACACGCTGACGACGATCGCGGCCAAGGAGGCGGGTGTCGAGGGTCTCGACGCCGACCTCAAGGGCCCCTCTGCGATCGCGTTCGTGACCGGGGACCCGGTCGAGGCCGCCAAGGGCCTGCGTGACTTCGCCAAGGCGAACCCTGCACTGGTCATCAAGGGCGGTGTCCTCGACGGGAACCCGCTGACCGCTGCGGAGATCACGAAGCTCGCGGACCTCGAGTCCCGCGAGGTTCTGCTGGCCAAGGTGGCTGGTGGGCTGAAGGCCACGCTGACGCGTGCGGCGTACGCCTTCTCCGCCAAGCCGGCCCAGGTCGCCCGAGTCATCGATGCCCTGCGTCAGAAGCAGGACTCGGAGGGCGTCGCCGCCTGACCTGGCGGCCGCCCAGACACACAACCCCTGCTTCTGGCGGGCCGTCCGGCCCGCGAAGCGCTGATTGAAAGGAACGCCACATCATGGCGAAGCTCAGCACCGACGAGCTCCTGTCCGCCTTCGAGGAGCTCACCCTCATCGAGCTCTCCGAGTTCGTGAAGGCCTTCGAGGAGAAGTTCGACGTCACCGCCGCCGCTCCGGTCGCCGTGGCTGCCGCGGGCGCCCCCGCCGGTGGCGGCGAGGCCGAGGCTGCCGAGGAGCAGACCGAGTTCGACGTCGTCCTCGAGTCGGCCGGCGACAAGAAGATCCAGGTCATCAAGGAGGTGCGCGCGCTCACGTCCCTCGGTCTCAAGGAGGCCAAGGACCTGGTCGACGGCGCGCCGAAGCCGGTCGTCGAGGGCGTCGACAAGGACGCCGCGGAGAAGGCCAAGGAGGCGCTCGAGGGCGCCGGCGCCACCGTCACCCTCAAGTGAGCCTCGCGGCCTGAGCCGCACTCACGGGTGATGCCGCGACCTCGGTCGCGGAGTCTCCGGCACGAAGGCCCGTTCCCCTCCGGGAGCGGGCCTTCGTCGTCGCTGCGTGGGGGACCTGTGAGGGACCGGGGGAGTGTGAGCAACGGCTCCGCCGTCCGGGTGGTCCCGGGGCCTGGTGGGCGGTAACGTCAGTGGGTACCGTTTCTTGGGCGGCATATGGCGGCCACCGAGACAACGTCCTCACAATCAGCGAAGCCGAGGGCGTCTGCTCGCGTGCCCCCGCGGGTGGACACGGTCCACGGCTTCGGCTACGCTAGCGCTTTGCGCTCGCCTGTGCCCTGACGCCCCTCCCCGCCGACGATGTCCCGCCTCCTTGAGCCCACCGTGGTCACTCCCCGGTGGCTCGTCGTGGCGGCCCTTCGCCCGCGGCTCGGCGCCCGTCGCAGCACGAGCGTACAGCGTGCCATCGAACTGCAGGGAAGGACCCCTCTTGGCTGCCTCGCGCACCCCTTCTGCTCCGTCCGCCGACGCCATCGCGAACCGCACCGCCTCCCGCCGCGTCTCCTTCGCCCGGATCCACGAGCCGCTCCAGGCGCCCGACCTGCTCGGGCTCCAGGTCGAGAGCTTCGACTGGCTCCTGGGGAACGAGTCCTGGCAGGCCCGGGTCGAGGCCGCGGTCGAGGCCGGTCGCCACGACGTCCCGGACGCATCCGGTCTCGAGGAGATCTTCGAGGAGATCTCCCCGATCGAGGACTTCGGCCAGTCCATGTCCCTCTCCTTCTCCAACCACCGCTTCGAGCCGCCGAAGTACACGGTGGACGAGTGCAAGGAGAAGGACTTCACGTACGCGGCCCCGCTGTTCGTCACGGCCGAGTTCGTCAACTACACCACCGGCGAGATCAAGAGCCAGACGGTGTTCATGGGTGACTTCCCGCTCATGACCGACCGCGGCACGTTCGTCATCAACGGCACCGAGCGCGTCGTCGTCTCGCAGCTCGTGCGTTCCCCGGGCGTCTACTTCGAGCGGACGCCGGACAAGACGAGCGACAAGGACGTCTACTCCGCCAAGATCATCCCGTCGCGCGGTGCGTGGCTCGAGTTCGAGATCGACAAGCGCGACGCCGTCGGCGTGCGCGTGGACCGCAAGCGCAAGCAGCCGGTGACCGTGCTGCTCAAGGCGCTCGGCCTGACGGAGTCGGAGATCCGCGAGGAGTTCGCCGAGTTCCCGACGATCCTCGACACCCTCGAGAAGGACCACGTCCACACGCAGGACGAGGCGCTCGTCGACCTGTACCGCAAGATCCGTCCGGGCGAGCCCCCGACGGTCGAGGCCGGTCGCGCGCTCGTCGAGAACTTCTACTTCAACCCGAAGCGCTACGACCTCGCGAAGGTCGGCCGCTACAAGATGAACAAGAAGGTCGGCGTCTCCGCCGAGCTGAGCGAGAGCACGCTGTCGGTGACCGACGTCGTCGCAACGATCAAGTACCTCGCCGCGCTGCACGCCGACAAGGCCACGCTCGACGGCACCCGTGACGGCGAGCCCTACGAGGTCCGCGTCGAGACCGACGACATCGACCACTTCGGCAACCGCCGCATCCGCGCCGTGGGCGAGCTCATCCAGAACCAGGTCCGCACGGGTCTGTCCCGGATGGAGCGCGTCGTGCGCGAGCGGATGACGACGCAGGACGTCGAGGCGATCACGCCGCAGACCCTGATCAACATCCGTCCCGTGGTGGCCTCGATCCGCGAGTTCTTCGGCACCTCGCAGCTGTCGCAGTTCATGGACCAGAACAACCCGCTCGCGGGCCTGACGCACAAGCGTCGACTCTCCGCGCTCGGCCCGGGCGGCCTCTCTCGCGACCGCGCGGGCATGGAGGTCCGTGACGTCCACCCGTCGCACTACGGCCGCATGTGCCCGATCGAGACGCCGGAGGGCCCGAACATCGGCCTGATCGGTTCGCTCGCGTCCTTCGGCCGCATCAACCCGTTCGGCTTCATCGAGACGCCGTACCGCAAGGTCGTGGCCGGCAAGGTCACCGACGAGGTCGTCTACCTCACGGCCGACGACGAGGACCGTCACGTCATCGCGCAGGCGAACACCACGCTGAACGAGGACGGCTCCTTCGCGCTCGACCGCGTCCTGGTCCGTACCAAGGGCGGCGAGACGGACGACATCCTGGCGGCCGACGTCGACTACATGGACGTCTCGCCGCGCCAGATGGTGTCGGTCGCGACCGCGCTCATCCCGTTCCTCGAGCACGACGACGCGAACCGCGCGCTCATGGGCGCCAACATGCAGCGTCAGGCCGTGCCGCTGGTGCGCTCGGAGGCGCCGCTGGTCGGTACCGGCATGGAGCGCCGTGCCGCCGTCGACGCCGGTGACGTCATCGTCGCGGCGAAGCCCGGTGTGGTCACGCAGGTCTCCGCCGACCTCATCACGGTCGAGAACGACGACGCGACGACGACCACGTACCGCGCGGCGAAGTTCCGCCGCTCGAACCAGGGCACGAGCTACAACCAGCGCGTGCTGGTCGACGCCGGCCAGCGGGTCGAGGTGGGCTCCGTGCTCGCCGACGGTCCCGCGACCGACGAGGGCGACCTCGCGCTGGGTCGCAACCTGCTCGTGGCGTTCATGTCCTGGGAAGGTCACAACTACGAGGACGCGATCATCCTGTCGCAGCGCCTCGTGGAGGACGACGTCCTGTCCTCGATCCACATCGAGGAGCACGAGGTCGACGCGCGCGACACCAAGCTCGGCCCCGAGGAGATCACGCGAGACATCCCGAACGTCTCCGAGGACGTCCTGGCGGACCTCGACGAGCGCGGCATCATCCGCATCGGTGCCGAGGTCGGGGCCGGCGACGTGCTCGTCGGCAAGGTCACGCCGAAGGGCGAGACCGAGCTGACCCCGGAGGAGCGCCTGCTGCGCGCGATCTTCGGCGAGAAGGCCCGCGAGGTCCGTGACACGTCACTCAAGGTGCCCCACGGCGAGTCCGGCACCGTGATCGGCGTGCGTGAGTTCAACCGGGAGGACGGCGACGAGCTGCCCGCCGGCGTGAACCAGCTGGTGCGCGTCTACATCGCCAACCGCCGCAAGATCACCGTCGGTGACAAGCTCGCCGGCCGTCACGGCAACAAGGGCGTCATCTCCAAGATCCTCCCGCAGGAGGACATGCCCTTCCTGCCCGACGGCACGCCCGTGGACATCGTGCTCAACCCGCTCGGTGTGCCCGGTCGTATGAACGTCGGCCAGGTGCTCGAGACCCACCTGGGCTGGGTCGCCAGCCGAGGCTGGGACGTCGAGCTCGCCGAGGGCGACGACCTGCAGTGGCGCGAGAAGCTCCCGGAGCACGCCAAGCGTTCCGAGCCGGGTGTCCCGGTGGCCACGCCGGTGTTCGACGGTCTGGAGGAGGACGCGCTGCGCGGCCTCATCTCGACGACGCTGCCGAACCGCGACGGCGACCGCATGGTCGGTCTCGACGGCAAGGCGGCGCTGTTCGACGGCCGTTCCGGCGAGCCGTTCCCGGACCCGGTCGCGGTGGGCTACATGTACATCCTCAAGCTCCACCACCTCGTCGACGACAAGATCCACGCGCGCTCGACCGGCCCGTACTCGATGATCACGCAGCAGCCGCTGGGTGGTAAGGCGCAGTTCGGCGGTCAGCGGTTCGGCGAGATGGAGGTGTGGGCGCTCGAGGCGTACGGAGCGGCCTACACGCTCCAGGAGCTGCTCACCATCAAGTCCGACGACATCCCGGGCCGCGTCAAGGTCTACGAGGCGATCGTCAAGGGCGAGAACATCCCCGACTCGGGCATCCCGGAGTCCTTCAAGGTCCTCCTCAAGGAGATGCAGTCGCTCTGCCTGAACGTCGAGGTGCTCTCGAGCGACGGCGTGCAGATCGAGATGAAGGAGTCCGACGACGAGGTGTACCGCGCCGCGGAAGAGCTCGGCATCGACCTCTCCCGCCGGCCCAACTCCGCCACCACGGTCGACGAGATCTGATCCAGCGACCAGCTGAACCACGGAACATCCGAAAAGCTTTGAGGAAGTAGGACATCTTGCTCGACGTCAACGTCTTCGACGAGCTGCGTATCGGCCTGGCCAGGGCCGACGACATCCGTGCCTGGTCGCACGGCGAGGTGAAGAAGCCCGAGACCATCAACTACCGCACCCTGAAGCCGGAGAAGGACGGGCTCTTCTGCGAGAAGATCTTCGGCCCCACCCGGGACTGGGAGTGCTACTGCGGCAAGTACAAGCGGGTGCGTTTCAAGGGCATCATCTGCGAGCGCTGCGGTGTCGAGGTCACGCGGTCCAAGGTGCGCCGTGAGCGCATGGGTCACATCGAGCTCGCGGCCCCCGTCACGCACATCTGGTTCTTCAAGGGTGTGCCCTCCCGCCTGGGCTACCTGCTGGACCTGGCGCCCAAGGACCTGGAGAAGGTCATCTACTTCGCGGCCTACATGATCACGTGGGTCGACGACGAGGCGCGCCAGGAAGACCTCCCGAACCTCCAGAACGAGATCGACCTGGAGAAGAAGGAGATCACCGACCGGCGCGACAACGACATCAACACCCGCGCCCAGAAGCTCGAGGCCGACCTGGCCGAGCTCGAGGCCGAGGGCGCCAAGGCCGACGCGCGCCGCAAGGTGCGTGACTCCGCCGAGCGCGAGATGGCGCAGCTGCGCAAGCGCTCGGACGCGGAGCTCGACCGCCTGGAGCAGGTCTGGGACCGGTTCAAGAACCTCAAGGTCGCCGACCTCGAGGGTGACGAGATGCTGTACCGGCAGCTCGTCGACCGTTACGGCACCTACTTCGAGGGCTCGATGGGCGCCGCGGCGATCCAGAAGCGTCTCGAGAGCTTCGACCTGGACGCCGAGGCCGAGACGCTGCGCGAGATCATCCGCAGCGGCAAGGGGCAGCGCAAGACCCGGGCGCTGAAGCGCCTCAAGGTCGTCAACGCGTTCCTCACGACGACGAACTCGCCGTCGGCCATGGTGCTCGACGCCGTGCCGGTCATCCCGCCGGACCTGCGCCCGATGGTGCAGCTCGACGGTGGGCGCTTCGCGACGTCGGACCTCAACGACCTGTACCGCCGTGTCATCAACCGGAACAACCGCCTCAAGCGGCTGCTCGACCTCGGCGCGCCCGAGATCATCGTCAACAACGAGAAGCGGATGCTGCAGGAGGCCGTCGACTCGCTGTTCGACAACGGCCGCCGCGGTCGCCCGGTCACGGGCCCCGGCAACCGTCCGCTGAAGTCGATCTCCGACATGCTCAAGGGCAAGCAGGGCCGGTTCCGTCAGAACCTGCTCGGCAAGCGTGTCGACTACTCGGGCCGTTCGGTCATCGTGGTCGGCCCGCAGCTCAAGCTGCACCAGTGCGGCCTGCCGAAGCAGATGGCGCTCGAGCTGTTCAAGCCGTTCGTCATGAAGCGGCTCGTGGAGCTCAACCACGCGCAGAACATCAAGTCCGCCAAGCGGATGGTCGAGCGGACGCGTTCCGTGGTGTGGGACGTGCTCGAGGAGGTCATCACCGAGCACCCCGTGCTGCTCAACCGTGCGCCCACCCTGCACCGTCTGGGCATCCAGGCGTTCGAGCCGCAGCTCGTCGAGGGCAAGGCGATCCACCTGCACCCGCTCGTGTGCGGCGCGTTCAACGCCGACTTCGACGGTGACCAGATGGCCGTCCACCTGCCGCTGAGCGCGGAGGCGCAGGCCGAGGCCCGCATCCTCATGCTCTCGAGCAACAACATCCTGAAGCCCTCGGACGGCCGTCCGGTGACCATGCCCTCCCAGGACATGATCATCGGTCTGCACCACCTGACGGCGGACCGCCCGGGTGCCGAGGGCGAGGGTCGCGTGTTCGCGTCGCAGGCCGAGGCGATCATGGCGTTCGACCGTGGTCAGCTCGACATCAACGCGACGATCAAGGTGCGCATGTCGGACCTGGTGGCGCCGAGCCGCGGCTTCGTGGCCCCCGAGGGCTGGGAGCCGGGTCAGCCGCTGCTGTTCGAGACCACGCTCGGTCGCACGCTCTTCAACGAGGCACTTCCCGTCGACTACCCGTTCCAGAACGAGATCGTCGGCAAGAAGGAGCTCTCCGCGATCGTCAACGACCTGGCGGAGCGCTACCCGAAGGTCGACGTCGCGACGTCGCTCGACGCGCTCAAGGACGCCGGCTACCGGTGGGCGACCCGCTCGGGCGTGACGATCTCGATCACCGACGTCGCGATGCCGGTGGAGAAGAACGAGATCCTCGACGAGCACGAGGCACGCGCGCTCAAGGTCCAGGGCCAGTACGAGAAGGGCCTGATCACCGACGACGAGCGCCGTCAGGAGCTCATCGAGATCTGGACCCAGGCGACCGACAAGATCGCTTCCGTCATGCGCGACCACCTCGAGAACGACGAGCGGAACACGCTGTACCGCATGGTCTCCTCGGGTGCCCGTGGTAACTGGATGCAGGTCCGTCAGATCGCCGGCATGCGCGGTCTCGTGGCGAACCCGAAGGGCGAGATCATCCCGCGCCCGATCAAGTCCAACTACCGCGAGGGCCTGTCCGTCCTCGAGTACTTCATCGCCTCCCACGGTGCCCGCAAGGGCCTCGCGGACACGGCGCTGCGGACGGCGGACTCCGGCTACCTGACGCGTCGGCTCGTCGACGTGTCGCAGGACGTCATCATCCGTGAGGACGACTGCGGCACCGAGCGCGGTCTGCCGCTGCCGGTGGCCGAGCGGATCGGCGACCAGCTGGTGCCGGACGCTCGCGTGGAGACGTCGATCTACTCGCGGACGTTCGCCACGGACGTCGTGGCGGAGGACGGCACGGTCATCGCCGAGGCCGGTTCCGACGCGGGCGACATCATCATCGACAAGGTGATCGCGGCCGGCATCGAGGAGGTCCGGGTCCGCTCGGTCCTGACCTGCGAGTCGCGCGTGGGCACCTGCGCCAAGTGCTACGGCCGCTCCCTGGCCACGGGCAAGCTCGTGGACATCGGCGAGGCCGTCGGCATCATCGCGGCGCAGTCGATCGGTGAGCCGGGCACGCAGCTGACGATGCGTACCTTCCACACCGGTGGTGTCGCCTCCGCGGAGGACATCACGCAGGGTCTTCCCCGCGTGACCGAGCTCTTCGAGGCCCGCACCCCCAAGGGTGAGGCGCCGATCGCGGAGTACACCGGTCGGGTCGCGATCGAGGACACCGAGCGCACGCGTCACCTCGTGCTCACGCCGGACGACGGCGGCGAGGAGATCCGCTACCCCGTCACCAAGCGTGCGCGCCTGCTGATCGCGGACGGCGACCACGTCGCTGTCGGCACCCAGCTGGTGCAGGGTGCGGTCGACCCGAAGAAGGTCCTGCGCATCCTCGGCCCGCGTGCCGCCCAGAAGCAGCTCGTCGACGCGGTGCAGGACACGTACCGCTCGCAGGGTGTGGACATCCACGACAAGCACATCGAGGTCATCGTGCGGCAGATGCTGCGTCGCGTGACCGTGCTGGACGCCGGGGACGCCGCGCTGCTGCCGGGTGAGCTCGCGGAGCGCACCCGCTTCGAGGACGCGAACCGCAAGGCCGTGGCGGAGGGTGGCCAGCCGGCCGCCGGCCGTCCGGAGCTGATGGGTATCACGAAGGCCTCGCTCGCCACCGACTCGTGGCTCTCGGCCGCCTCCTTCCAGGAGACGACCCGGGTCCTCACCGAGGCGGCGATGAGCGGTCGTCGGGACCCGCTGCTGGGCCTCAAGGAGAACGTCATCATCGGTAAGCTCATCCCCGCCGGTACGGGTCTGCCCCGCTACCGGAACATCGAGGTCGAGCCGACCGAGCAGGCGAAGGCGGAGCTCTACCCGAGCTTCGGCTACGACGAGATCGACTTCCCGACCCTCGGCATGGGCTCGGGCGAGGCGATCCCGCTGGAGGACCTGGACTTCGGCGACTTCCGCTGATTCCTGTTCGGCGCGGGGAGGCCCGCCGTCGTTCCGGTCGCGTTCACGCGCCCCTGGGGGCGCTCCACTTCGGGAACGCGTACGACCGGAACGACGGCGGGCCTCCCCGCGCCGTCTTCGTTGCGTCGGACGGTCGCGGGGACGACGACGGCGAAGGCGGCTCGGGTGCATCGGCGCGGGTCAGGGGCGGTCGTCGGGGCGGGCGACGGACGTCACACCCGGAGGGTTGTCTCGTCCTTTGACCATGCTTGCTTCCGGCGGTAGCCTAGGAAGCCGTGCCCGTGCCGTCGCACCGTGCATCCCGCTGGTCGTCCGAGAAGTGCTCCAGAGCATCTCTCGGGAGAGTCGCCGGAGGCGCCGCCGATGCGTGCACGAGCATCCCGGATGACTGCTCGGACCGTTCGCGAGAACGGGGGAGCGGACCCGGGCCATCGAGCCGGTGGTAAGTGGCGTTGCGGTCCGTGAGGATCGCGGGTGCCGCCTGCGATCGGCACGCACAAGCCAGACAGACCACCGTCGAGGGCCGACAGGCCCTCGTGAGCTCGAGAGACGACGGAGACGTAGTGCCTACGATCCAGCAGCTCGTCCGCAAGGGCCGGACCTCGAAGGCCGGGAAGTCGAAGACCCCGGCCCTCAAGGGTTCCCCTCAGCGGCGCGGCGTGTGCACCCGTGTGTACACCACCACCCCCAAGAAGCCGAACTCCGCGCTCCGCAAGGTCGCGCGTGTGAAGCTTTCCTCCGGTATCGAGGTCACGGCCTACATCCCGGGTGTCGGCCACAACCTTCAGGAGCACTCGATCGTGCTCGTGCGCGGCGGCCGTGTGAAGGACCTTCCCGGTGTCCGCTACAAGATCGTGCGCGGCGCGCTCGACACCCAGGGTGTCAAGGGCCGTCAGCAGGCGCGTTCCCGGTACGGCGCGAAGAAGGAGAAGGCCTGATGCCTCGTAAGGGTCCGGCCCCCAAGCGGCCGCTCATCGTCGACCCCGTCTACGGGTCGCCCGTCGTGACGCAGCTGATCAACAAGGTCCTGCTCGACGGTAAGAAGTCCACCGCCGAGTCGATCGTCTACGGCGCCCTCGAGGGTGTTCGTGACAAGACCGACCAGGACCCGGTCGTCGTCCTCAAGCGTGCGCTCGAGAACGTCCGTCCGGCCCTCGAGGTCCGCTCCCGCCGAGTCGGCGGCGCGACCTACCAGGTCCCGGTCGACGTCCGGCCGTCGCGGTCGACGACGCTCGCTCTGCGCTGGCTCACCGACTTCTCGCGCGCTCGTCGCGAGAAGACGATGACCGAGCGTCTGATGAACGAGATCCTCGACGCCTCGAACGGCCTCGGTGCCGCGGTCAAGCGCCGCGAGGACATGCACAAGATGGCCGAGTCCAACAAGGCCTTCGCGCACTACCGCTGGTGATGCGCTCGGACGACCTCGGGAGCATCCCGGGGTCGTCCGCGGATCTGGAGCCGGCAGAAGCCGGGTCTCCGCACCGGTTCCCGACGTCCCACTGACCCGAGGGGTAAGACACCGTGGCACTCGACGTGCTGACCGACCTGAAGAAGGTCCGCAACATCGGCATCATGGCCCACATCGATGCCGGAAAGACCACCACCACCGAGCGCATCCTGTACTACACGGGTGTCAACTACAAGGTCGGTGAGACGCACGACGGTGCGTCGACGATGGACTGGATGGAGCAGGAGCAGGAGCGCGGCATCACGATCACGTCCGCCGCGACGACCTGCTACTGGGGCGACAACCAGATCAACATCATCGACACCCCGGGGCACGTGGACTTCACCGTCGAGGTGGAGCGTTCGCTCCGTGTCCTCGACGGTGCCGTCGCCGTGTTCGACGGCAAGGAGGGCGTCGAGCCCCAGTCGGAGACCGTGTGGCGTCAGGCCGACAAGTACGACGTGCCGCGCATCTGCTTCGTCAACAAGATGGACAAGCTCGGTGCCGACTTCTACTTCACCGTGAAGACGATCGTCGAGCGCCTCAAGGCGAAGCCGCTGGTCATCCAGCTGCCGATCGGTGCGGAGAACGACTTCACCGGCGTCGTCGACCTGCTCCAGATGAAGGCACTGGTCTGGCACGGCGAGACCAAGCTCGGCGAGACCTACGAGGTCGAGGAGATCCCCACCGACCTCCAGGCCAAGGCCGAGGAGTACCGCGCCGAGCTCATCGAGGCCGTCGCGGAGACGGACGAGGAGCTGCTCGAGAAGTACCTCGGTGGCGAAGAGCTGACGATCGACGAGATCAAGGGCGGCATCCGCAAGCTCGTCGTCAACTCGGAGGCCTTCCCGGTCCTCTGCGGCTCGGCGTTCAAGAACAAGGGCGTGCAGCCCATGCTCGACGCTGTCATCGACTACCTTCCGTCGCCGCTCGACGTCCCGCCCGTCCAGGGTCACGACGCCAAGGACGAGGAGAAGATCATCGAGCGTCACTCGGACGCCTCGGAGCCCTTCTCCGCGCTGGCGTTCAAGGTCGCCTCGCACCCGTTCTTCGGCAAGCTCACCTACGTCCGGGTCTACTCGGGCAAGGTCGAGCAGGGCGCCCAGGTCTACAACACGACCAAGGGCAAGAAGGAGCGCATCGGGAAGCTCTTCCAGATGCACTCCAACAAGGAGAACCCGGTCCCCGAGGCCCAGGCCGGCCACATCTACGCGTTCATCGGGCTCAAGGACACCACCACCGGTGACACCCTGAGCGCCTCGGACTCCCAGGTCATCCTCGAGTCGATGACCTTCCCGGAGCCCGTGATCGACGTGGCCATCGAGCCGAAGACCAAGGCGGACCAGGAAAAGCTCTCCACGGCGATCCAGAAGCTCGCCGAGGAGGACCCGACGTTCCGCGTCAAGCTGGACGAGGAGACCGGCCAGACCGTCATCGGCGGTATGGGCGAGCTCCACCTCGACATCCTCGTCGACCGCATGAAGCGGGAGTTCAAGGTCGAGGCCAACGTCGGCAAGCCGCAGGTCGCGTACCGCGAGACGATCCGTCGCAAGGCGGAGAAGATCGACTACACGCACAAGAAGCAGACCGGTGGTTCGGGTCAGTTCGCGAAGGTCCAGGTGACCTTCGAGCCGCTGGAGACCACGGAGAACGAGCTCTACGAGTTCGCCAACGCGGTCACCGGCGGTCGGATCCCGCGTGAGTACATCCCGTCGGTGGACGCCGGTATCCAGTCGGCCATGCAGCAGGGTGTGCTGGCCGGGTTCCCGGTGGTCGGTGTCAAGGCCACGCTCCTCGACGGTGCGTACCACGACGTCGACTCCTCGGAGATGGCGTTCAAGATCGCTGGATCCATGGTGTTCAAGGAGGGTGTCCGGCGCGCCGACCCGGTGCTGCTGGAGCCCATCATGGCCGTCGAGGTGCGCACGCCCGAGGAGTACATGGGCGAGGTCATCGGCGACATCAACTCACGCCGTGGGATGATCCAGTCCATGGAGGACGCGACGGGCGTCAAGGTCGTGCGCGCCCAGGTACCGTTGAGCGAGATGTTCGGGTACATCGGGGACCTGCGTTCCAAGACGCAGGGCCGCGCCGTGTACTCGATGCAGTTCGACAGCTATGGCGAGGTTCCCAAGGCCGTGGCTGAGGAGATCATCAAGAAGACCCGGGGCGAGTGAGTCCCCACAGGTCGAACACCTGCACAACCATCAACCTGTAGGAAACCGCAACGCCCCGAGGGTTTAGGCTTGATCGGCCGACACTCGCAACGTTCGGAACATCTACCCAAGTCCCAGGAGGACCCCAGTGGCTAAGGCCAAGTTCGAGCGGACCAAGCCGCACGTCAACATCGGCACCATCGGTCACGTCGACCACGGTAAGACGACGCTGACGGCCGCGATCTCGAAGACGCTCGCCGAGACGTACCCCGACCTCCCGTCGAACCAGCTGAAGAACTTCGACGAGATCGATGCCGCGCCCGAGGAGAAGCAGCGCGGTATCACGATCAACATCTCGCACATCGAGTACGAGACGCCGAACCGTCACTACGCTCACGTCGATGCGCCGGGTCACGCCGACTACATCAAGAACATGATCACCGGTGCGGCGCAGATGGACGGTGCCATCCTCGTGGTCGCCGCGACGGACGGCCCGATGGCCCAGACGCGCGAGCACGTCCTCCTGGCCCGCCAGGTGGGCGTCCCCTACCTGCTCGTGGCGCTCAACAAGTCCGACATGGTCGAGGACGAGGAGCTCCTCGAGCTCGTCGAGATGGAGGTCCGCGAGCTGCTGTCGTCGCAGGAGTTCGACGGCGACAACGCTCCGGTCGTCCGCGTCTCCGGCCTCAAGGCGCTCGAGGGTGACCCCGAGTGGACCAAGAAGGTCCTGGAGCTCATGGAGGCCGTGGACGAGAACGTCCCCGAGCCGCAGCGTGAGCTCGACAAGCCGTTCCTCATGCCCATCGAGGACGTCTTCACGATCACCGGTCGTGGCACCGTCGTCACCGGCAAGGTGGCGCGTGGCACGCTCGACATCAACTCCGAGGTCGAGATCGTCGGCATCCGCTCCCCGCAGAAGACGACGGTCACCGGTATCGAGACCTTCCACAAGCAGATGGACCAGGCGCAGGCCGGCGACAACACCGGTCTCCTCCTGCGTGGCCTCAAGCGCGAGGACGTCGAGCGTGGCCAGGTCGTCGTGAAGCCGGGTTCGATCACCCCGCACACGAACTTCGAGGCGCAGGTCTACATCCTGGGCAAGGACGAGGGCGGCCGCCACAACCCGTTCTACTCGAACTACCGTCCGCAGTTCTACTTCCGGACCACGGACGTCACCGGCGTCATCACGCTGCCTGAGGGCACCGAGATGGTCATGCCCGGCGACAACACCGACATGTCGGTCGAGCTGATCCAGCCGATCGCCATGGAGGAGGGCCTCGGCTTCGCCATCCGTGAGGGTGGTCGCACGGTCGGTTCCGGCCGTGTCACCAAGATCGTCAAGTGATCACCTGATCACTCGGTGATCGTGGGGAGCTGAGCTCCACCGGTCCGTCCGAGGCCCGGGCCCCCGCGGGGGCCCGGGCCTCGGGTGCGTCCGGCGTCACACCCCGGAGGAGTTGGTCTCCCGGCTCCCCGTATGGCAAGATGGTCAAGTTGCCTGTCACGGGCGCGTTCTTTCTCGTGTCGAACAGTGTGTAGCACCGCGGTGCACGTCACGGCCTCAGGCCGGTGGCGGCGCCTGGAGCGGTCCCCCTCCTCGGAGGGGATCGTGGGGATGCCTGCTGTCGATACGCGGAACGCCCCACGGACACACGTCTCGACAGGCTGGACATACGTCGTGGTCCGCGCAGCGGTCCACAATCAACGGCCCCAACGCCGGACAGGTGTGTGCCCGAGCGTCTCGCGCTATGCGACACGCCCGAGCGCGGGGGTCGGACATTAGCGGTTCGAGAGAGAGAGTCAGACGACGCCATGGCGGGACAGAAGATCCGCATCCGGCTCAAGTCCTACGACCACGAGGTCATCGACAGCTCGGCGCGCAAGATCGTCGACACGGTGACACGCGCTGGTGCGACGGTCGTGGGTCCGGTGCCGCTGCCGACGGAGAAGAACGTCTTCACCGTCATCCGGTCGCCTCACAAGTACAAGGACAGCCGTGAGCACTTCGAGATGCGCACGCACAAGCGCCTGATCGACATCATCGATCCCACGCCGAAGGCGGTCGACTCGCTCATGCGCATCGATCTGCCGGCTGACGTGAACATCGAGATCAAGCTCTGAGGCTGGAGATCATGACCAACCAGCAGAAGAACATGACCGCGGTGCTCGGCACCAAGCTCGGCATGACGCAGACGTGGGACGACGCGGGCAAGCTCGTGCCGGTCACCGTCGTCGCCGTCCCCACCAACGTGGTGACGCAGGTCCGCGACGCGGAGGCCGACGGCTATGCAGCCGTCCAGCTCGCCGCCGGCCAGATCGACCCGCGCAAGGTCACCAAGCCGCTCAAGGGCCACTTCGAGAAGGCCGGCGTCACGCCGCGCCGTCACCTCGTCGAGGTCCGTACCGACAACGCCGGTGAGTACACGACCGGTCAGGAGATCACCGCCGAGGCCTTCGAGGCCGGGACCGTGGTCGACGTCGTCGGAACCACCAAGGGCAAGGGCACCGCCGGCGTCATGAAGCGTCACGGCTTCGCCGGCGTGGGCGCCTCGCACGGTGCGCACCGCAACCACCGCAAGCCGGGTTCGATCGGCGGCGCCTCCACGCCCTCGCGCGTGTTCAAGGGCATGCGGATGGCCGGTCGCATGGGCCACGCCCGCAAGACCGTCCAGAACCTGACCGTCCACGCGGTCGACGCGGAGAAGGGTCTGCTGCTCGTCAAGGGCGCGGTCCCCGGCCCCAAGGGCGGCATCGTCCTCGTCCGTACCGCCGCGAAGGGAGCCTGAGACAGATGGCTAACCTGAACGTCGACGTGCTCGACGCCACCGGCAAGAAGTCCGGCACCGCCGAGCTCCCCGCCGAGGTCTTCGACGTCGCCACGAACGTCCCGCTGATCCACCAGGTGGTCGTCGCCCAGCGCGCTGCGTCGCGTCAGGGCACCGCGTCCACCAAGACCCGCGGCGAGGTTCGCGGCGGTGGCCGCAAGCCGTACAAGCAGAAGGGCACCGGCCGCGCCCGTCAGGGTTCGACCCGCGCCCCGCAGTTCGCCGGCGGTGGCACCGTCCACGGCCCGCAGCCGCGCAAGTACGACCAGCGCACGCCGAAGAAGATGAAGGCGGCCGCCCTGCGCGGTGCTCTCTCGGACCGCGCTCGCGCGGGCCGCGTGCACGTGGTGTCGGGCTTCGGTGTCGACGGTGTCCCGTCGACCAAGACCGCGCTCGGCACGATCGCCAAGCTGACGGACCGTAAGCACGTGCTGGTCGTCACGGAGCGCTCGGACGAGCTGACCATCAAGTCGCTCCGCAACGTCGAGCAGGTCCACCTGCTGACCGCGGACCAGCTGAACACCTACGACGTGCTCGTCTCCGACGACGTCGTCTTCACGCAGGGCGCGCTCGACGCGTTCCTGGCGGGCCCGACCACGGGCAAGTCGGTGAAGGCGGTCGCGACGGAGGGCGAGGCCGAGGTCGAGGCTGCATCCGAGAAGGAGGCCACCAAGTGACCGCCGTGACGAAGGACCCGCGCGACATCTTGATCGCGCCGGTCGTCTCCGAGAAGTCCTACAACCTCCTCGACGAGGGCAAGTACACCTTCGTCGTGGACCCGGACGCCAACAAGACCGAGATCAAGATCGCGGTCGAGCAGGTCTTCGGTGTCAAGGTCGCCTCGGTGAACACGATCAACCGCAAGGGCAAGACGCGTCGTACGCGTTACGGCCTGGGCAAGCGCAAGGACACGAAGCGTGCGATCGTCACCCTCCGCGAGGGTTCGATCGACATCTTCGGTGGTCCGGTCGGCTGAGCCGGACGAGAGCAGATCGAGGACAACTTCCATGGGAATCCGTAAGCACAAGCCGACGACGCCCGGCCGCCGTGGCTCGAGCGTTGCCGACTTCGTCGAGATCACGCGCTCTGAGCCGGAGAAGTCGCTGGTTCGTCCGCTGTCGAAGACCGGCGGTCGCAACAACTCCGGTCGGATCACGACCCGCCACAAGGGTGGTGGCCACAAGCGCGCCTACCGCGTGATCGACTTCCGTCGTCACGACAAGGACGGCGTGCCGGCCAAGGTCGCGCACATCGAGTACGACCCGAACCGCACGGCGCGCATCGCGCTGCTGCACTACGCGGACGGCACCAAGCGCTACATCGTGGCGCCGAACAAGCTGTCGCAGGGTGACACCGTCGAGGCCGGTCCCGGCGCCGACATCAAGCCCGGCAACAACCTGCCGCTGCGCAACATCCCGACCGGTACCGTGCTGCACGCCGTCGAGCTCCGCCCCGGCGGCGGCGCGAAGATCGCCCGCTCCGCGGGTGCGTCCGTGCAGCTCGTCGCGAAGGAAGGGCCGTACGGCCAGCTGCGCATGCCGTCCGGCGAGATCCGCAACGTCGACCTGCGCTGCCGCGCGACGGTCGGCGAGGTCGGCAACGCCGAGCAGTCGAACATCAACTGGGGCAAGGCCGGACGTAACCGCTGGAAGGGCATCCGCCCGACCGTCCGCGGTGTCGTCATGAACCCGGTCGACCACCCCCACGGTGGTGGTGAGGGCAAGACCTCCGGTGGTCGCCACCCGGTCAGCCCCTGGGGTCAGCCCGAGGGCCGGACCCGCCGTCCGAACAAGTCGAGCGACAAGATGATCGTCCGCCGTCGCCGCACCGGCAAGAAGCGCTGATAGGAGCCTGACAGATGCCTCGTAGCCTGAAGAAGGGCCCCTTCGTCGACGACCACCTGCAGAAGAAGGTGGACGTCCAGAACGAGAAGGGGACCAAGAACGTCATCAAGACCTGGTCCCGTCGGTCGGTCATCACGCCCGACTTCCTCGGTCACACCTTCGCCGTGCACGACGGTCGCAAGCACACCCCGGTCTTCGTGACCGAGGCGATGGTCGGCCACAAGCTCGGCGAGTTCGCTCCCACGCGGACCTTCCGCGGCCACGTGAAGGACGACAAGAAGGGCCGCCGCCGCTGAGCGGGGCGACCCTGACGGTCTGAGAAAAGGAAGCAGGACAGCAATGGAAGCCAAGGCGCAGGCGCGGTTCGTCCGTGTCACGCCCCAGAAGGCCCGGCGCGTCGTGGACCTCATCCGTGGCAAGCAGGCCGTCGAGGCCGTCGCGGTGCTGAAGTTCGCGCCGCAGGCCGCGAGCGAGCCGGTCCGCAAGGTCGTCGAGTCCGCTGTGGCGAATGCCAGGGTCAAGGCCGACCGCGCGAGCGAGCGCTTCGACGAGACCGAGTACGTGGTCTCCGAGGTGTACGTGGACGAGGGCCCGACTCTCAAGCGGTTCCGACCGCGGGCCCAGGGGCGTGCGAGCCAGATCCTCAAGCGCACCAGCCACATCACCGTGGTCGTCGCACCGCGTGAGCAGAAGGAAGGGGCCCGATAGTGGGGCAGAAGATTCACCCGCACGGGTACCGCCTCGGCATCACCACCGACCACCGGTCGCGCTGGTTCGCCGACAGCACCAAGCCTGGGCAGCGGTACCGCGACTACGTCCGTGAGGACGTCGAGATCCGGAAGCTCATGAGCACCGGTCTCGAACGGGCCGGCATCTCCAAGGTCGAGATCGAGCGCACCCGTGACCGTGTTCGCGTGGACATCCACACGGCACGTCCGGGCATCGTCATCGGCCGTCGTGGTGCTGAGGCCGACCGCATCCGCGGTGAGCTCGAGAAGCTCACCGGCAAGCAGGTGCAGCTCAACATCCTCGAGGTCAAGAACGCGGAGATCGACGCTCAGCTCGTCGCGCAGGGCATCGCCGAGCAGCTGGCGAGCCGTGTCTCTTTCCGCCGCGCCATGCGCAAGGGCATCCAGTCCGCGCAGCGCGCCGGTGCGAAGGGCATCCGCGTCCAGGTCGCCGGCCGCCTCGGCGGCGCCGAGATGAGCCGGTCGGAGTTCTACCGCGAGGGCCGCGTGCCCCTGCACACCCTCCGCGCGAACATCGACTACGGCTTCTTCGAGGCCCGCACGACCTTCGGCCGCATCGGCGTGAAGGTCTGGGTCTACAAGGGCGACATGACCGAGAAGGAGTTCGCCGCGCAGCAGGCCGCCGCCGGTCCGCGCCAGGGCCGTGGTGGCCGTGGCGGACCCGAGCGTCGTGGTGGCCCGCGCCGCAACGACCGCAACGAGCGTCCGTCGCAGCCGAAGCAGCAGCCCGCTGCCGAGGCCCCCGCTGCGTCCGACGCGCCGGCCCCGGCCGAGCAGGCCGCGGCCCCAGAGTCCGGAACGGAGGCCTGAGTCATGCTGATCCCGCGCAGGCTCAAGCACCGCAAGCAGCACCACCCGAAGCGCTCCGGCATGGCCAAGGGTGGCACCACGATCTCGTTCGGCGACTACGGCATCCAGGCTCTCGAGCCCGCCTACGTCACGAACCGCCAGATCGAGGCTGCTCGTATCGCGATGACCCGCCACATCAAGCGTGGCGGCAAGGTCTGGATCAACATCTACCCGGACCGCCCGCTCACGAAGAAGCCTGCCGAGACCCGCATGGGTTCCGGTAAGGGTTCGCCCGAGTGGTGGGTCGCCAACGTCAAGCCCGGCCGCATCGTCTTCGAGCTGGCCGGAGTCCCTGAGGAGCTTGCTCGCGAGGCCCTGCGCCGCGCGATGCACAAGCTCCCGATGAAGTGCCGTTTCGTGGTGCGCGAAGGTGGTGCGAACTGATGGCAATCGGTACCCAGGGGCTTGCCCCGGCCGACCTCGACGGCTTCGACGACGAGGCTCTCGTCGCGAAGCTCAAGGAGCAGAAGCAGGAGCTCTTCAACCTGCGCTTTCAGGCCGCCACCGGCCAGCTCGAGTCGCACGGCCGCCTCAAGGCGGTCAAGCGTGACATCGCGCGGATCTACACGGTCCTGCGCGAGCGCGAGCTCGGCATCCGTACGGCCCCGAGCGTGAGTGAGTGAGGCACTGATGAGCGAGAACACCGAGACGGTGACCACCGAGGAGCGGGCAACCCGCAAGGTGCGTCGCGGATACGTCGTCAGCGACAAGATGGACAAGACCATCGTCGTCGAGGTCGAGGACCGCGTGAAGCACCCGCTCTACGGCAAGGTCATGCGCCGTACCAACAAGGTCAAGGTGCACGACGAGCAGAACTCCGCCGGCATCGGCGACCTGGTCGTCATCATGGAGACCCGCCCGCTGTCCGCGACCAAGCGGTGGCGACTGGTGGAGATCCTCGAGAAGGCCAAGTAAGACAGTCCTTCCCGGTGGGGGCGCGGTGTGACACACGTATGCGTCGGGTCCCCACCACAGCAACTATCCGTTCGGCAAGGCTCGCCTGGGACAGCCCGGGCCGAGAACCAGCTCGACGACAGGAGATCAATCGATGATCCAGCAGGAGTCGCGACTGCGGGTCGCCGACAACACGGGTGCCAAGGAGATTCTCTGCATCCGCGTTCTCGGTGGATCCGGACGTCGCTACGCCGGTATCGGCGACACCATCGTCGCCACCGTCAAGGACGCGATCCCGGGCGGCAACGTGAAGAAGGGCGACGTGGTCAAGGCCGTCATCGTCCGGACCGTCAAGGAGCGCCGTCGTCCCGACGGTTCCTACATCAAGTTCGACGAGAACGCCGCCGTCATCCTCAAGACCGACGGCGAGCCGCGTGGAACGCGCATCTTCGGCCCCGTCGGCCGTGAGCTGCGTGACAAGCGGTTCATGAAGATCATCTCGTTGGCCCCGGAGGTGCTCTGACCATGGCGAAGATCAAGAAGGGCGACCAGGTGATCGTGATCGCCGGTCGTGACAAGGGCCTGACGGGCCGCGTGCTCGAGGTGCTCACCGACAGCGACCGCGTCATCGTCGAGGGCATCCAGCGCGTGACCAAGCACGTGAAGGCCGGCCAGACGTCGCGTGGCACCCGCACGGGTGGCATCGAGACCGTCGAGGCGCCGATCCACGTCTCCAACGTGATGCTGGTCGACCCCGAGGACAAGAAGCCGACGCGCGTCGGGTTCCGTCTCGAGGAGGTCGAGCAGGACGGTCGCACGCGTACCGTGCGCGTCCGCTACGCCAAGCGTTCCGGGAAGGACATCTGATATGGCTGCGACGACTCACGACGAGGTCATCGAGGCCCCGGCACTGCCTCGTCTCAAGCAGAAGTACCGCGAGGAGATCCTCGCCGCGCTCCAGGAGGAGTTCGGTCACTCGAACCTCCACCAGGTCGCCGGTCTGACGAAGATCGTCGTCAACATGGGCGTCGGAGACGCGGCGAAGGACTCGAAGCTCATCGAGGGCGCGATCCGCGACCTGACCGCGATCACCGGTCAGAAGCCGCAGATCAACCGAGCGAAGAAGTCCATCGCGCAGTTCAAGCTGCGTGAGGGCATGCCGATCGGTGCGCACGTCACGCTGCGCGGCGACCGCATGTGGGAGTTCCTCGACCGGCTGCTGTCGGTCGCGCTGCCGCGTATCCGCGACTTCCGCGGCCTGAGCCCGAAGCAGTTCGACGGGCACGGCAACTACACGTTCGGTCTCACGGAGCAGTCGATGTTCCACGAGATCGACCAGGACAAGATCGACCGGGTCCGCGGTATGGACATCACGGTCGTGACCACGGCGACGACCGACGACGAGGGCCGCTCCCTGCTGCGCCGTCTCGGTTTCCCCTTCAAGGAGAGCTGACATGGCGAAGAAGGCCCTGATCAACAAGGCGAACGCCAAGCCGAAGTTCGCCGTGCGCGCCTACACCCGGTGCCAGCGGTGCGGTCGTCCGCACTCGGTCTACCGCAAGTTCGGCCTGTGCCGGATCTGCCTGCGGGAGATGGCCCACCGCGGTGAGCTCCCCGGCGTCACCAAGAGCAGCTGGTAAAACAACTACGCCGCAGGTCCGTGCGGTGCTCCGCTGAGCACCGCACGGATACCCCGGCGAGGAAGGGCTGGAGCCCGATATGACTATGACCGACCCGATCGCAGACATGCTGACGCGTCTGCGTAACGCGAACTCGGCGCACCACGACACGGTCACGATGCCGTTCTCGAAGCTGAAGTCGCGGATCGCGGAGATCCTGCAGGCCGAGGGTTACGTCACCGGCTGGACCGTCGAGGACGCGAAGGTGGGCAAGAACCTCACCATCAACCTCAAGTACGGCCCGACCCGCGAGCGCGCCCTCACCGGCGTGCGGCGCGTGTCCAAGCCTGGTCTGCGTGTCTACGCGAAGTCCACCAATCTGCCCAAGGTCCTCGGCGGCCTCGGCGTGGCCATCCTGTCCACCTCCTCCGGCCTCCTGACTGACCGTCAGGCGCAGGACAAGGGTGTGGGCGGCGAAGTCCTCGCCTACGTCTGGTAATCGGAAAGGAGAGACGCCAATGTCTCGAATCGGCAAGCTCCCCGTTCCGGTCCCGGCCGGCGTGGATGTCACCATCAGCGGCGCACTCGTGACTGTGAAGGGCCCCAAGGGGTCCCTCGAGCACTCGGTGCCCGCCCCCATCACGGTCGAGCAGGAGGACGGCGCCCTCAAGGTCGCTCGTCCCGACGAAGAGCGTGAGTCCCGTGCCCTGCACGGCCTCACCCGCACCCTGCTGGCCAACATGATCACCGGCGTGACCAACGGCTACGAGAAGAAGCTCGAGATCGTCGGCACCGGTTACCGCGTGACCGCCAAGGGCAGCGACCTCGAGTTCGCCCTCGGCTTCTCGCACCCGGTGAAGGTCACCGCCCCGGAGGGCATCACCTTCGCGGTCGAGAGCCCGACGAAGTTCTCGGTGTCCGGCATCGACAAGCAGCAGGTGGGCGAGGTCTCGGCGAACATCCGCAAGATCCGCAAGCCCGAGCCGTACAAGGGCAAGGGTGTGCGCTACGCCGACGAGGTCGTCCGTCGCAAGGTCGGAAAGGCTGGTAAGTGATGGCTCTCAAGGTTCTGGGCAAGGGCAAGAGCGTCGCTCGTCAGCGCCGTCACCTTCGCCTGCGCAAGAAGGTCAAGGGCACCACGGAGCGTCCGCGCCTCGTCGTGACCCGCTCCTCGCGCCACATGGTGGTGCAGGTCGTCGACGACACGGTCGGCAAGACCGTGGCGTCCGCCTCGACGCTCGAGGCCGACCTGCGCGCCTCCGGCGACGACAAGACCGCCAAGGCCCGCAAGGTCGGCGAGCTCGTCGCCGAGCGTGCCAAGGCCGCCGGGATCGACGCCGTGGTCTTCGACCGCGGCGGCAACAAGTACCACGGTCGGGTGGCTGCGGTCGCCGACGGCGCCCGCGAAGGCGGTCTGGCGCTGTGATGACGACCACTTTCGCACGGAAGATGAGGATCCTCTGATGGCTGCAGGGCAGCGCAACACCGGCGCCCCCCAGGGCGCCAACGAGTCCAAGAACGACGGTCGCCGCTCCAAGCGCGACGACCGCCGCAACAACCCCCGCGACGACAAGAACGCCTTCGTCGAGCGCGTGGTCACGATCAACCGCGTCTCCAAGGTCGTCAAGGGTGGTCGTCGCTTCAGCTTCACCGCCCTGGTCGTCGTGGGTGACGCCGACGGGACCGTCGGCGTCGGCTACGGCAAGGCCAAGGAGGTGCCCTCGGCGATCGCCAAGGGTGTCGAGGAGGCGAAGAAGAACTTCTTCCGCGTCCCGCGCATCCAGGGCACCATCCCGCACCCCATCCAGGGTGAGGAGGCTGCCGGAGTCGTGTTCCTGCGCCCGGCCTCCCCGGGTACCGGTGTGATCGCCGGTGGTCCGGTGCGTGCCGTGCTGGAGTGCGCCGGTATCCACGACGTGCTGAGCAAGTCGCTCGGTTCCTCCAACGCGATCAACATCGTCCACGCCACCGTCGCGGCCCTCAAGGGCCTCGAGGAGCCGGCCGCCGTGGCCGCGCGCCGTGGTCTGCCGCTCGAGGACGTGGCTCCGGCCCCGCTCCTGCGTGCCCAGGCCGCCGGTCTCGCCGCGAGGGGCGAGAAGAAGGCCGACGAGAAGGTGGGTGCGTGATGGCTCGCCTGAAGGTCACCCAGGTCAAGTCCGCCATCGGCGGCAAGCAGAACCAGCGTGACACGCTGCGGACCCTCGGCCTCAAGCGGATCGGCGACACCGCCGTGAAGGAGGACCGCCCGGAGATCCGTGGCATGGTCACCACGGTGGCGCACCTCGTCACCGTCGAGGAGGTCGAGTGATCATGGCCGACAGCACCGAGAAGAACGCGGCGGCCCAGCCGCTGAAGGTCCACCACCTGCGTCCGGCTGCCGGCGCCAAGAAGGCCAAGACCCGTGTGGGTCGTGGTGAGGCGTCGAAGGGCAAGACGGCGGGCCGCGGTACCAAGGGTACGAAGGCTCGCTACCAGGTTCCCGCGGGCTTCGAGGGCGGGCAGGTTCCCCTGCACATGCGCCTGCCGAAGCTCCGTGGCTTCAAGAACCCGTTCCGCGTCGAGTACCAGGTCGTGAACCTGGACAAGCTTGCCGCGCTGTACCCCGAGGGTGGCTCCGTCACCGTCGAGGGCCTCGTCGCCAAGGGCGCGGTCCGTTCGGGTCAGCCGGTGAAGGTGCTCGGCACGGGCGAGGTCACCGTGAAGCTGGAGATCGCGGTCGACGCGGTCTCGGCGTCCGCCAAGGAGAAGATCCTTGCGGCCGGTGGCTCCGTCTCGGAGGACTGAGAACTGACGGAAGGGCCGGTGGCGCACGCGCGCTGCCGGCCCTCCGTGCTGTCCCGGCACGGGTGACGACCGGTCCGGGACGACCTCTCGAAGCGACCGAGATCGGACGATCTGCTACTTTCGTCCGACGCACGTGGCACAGGTCACTTCCTGAGGCACGTAGAATCCGTCACGGTCCGTTCTGCTCGCGACGTTCGCTGCGCGAGCGGTGATCGTCGGGAATCCCGGCCGGACCACGACCGAGTCGGTGCGCCGACGCCGCGGCTACGGCCGCGACGGGGCGCGCCACACCTCGCCGGACTCCGGCGACACGACACCCCGCCGCGGCGGGTCAGGAGGATAGGTGCTCAGCGCATTCGGCCGGGCTTTCCGGACACCGGACCTGCGGCGCAAGCTGCTGTTCACGATCGCCATCATGGCGCTCTTCCGCGTGGGGTCGTTCATCCCGACCCCGGGCGTCGACTACGGCAACGTCCAGCAGTGCGTGGCGACGCTCGAGGGCGAGACCTCGCTGCTCGGCCTCGTCAACACCTTCAGTGGTGGCGCGCTCCTGCAGCTGTCGGTCTTCGCGCTCGGGATCATGCCGTACATCACGGCGAGCATCATCACGCAGCTGCTGCGAGTCGTCATCCCGCGCTTCGAGGCCCTCCACAAGGAGGGGCAGTCGGGCCAGGCGAAGCTGACCCAGTACACGCGTTACCTCACCATCGCCCTGGCGATCCTGCAGTCGACCACGATCATCACGACGGCGCGCACCGGGCTGCTGTTCCCGGGCTGCGGCCTCGACGTCGTCGTCGACGACAGCTTCATGACGGCGGCGCTCATGGTGGTGACGATGACTGCCGGCACCGGCCTCGTGATGTGGATGGGCGAGCTCATCACCGAGAAGGGGATCGGCAACGGCATGTCGCTGCTGATCTTCACCTCGATCATCGCGAGCTTCCCGACGGCGCTGTGGTCGATCGCCGGCGGTGCGAACGGCGCGCTGAACTTCATCATCATGATCCTGGTGATCGTCCTGGTGATCGGCATCGTCGTCTTCGTCGAGCAGTCGCAGCGCCGGATCCCGGTGCAGTACGCCAAGCGCATGGTGGGTCGCCGCATGTACGGCGGGACCAGCACCTACATCCCGATCAAGATCAACATGGCCGGCGTCATCCCCGTGATCTTCGCCGCCTCGATCCTGGCGATCCCCGCGCTGCTCGCCCAGTTCGGCGACCAGACCGCCGACTGGGTCGTCTGGATCTCCAACAACATCGCTCAGCAGAACCAGGCGCTGTACATCGCGCTGTACGTCCTGATGATCATCTTCTTCGCGTTCTTCTACACGTCGATCACGTTCAACCCGGACGAGGTCGCGGACAACATGAAGAAGTACGGGGGCTTCATCCCCGGTATCCGCGCCGGCCGGCCCACGGCCGAGTACCTCGACTTCGTGATCACCCGGATCACGTCGGCGGGCGCGCTCTATCTCGCCATCGTCGCGCTCATCCCGACGCTGGTGCTGGTCCTCCTGGGCGTCACGACGAACATCCCGTTCGGTGGCACGTCGATCCTCATCATCGTCGGCGTCGGCCTCGAGTTCGTGAAGCAGGTCAACTCCCAGCTCCAGCAGCGACACTACGAAGGGTTCCTCCGTTGACCGAGACGAACACCCCGACCACCCGCCGCGAGCTCCACGGCGCCCCCAGCGCCGAAGGACCTGTCACGCGTCTGGTGATCATGGGCCCACAGGGGGCCGGCAAAGGCACCCAAGCGGCCCGCCTCGCGGAGATCTTCACGATCCCCGCGATCTCCACCGGAGACATCTTCCGTGCCAACATCGCGGGCGGCACGGAGCTGGGCAAGCTCGCGCAGGAGTACTCGGCCAAAGGTGAGCTGGTCCCCGACGAGATCACGGACTCGATGGTCCGCGACCGCCTCGCGGAGGACGACGTCCGGGGCGGTTTCCTCCTGGACGGCTACCCGCGCAACGCCCACCAGGTGGAGGCGCTGGACGGGATCCTGGCCGACCTCGGCTGGGAGCTCGACGGCGTCATCGAGCTGACCGCGGAGCGGGACGAGCTGCTGGAGCGCATCGCGAAGCGCGCGGAGACCGAAGGGCGCGAGGACGACACCCCCGCGGCGATCGAGCGTCGGCTGGACATCTACGACGCCGAGACGGCGCCGCTCACGGCGGCCTACGCAGAGCGGGGCATCCTCGCCCAGGTCGACGGTCTCGGGGACATCTCCGAGGTCACGGACCGCATCGTCGCCGCGCTCGCCCAGCAGCTCGGCTGAGCCGGCGTGTTCCGTCCCCGGCCGCGGATCGAGCTCAAGAGCCTCGACCAGGTGCGTCTCATGCGGCGTGCCGGGCTGGTCGTGGCGGACGCGCTCGCCGCGGTGCGTGCGGCGGCGCGCCCGGGCACGACGACGGCTGACCTGGACGCCGTGGCCGCCGCGGTGATCGCCGAGGCCGGCGCCGAGCCGTCCTTCCTCGGGTACCACGGTTTCCCGGCGTCGATCTGCACGTCGGTGAACGAGGAGGTCGTCCACGGCATCCCCGGCCGGCGCGTGCTCGCGGCCGGCGACCTGGTCTCCGTGGACTGCGGTGCGATCGTGGAGGGGTGGCACGGCGACTCCGCGCTCTCCTTCCTCCTGGGGGAGTCGGGTGCGGTGGACGTCGACGATCCGTCCGGCGGCGGTGACGTGGCCGGGCAAGGGCTCGTCCGGGCCACGCGTACCGCGATGTGGGCCGGCATCGCGGCGCTCGCCGAAGGCCGTCGTGTCGGGGACGTCGGGGTGGCGGTCGAGGCGTCGGTCGAGCTGTCCGCCGAGCTGCTGGGCACCGGGTATGGCCTCGTCGAGGAGTACACGGGCCACGGCATCGGCACGGCGATGCACCAGCCGCCGGACGTCCTCAACTTCGCGGCCTCGGACCGCGGCCCGCGGCTGCGTCCTGGCATGTGCCTGGCGGTCGAGCCGATGGTCACGCTCGGCGGCGCGGGGACCCGCGTGCTCGAGGACGACTGGACGGTGGTCACGACCGACGGGTCACGGGCAGCGCACTGGGAGCACACGGTCGCCGTCCTGGACGGGGGAGTGGCGGTGCTGACCGCTGCCGACCTGGGCGCTTCGGGCCTCGAGCCCTTCGGCGTCGGCCCGGTCCCGCTGTGACCGAGGTCAAGGTTGCTGTTCGGGCCGGATGGAGTAGGATTGCCTGTCGGGTGTAGTCCGTCGTGCGCGCTGTCCCGAGCTCGGGACAACGGCCTGCCGAACGGAAGCACGCGATCCACGTTCCTGACGTCCTGTCCTGGTGCCGCCACGACAGGTCGGAGGCGCGTGGCAGCAGTCCGTCGAGAGACACAGACGAGAGTTAGCGGAGGACATGGCAAAGAAGGACGGTGTCATCGAGATCGAGGGCAGCGTGGTCGAGGCCTTGCCGAACGCGATGTTCCGCGTGGAGCTGGCCAACGGGCACAAGGTTCTCGCACACATCTCGGGCAAGATGCGGCAGCACTACATCCGGATCCTCCCCGAGGACCGGGTCGTCGTGGAGCTCAGCCCGTACGACCTGTCCCGTGGCCGGATCGTCTACCGCTACAAGTAGTCGTCATCCCCCCACCCGATCTACATCGCCGCCTGTGCGGCCGGCCCCGCACGGGTCGGCCAGGGAGGCGGCGGAGGAACACTGATGAAGGTCAAGCCGAGCGTCAAGAAGATCTGCGACAAGTGCAAGGTGATTCGCCGGCACGGTCGCGTCATGGTGATCTGCGAGAACCAGCGCCACAAGCAGCGCCAGGGCTGATCGCAGCAGCATGACTTCGTGGTCGTCCTGATCCAGGACGACCACGTACAGCGCACCAGCACGAACCCGACCGCCCTCCGAGGCGGCGGGGGAACCTCCGGTCCAGGGGCCGGGGCCCGCGGTCATCGCGGGAGGCGGGTGCGGGAGACCTCTGGAGAGCAGTACAGGAGCCGAGAGGCACATGGCACGTCTTGTCGGCGTAGACCTCCCCCGCGAGAAGCGGATCGTGGTCGCGCTCACCTACATCTACGGCGTCGGTCGTACCCGCGCCGAGCAGACCGTCGCAGCGACGGGGATCTCCCCGGACGCGCGCGTGAAGGAGCTCGGCGACGCCGAGCTCGTCGCGCTGCGCGACTACCTCGAGGGGAACTACCAGCTCGAGGGTGACCTCCGTCGCGAGGTCGCTGCCGACATCCGCCGCAAGGTGGAGATCGGTACTTACCAGGGTCTGCGTCACCGTCGCGGACTGCCGGTGCGCGGTCAGCGCACCAAGACCAACGCGCGTACCCGCAAGGGCAAGAAGCGCACCGTCGCGGGCAAGAAGAAGGCCCGCTGACGCCAGCAGTCCGTGGAGCGCGTCAGCCCGCCTGACGTCCGCCCCGGTCCGACGACCTCAGACCAGGAGTATTTGCAGATATGCCTCCCAAGACTCGCGCAAGCGCCGCGCGCAAGCCCCGCCGCAAGGACAAGAAGAACGTCCCGCTCGGCCAGGCGCACATCAAGAGCACCTTCAACAACACCATCGTGTCGATCACGGACCCCTCGGGTGCCGTCATCTCGTGGGCGTCCGCCGGCCACGTCGGCTTCAAGGGCTCCCGCAAGTCGACCCCGTACGCCGCACAGCTGGCCGCCGAGTCGGCCGCCCGCCGCGCGCAGGAGCACGGCGTCAAGAAGGTCGACGTCTTCGTCAAGGGCCCGGGTTCCGGTCGTGAGACCGCCATCCGCTCCCTGCAGGCGACCGGCCTCGAGGTCGGCTCGATCCAGGACGTGACGCCCCAGGCGCACAACGGCTGCCGCCCCCCGAAGCGTCGCCGCGTCTGATCGTCTGGACTGCCGGCTGAGCCTGCGCCTGCGCAGGCTCAGCCGGCACTCTGCCCGGGCGGGTGGACCGAGTCCCGCCCGGGACCGCGCGAGACCGCGGAGCCGTGATGCGTCATATAGCGGACGCACACTGAAAGGACCAACACAGTGCTCATCGCACAGCGCCCGACACTGACCGAAGAGGTCATCTCGGAGTACCGTTCGCGCTTCTCCATCGAGCCGCTCGAGCCTGGCTTCGGCTACACGCTCGGCAACTCCCTGCGCCGCACGCTGCTGTCGTCCATCCCGGGCGCGGCGGTCACCTCCATCCGCATCGACGGTGTGCTCCACGAGTTCACCACCGTGCCGGGTGCGAAGGAGGACGTCACCGAGATCATCCTCAACATCAAGAACCTCGTCGTCTCCTCGGAGAACGACGAGCCGGTCGTGATGTACCTGCGCAAGCAGGGCGCCGGTGCGGCGACCGCGGCGGACATCGTGCCGCCCGCGGGCGTCGAGGTGCACAACCCCGACCTGCACATCGCCACGCTCAACGACGAGGGCAAGCTCGAGATCGAGCTCACCGTCGAGCGTGGACGTGGCTACGTGTCCGCCGCGCAGAACAAGGCCATGGACGCCGAGATCGGTCGCATCCCCGTCGACTCGATCTACTCGCCCGTCCTCAAGGTCACCTACAAGGTCGAGGCCACCCGTGTCGAGCAGCGCACGGACTTCGACAAGCTGATCGTCGACGTCGAGACCAAGCAGGCCATCGCACCGCGTGACGCGCTCGCGTCGGCCGGCAAGACGCTCGTCGAGCTGTTCGGCCTCGCCCGGGAGCTCAACGTCGAGGCCGAGGGCATCGAGATCGGCCCGTCGCCGACGGACACCGCGCTGGCCGCGGACCTGGCACTGCCGATCGAGGAGCTCAACCTCACCATCCGGTCGTACAACTGCCTCAAGCGTGAGGGCATCCACCAGGTCGGTGAGCTCGTCGCGCGCAGCGAGGCCGACCTGCTGGACATCCGTAACTTCGGTGCGAAGTCGATCAACGAGGTCAAGGAGAAGCTGGCCGAGCTCGGTCTGGCGCTCAAGGACTCGCCGCTCGACTTCGACGGCTCCGGCGCGCAGTACTTCAGCGGCGGGGACGACGAGGCCTCGTACACCGACGAGCAGACGTACTGACGCACCGCGCCCGCAGCAGCCCCGCTCGACATGACGGGGCCGCGCGGCGCGGAACCACCCTCAAGGAGAACCAGAAATGCCTACCCCCACCAAGGGTCCGCGGCTCGGTGGCAGCCCGGCTCACGAGCGCCTGATCCTCGCGAACCTGGCGACGGCGCTCTTCGAGCACGGCCGCATCACCACCACCGAGACGAAGGCCAAGCGCCTGCGTCCGACGGCCGAGCGTCTCATCACGCTCGCCAAGCGTGGCGACCTGCACGCCCGCCGTCGGGTGCTGACGGTCGTGCGCGACAAGTCCGTCGTGCACACGCTGTTCACCGAGATCGCCCCGGCCATGGCCGAGCGCAACGGTGGCTACACCCGCATCACGAAGGTCGGCAACCGCAAGGGCGACAACGCCCCCATGGCGGTCATCGAGCTCGTGACGGAGCCGGTCAGCCCGAAGCAGGCCGTCGTCGCCGAGGCCACGAAGGCCGCTGAGAAGTCGGCCAAGGACGAGAAGAGCGCCGAGGCGCCGGTCGAGTCGACCGAGACCGACGCTCCGGCGGAGGAGAAGAAGGAGGACTGAGTCCTCCCTCCCCGTGATCGTCAAGGGCCCCGCACCACTGAGGTGGTGCGGGGCCCTTGACGTCCCTACCGTGGTGGCATGCTCCCGGTGGTCCTGCTGCACGGTTCTCGGACCTCGTGCACCATGTGGCGCCGCCAGGTCGGGGTGCTGCGGGACGCCGGTATCCCGGTGAGCGCACCCGACCTGCCCGGCCACGGCCCGCGGCGCGGCGAGCGGTTCCGGCTTGACGAGGCGGTGGGGGCGGTGCGTGACGCGGTCGCCGAGGTCGGCGGCAGGGCACTGGTGGTGGGCCTGTCCCTCGGCGGCTACGTGGCGATCGAGCACCGCGCCCGGTTCCCGGAACAGTCCGCGGGTCTCGTGGCGGCCTCGTGCTGCACGAGCCCGGACGTGCCTCTGCGGGGAGGCTGGTTGCGGCTCGCGCGGTGGATCGAGCGCTGGCCGGACTCCGGTGCCCGGCTCAACGAGGCGTTCGTCCGTGGGCTGCTCGACGCCGAGTCAGGTCAGGACCTGGCGGCGGGCGGCTTCGCGCTGGAGGTCATGGCGGATGTGCTCGCCGAGGTGGGCCGCATCGACACCCGTGCGGCCCTGCGGGCCGCGGGCAGCCCGGTCCGGCTCGTCAACGGGCAGTGGGACCACTTCCGCGGGCAGGAGCGGTCGATGCTCGCCGCGGCCCGTGCCGGGGGAGCCGACGCACGTCTCGTCGTGGTGCCGCACGCGCGCCACCTCGTGAGCCTCGACCAGCCGGTGGGCTTCAGCCGCGCGGTCCTGGAGGCGCACGCCGAGACGGACGCCGCGGAACGGGCGCGCTCCGCCGTCGGGCAGCCCGAGTTCAGTCGGCGAGCAGGTCCCACGCCCGCGCCCCGCCCACCAGCGCCGCGGAGTTCGGCACGACGACCACGTCGTCCCCGAGCCGTTCCAGGGCCGACGGCGTGATCCGGCGGGCGTTGCCGCCGCCCAGGTAGAGCCGGTCCCACCAGAAGACGGGCCGGAGACCCTCGACGACCGTCACGACCCGGCGGGACCACAGACCGAGCCGTCGCCGCTCCGGCTCGCCGACGTAGGCGTCGTAGGTGGTGCTGCGGCGCACCGGTGCCCGTGACCACTCGAGGTGCGGGGCGAGCCGGCCGCCGTCGAACAGCGCCGAACCGAGGCCCGTGCCGAGGGTGAGCACCAGCTCCACGCCCGACGACGAGATCACCCCGGCGCCGTGCACCTCGGCGTCGTTGAGCACCAGCGCCGGCAGCCCCAGCCTGGCACTCAGCGCGGCTCGCACGTCGAAGCTGCTCCAGGCCGTCACGAGCTCGGGCACGACCCGGGAGCGTGGCCCCGAGCGCGTCACGTAGTGCGGCGTGTGCACGACGACGCCGTGCCGGACCATGCCGGGCATGCCGAGGGTCAGCCGGTCGGCGGGCGGCAGGTCCGCCGCGATCTCGGCCACCGTGTCGACGAGCAGCGTGGGTGGGAGCGGGTACGGCGTCGGGACGCGGACTGGCGCGGCGTGGGCGGTGCCGGCGGCGTCGAGGACGTTCGCCTTGATGCCGCCGCCACCGCAGTCCACCGCGAGGGTCATGAGTTCGGCCACCGCCCCATCATCCGGTCAGAATGGACGGGTGAGCACCTCGACACCCGCGCCCGCCCCCGGATCCTCGGCCGCTTCCCCGGAGCCGGTGCCCGACGGCGGCACGGTCCGGGTGCGTCTCGACCTCGCCTACGCCGGGACGCACTTCGCCGGCTGGGCGACCCAGCCACGGCTGCGCACGGTGCAGGGTGTCCTCGAGGACGCCCTGGCCACGATCGTGCGGGCCGAACCGCTGGGCCTGCCGCGCCCCCGGTTGACGGTCGCCGGGCGGACCGACGCGGGCGTGCACGCCCGGGGTCAGGTGGCGCACGTCGACCTCCCGCTCGAGCGGTGGGAGGCGATGCCCGGCCGGTCCGACCGGTCACCCGGCCGGGCCATGGTCGACCGGCTGTCCGGCGTGCTGCCGCCTGACGTCGTCGTGCATCGTGCGAGCAGGGCGCCCGCCGGGTTCGACGCCCGGTTCTCGGCGGCCGGGCGGACGTACCGGTACCGCCTCGCCGACAGCCATGCGCTGCGGGACCCGTTGGCGCGGGAGTGGGTGCTGTGGCACCGCCGCGAGCTCGACGTCGCGGCGATGCACGATGCCGTCCAGCCGCTCGTCGGCCTGCACGACTTCGCGGCCTACTGCCGGCCGCGGGAGGGCGCGACGACCATCCGGGAGCTGACGCGCTTCGACTGGACGCGTCCGACGACCGGTCCTGACGCGGGGCTCGTCGTCGCGGTCGTCGAGGCCGACGCCTTCTGCCACTCGATGGTGCGCGCGCTCGTGGGGATGTCCCTGGCCGTGGGGGAGGGGCGCCGCCGCGAGGACGCCCCGGAGCAGGTGCTGGGCGGCAGGACGCGCTCGGCGGCCGCCGCGGTGGCACCGGCGAGAGGGCTCACGCTCGAGCGCGTGGACTACCCGCCCGACGAGGAGCTGGGCGCGCGTGCGGTACGCATCCGGGCGCGCCGGTCGCCGGACGAGGTGCGGTAGGCGCGACGCTCCGTCTCACGGCTCGGTGCTGGTGGTCGCCGTGGGCCTGCGCTGTGCTGCGGGCGCCGGCCTCGTGCCTCGGCCGTCACCCTGCGCGACGCTCCGTCTCACGGCTCGGTGCTGGGCTCACGGCTCGTCGACCCAGTGGACGGCAGCCTCCTCCGCGGTGGCACCTGCACCGTCGATCCCGGCGTCCGTCCCGTAGACGTCGTTGTGGCGCGTGCCGTCGGCGTTGGGGTCGGCGTCGTCGTCCTCGACGAGACGGCCCGCCCGGGACGAGTCGGGCCGGTCCAGCGGGTCGCGCTCCCAGACGTCGGGCTCCTCTTCGGCGAGCCGCCGGTCGAGCGGCTCGCCGCGGCTCTCCTCCCAGGACGTCTCGCCCCAGTGGTTCGCGCGGGGGCGGTCCAGGGGCGAGTACCCCTCGTCGAGGGCGTCCTGGGTACCGCGGTCGAGGAGGGTGTCCTCCGTGGGAAGCTGGTTGCCGTCGCCCTCGGTCCCGAGCTCGGGATCCGGTCGTGTGCCTGGAGTGTCTTCGGTCATGTCTCCACGGTGCACCGGGACGGCCGAGCGCGCAGCCCGGTTCCCGCTCCGCAGCGGCACGGCAGCGGCACGGCGTCGGCACGGCAGCGCCCCGCGGGCCGTGACGCACATCGCTTTGACCGCCACGACAGCGTGCCGCTAGACTGACCAGTCGTTGTGCTATGCCCCGGTGTCCCGTGCCGTCGACGTTCCCACCGTCCGACGGCACAAGGCCAGGACGCCGCCCTGGGGCCCCGCGTACAACATCTGACTCATCGGGCGCCGCTTCTCGCCCGACGACACCGACCACGAAAAAGGTTACGAACCGTGCGTACGTACACCCCGAAGCCCGGCGACATCCAGCGCGACTGGTACGTCGTCGACGCGACCGACGTCGTCCTGGGCCGCCTGGCCAGCCAGGTCGCCACGCTCCTGCGCGGGAAGCACAAGCCGACCTTCGCGCCGCACGTCGACGGCGGTGACTTCGTCATCGTGATCAACGCGGACAAGGTCGCCCTCTCCGGCAACAAGCGCGAGGACAAGCTCGCCTACCGCCACTCCGGCTACCCGGGCGGCCTCCGTTCCGTCAAGTACGGCGACCTCCTCGAGAACAACCCCGAGGAAGCCGTGGAGAAGGCCGTGCGCGGCATGCTCCCCAAGAACTCGCTCGGGCGGGACCAGCTCATGAAGCTGAAGGTCTACCGCGGTGCGGAGCACCCGCACGCGGCGCAGACGCCCCAGCCGTTCGAGATCACCCAGCTTTCGCAGCAGGCCTGAGCCGCTGCCCGATGCCGAGCGAAGGAAACACTGTGGCTGACACCACCGTCGACACCGAGCTGGACGAGAACACGCCCAGCAACTACACCACCGAGACCGCTGCCCCCGTGGCCAACGGCGGTCAGTCCATCACTGCCCCGGGCCAGGCCCTGGGTCGCCGCAAGGAGGCCGTGGCGCGCGTGCGCCTCGTCCCCGGCACCGGCCAGTGGAAGATCAACGGCCGTACCCTCGAGGACTACTTCCCGAACAAGGTGCACCAGCAGCTGGTCAACGACCCGCTGAAGCTGGTCGAGGTCGAGGGGCGTTTCGACGTCATCGCCCGCATCACCGGAGGTGGCCCCTCCGGCCAGGCCGGCGCGCTGCGCCTGGGCATCTCGCGTGCGCTCACCGAGATCGACCGTGACGCGAACCGTGCGGCCCTGAAGAAGGCCGGCTTCCTCACCCGCGACCCCCGTGCCGTGGAGAGCAAGAAGGCCGGTCTCAAGAAGGCCCGCAAGGCTCCGCAGTACTCGAAGCGCTGATCCGTCGCTTCCCCGCACGGCCCCGTCGGTACTCCGGCGGGGCCGTCCGCGTGTCCGGACGCACTACGATCGTCCGAGCGCCCACCCGAGAGGACCACAACTGATGGCACGACTCTTCGGCACCGACGGTGTCCGTGGCCTGGCCAACCGCGACGTGACGGTCGAGCTCGCGCTCGATCTCGGCAGCGCCGCAGCCCACGTGCTGGGATCCCGCACCATGCCGGGTCACCGGCCCAAGGCGGTCGTCGGGCGTGACCCGCGGGCTTCCGGCGAGTTCCTGTCCGCCGCGGTCTCAGCAGGGCTGGCGGCCTCCGGCGTCGACGTGGTCGACCTCGGCGTGGTGCCGACGCCCGCGCTCGCCTACCTCGTCAGCGCGATGCACGCCGACCTCGGCGTGATGGTCTCCGCCTCGCACAACGCGATGCCGGACAACGGGATCAAGTTCTTCGCGCGTGGTGGTCTGAAGCTCGACGACAGTGTCGAGGACGAGATCGAGGCGGTGCTCGGCAACGGGTGGGAGCGCCCGATCGGCGCCGACGTCGGGCGGATGCGCGTCGACACCGGCATCGCGGCCGAGCAGTACGTCGAGCACCTGACCGCCAGCATCGGTACCTCGCCGGACCGTCGGCCGCTCGAAGGTCTGCGGATCGCGGTGGACGCCGCCAACGGCGCCGCCAGCCAGGTCGGGCCGGACGCGCTGCGTGCCGCAGGTGCCGACGTCGTCGTCATCAACGCGAGCCCCGACGGGCGCAACATCAACGAGAAGGCGGGCTCGACCCACCCCGAGCAGCTGCAGGCGGTCGTCGTGGCCGCCGAGGCGGACTTCGGGGTGGCGTTCGACGGGGACGCGGACCGCTGCCTCGCCGTCGACCACGGCGGCGTCCTCGTGGACGGCGACCAGATCCTCGGCATCCTCGCCAAGGCGCTGAAGGACGAGGGCCGGCTGCCCGGGGAGACGCTCGTCGTCACCGTCATGAGCAATCTCGGGCTGCTGCTGGCGATGCGGGACGCCGGGGTGCGGACCGTCCAGACCGGCGTCGGCGACCGCTACGTCCTCGAGGAGATGCGGGCCCACGGGTACGGGCTCGGTGGCGAGCAGTCCGGCCACATCATCCTCGCCGAGCATGCGACGACGGGCGACGGCGTCCTGACGGCGCTGCACCTGGCCGCACGGATCAAGGCGACCGGCAAGCGGCTGGCGGACCTCGCGACCGAGATCCCGCGGCTGCCGCAGACGCTCGTCAACGTCAAGGGCGTCGACAAGGCGCGGACCGACGCGGACGAGGACCTGCGGGTCGCCGTCGAGAACGCCGAGGCCCTCCTGGGTGAGACGGGCCGCGTCCTGCTGCGTCCCTCCGGCACGGAACCTGTCGTGCGGGTCATGGTGGAGGCTGCGACCCAGACGCAGGCCGACGGCGTCGCGGAGACGCTCGCCGCCGTCGTGCGGGAACGCCTCAGCCTGTGAGCGTCTGGTCGGGCGAGGTCGTGCCAGCCCTGGCGGACGCCGTCGCGGACCTGCTCGACGTCGCGTTCGGCCGCGAGGATGCGCCCGGCGTGCTCCCGATCGTCCAGGCCGGGGACCCGGTGCTCCGGTCGCCCGCGGCGCCGTACGTCGGGCAGCTCGGCGACCAGCTCCCGCGACTGCTGGAGGCGATGCGGCGCACCATGCGCGCGGCGCCCGGCGTCGGCCTCGCCGCACCCCAGGTCGGCATCGGCCTGGCCCTGGCCGTCTGCGAGGACGCCGGGATACCCGGGGACGAGCGGGAGCGCACGCCGCTGCCGTACCGCGTGCTCGTCAACCCCCGCTACGAGGCGATGGCCGACGACGACCCTGCGGGCTCTCGCGTCGCCTTCTACGAGGGCTGCCTGTCCGTGGACGGCTGGCAGGCCGTCGTCGCGCGGCCCCGCCGGGTCCGCCTCACCGGCCAGGACGAGACCGGCGCCGACCTCGACGAGGTGCTCGTCGGCTGGCCGGCGCGGATCGTCCAGCACGAGACGGACCACCTGCGCGGCGAGCTCTACCTCGACCGTGCGCAGACCCGGTCGCTGACGTCGAACGCCAACCTCGCGCGGTTCTGGTCCGCCTCGCCGCACCCGGCGGCGGCCGCCGCGGCCCTCGGTTTCACCCTCTCCTGACGCGTCGCGGCCAGGGGCTGGACAGATGCTGTGAAACCCGCGTGAACGTTCGTCGCTCAGGCCCGAACGGGGGACATCCCTGATGTCCCGCGCCTCGGACGAGCCCTACGCTGGTGTCCGTCGCACCGGATGGTGCTGACGCCGCCGCCGGCCAGGCCGGCTGACGAACGAGGGGCCTCGTGCCGGGAATGACCATGCTGCTGGACCAGGTGGAGGCCTGGATCCTCGAGATCGCCGCGTCCGTCTGGATCTATCCCGCCATGTTCGCGTCGGCCTTCATCGACGGGTTCTTCCCGCCTGTCCCCAGCGAGTCCGTGCTCGTCACCCTCGTGATCTCCGCCCAGGCCACCGGGGTGCCGTGGCTGTGGCTCATCATCCCTGTCGCGGCCGTCGGAGCGTGGCTGGGTGACCAGGTCGCCTATCTCTTCGGGCGGCGCTACGGCACCGAACGGCTCCTCGCGATGCGTAGCGCGCGGGGGCGCAAGACGGTGTCCTGGGCGCGCCGGGCGCTGGCCCGCCGCGGCGCCGTCTTCATCATCGCCGCCCGCTACATCCCGGTGGGCCGGGTGGCGGTCAACATGACAGCCGGAGCGCTCGGCTACCCGCAACGGCGCTTCATGACGTTCTCCGGCGTCGCTGCGGTGCTGTGGGCGGGCTACTCGACGCTGATCGGGTTCGCGGCGGCCGAGGTGCTGGGCCACGACCCGCTGCTGGCGATGGCGGTGGGTGTCGTCGGCGGCGGGTTGCTGGGGCTGGTCGTCGACCGCGTGGTGCAGGCGTTCACCCCGCGCGAGGAGGTCCTGGAGGAGATGCGCAGCCAGGTCCCGGTGGCGGTACCCGGCGCCGAGGAGCCCTCAGCGCTTGTCGAGGAGCCCTCAGAGCTTGCGTAGCCGCACCCGCTGGACCGAGTGGTCCGACCCCTTGGTCATCACGAGCGTGGCCCGGCCGCGGGTGGGCAGCACGTTCTGCTCGAGGTTCGGGGCGTTGATCGACTCCCAGATGCTCAGCGCGCGCTCGGTGGCCTCGGCGTCGGACAGGTCGGCGTAGCGGCGGAAGTAGGACTCCGGGCGGCTGAACGCCGTCCGGCGCAGCTTGAGGAACCGGTCCACGTACCACTGGCGGATGTTCCGGGTCCGGGCGTCGACGTAGATCGAGAAGTCGAAGAAGTCGCTCACCGCCACCGTCGGCTCCGTCGCCGAGAGGGAGCGCGCCGGCTGGAGCACGTTGAGGCCCTCGACGATGAGGACGTCCGGGCGGTGCACCACGGCCTCCTCGCCCGGGACGATGTCGTAGACCACGTGCGAGTACACCGGGGCGTACACCTCCGCGTGGCCGGCCTTGACGCGCGACAGGAAGCGGATGAGGGCGCGGCGGTCGTACGACTCGGGGAACCCCTTGCGGTCGAGCAGGCCCCGTCGCTCCAGCTCGGCGTTGGGGTAGAGGAACCCGTCGGTGGTGATGAGCTCGACGTTCGGGGTCTCCGGCCAACGGGCCATCATCTCCCGCAGCACACGCGCCGTCGTCGACTTGCCGACCGCGACCGACCCGGCGACACCGATGACGTACGGCGTGCGGGGCGGCTCCTCGCCGAGGAACGTCGACGTGGCGCGGTGCAGGCCGGCCGTCGCGGTGACGTACAGGTTGAGCAGGCGCGACAACGGGCGGTAGACGGCGTCGACCTCCGCGAGGTCGATGGGGTCGCCGAGGCCCCGCAGGCGCGCCACGTCCTCGTCGGTCAGGGGCAGCGGCGTCTGTTCCGACAGCCCGCTCCATGCCGCCCGGTCGAAGTCGACGTAGGGGGAGGCCGGCGCCAGCCGGGGAAGATGCTCCGACAGCGGAGGGAGCGACGTCGGATCACCGTTGCCGGCAGGGGACGTCGCGGACGAGGAGGTCACTGGTCGATTCTGCCCGAGGCACCCACCGGCGACGCAAACGCGGTGGGCCGTGCACGGGCGGACCCGATGCACTGGGTAGACTCCCGCGCATGTGTGGCATCGTCGGATACGCGGGGCTCGGGCCCGCGGAAACTCTCGCAGGGCAGGCCTCGACCGTCGAGGACGGGGCGTCGGACCGCCCGCTGGAGGTGGTGCTCGAAGGCCTGCGGCGCCTCGAGTACCGCGGGTACGACTCCGCGGGCGTGGCGCTCGTCGGACCGGGCTCGCAGACCGTCGTCTCGGCCAAGAAGGCCGGCAAGCTGGCCAACCTCCTGGCAGAGCTCGCCGAACGTCCGCTCCCCGCCGCCACCGCCGCCGTCGGGCACACCCGGTGGGCGACGCACGGCGGGCCGACCGACGGCAACGCCCACCCGCACCTGGCCGACGGCGGGAAGCTCGCCGTCATCCACAACGGCATCATCGAGAACTTCGCCGAGCTGCACGAGCTCCTCTCCGCCGAGGGTGCGACCTTCCTCTCGCAGACGGACACCGAGGTCGCCGCGCAGCTCCTGGCTCGCGAGTACCGCGCCGCCGGCGACCTGACCGCCGCGATGGCCGCCACCGCCCGCCGCCTGCGCGGCACGTTCACGCTGCTGGCCGTGCACGCCGACGTGCCCGACACCGTCGTCGGCGCGCGGCACGACTCGCCGCTGGTGGTCGGCCTCGGGGAGGGGGAGAACTTCCTCGGGTCCGACGTCGCGGCGTTCGTCGCGCAGACCAAGGAGGCCCTGGAGCTCGGCCAGGACCAGGTCGTGACCATCACGCCGACGGCGGTCCAGGTGACCGACTTCGACGGTGCGCCGGCCGAGGGCAAGCGGTTCACCGTGGACTGGGACGCCGCCGCCGCCGAGAAGGGCGGCTTCGAGTCCTTCATGGACAAGGAGATCCACGACCAGCCGCACGCGGTGGCCGACACGCTCCTGGGCCGGACCGACTCCGCCGGGCGGATCGTCCTGGACGACCTGCGGATCGACGAGTCCCTGCTGCGCGCCGTCGACAAGATCATCGTCGTGGCCTGCGGCACGGCCGCCTATGCCGGGCACGTGGCGAAGTACGCCATCGAGCACTGGTGCCGGATCCCGGTGGAGGTCGAGCTGGCGCACGAGTTCCGCTACCGCGACCCGATCGTGGACGCCGGGACCCTCGTCGTCGCGATCTCGCAGTCCGGCGAGACGATGGACACGCTGATGGCGGTGCGCCACGCCCGTGAGCAGGGTGCCAAGGTGATCGCCGTCGTCAACACCAACGGCTCGACGATCCCGCGCGAGTCGGACGCGGTGCTCTACACGCACGCCGGGCCCGAGATCGCCGTCGCCTCCACCAAGGCCTTCCTCGCACAGATCACGGCGGCCTACGTGCTCGGCCTGTACCTGGCCCAGCTGCGCGGGAACAAGTTCCCCGACGAGATCGCCGCCACCTTCGACGAGCTGCGGGACATGTCCCGCAAGGTGCAGACCGTCATCGAGCGCGGCGAGTACGTGCGGGCGACGGCGCGGTCCATGGCCGACGCGGACAAGGTGCTGTTCCTCGGTCGCCACGTCGGCTACCCGGTGGCGATGGAGGGTGCGCTGAAGCTCAAGGAACTCGCGTACATCCATGCCGAGGGGTTCGCCGCCGGAGAGCTCAAGCACGGTCCCATCGCGCTCATCGACGCGGGCCAGCCCGTCTTCGTCGTCGTCCCGTCGCCGCGGGGCCGCGACCAGCTGCACTCCAAGGTGGTCTCCAACATCCAGGAGATCCGGGCGCGCGGCGCCCGCACGCTCGTCATCGCGGAGGACGGCGACGACGAGGTGCGCAAGTACGCCGACGAGGTCTTCTGGATCCCGAAGGCCCCGACGCTGCTGCAGCCGCTGCTCGCCGTCGTCCCGCTGCAGATCTTCGCGATGGCGCTCGCGACCGCCAAGGGGCTCGACGTCGACCAGCCGCGCAACCTGGCCAAGTCCGTCACCGTCGAGTGACCCGGAGGCGTCGCGGAGGGTGGAGGCCGACGAAGGAGGCATCCGCCTGGAGCTGAGCTGCAGGGGCACTCGACCAGGAATCGAGTGACCCGGAGGCGTCGCGGAGGGTGGAGGCCGACGAAGGAGGCATCGTGCCACGTCGAGAGGGCATGATCGACCTCATGGATGACGAGCAGGACGGACCGGCGTCCGGTCCGACGACGTTGGCCGGCCTGGCCGACGAGGTCGAGATCATCTCGCGGGTCTACGAGCGCCGGTTCGGTGTGCCACGCACGGACGACTGGCTCGTGCTCAAGCTGCACGAGGAGGTCGGCGAGCTGACCCAGGCCTATCTGGCGGCGTCGGGCCGCTCCCGCGACCGTGGCGACGGCACGGATGTCTGCGGGGCGTTCCGGGCCGAGCTCGCTGACGTCCTCGCGCAGCTGTTGCTGGTCGCCCGGAGGTTCGACGTCGATCTCGAGTCCGAGCTCGAGCGCAAGTGGTTCCGGTTCCGCCACCTCGTGGAGCCCCAGGACGAGGACGGGGTGCGCCGATGATCATCGGGGTGGGGATCGACGTCGTCGACGTCGCACGGTTCATGGCGACGCTGGAGCGCACGCCGCGCCTGCGCGAGAAGCTCTTCACCGAGGCGGAGCGGGACCTTCCGGCGTCGTCCCTGGCGGCGCGGTTCGCCGCGAAGGAGGCGATCGCCAAGGCGCTGGGCGCGCCCGGCACCCTGCAGTGGCACGACGCCACGGTGCACCGCGTCGTCGGCGGGCCTCCGGAGGTCGAGCTGCGGGGCACGGTGCAGGCGCGGGCCGACGAGCTGGGCGTGCGGCACTGGCACCTGTCGATCTCGCACGACGCGGGCATCTCGTCGGCCATGGTGGTCGCCGAGGGCTGACCGGAGCCGTCCCTTTTGCCGACGTCGGTAGTCCGTGTCGAGATCGGCAGTGCGGACGACCGATCTCGACACGGACTACCGACGTCGGCAAAACGGCACCCGGGGTGCGCGGCGGGGAGTGCCGGACGCGTCAGTCCTGCAGCGCGGGGATGACCTGGCGCTGGAACAGCTCGATCTGGTCCCGGTCGCCCGCCGCGTTCGCGAAGTACGTGATCGCGTAGGACATGCCCAGCGCCTTCATCTCCGTGAGTTTCTCCACGATCTGCTCCGGGGTGCCGACCATGAGCCCGTGGCGCCACAGCGAGCTCTCGCGGTGCCCCGGCTCGCCCGGGGCGTACTTGGCGAAGTGGGCGTCGATCCAGGCGAGCTTGTCGTCGATCTCGGCCTGGTTCTCGCCGATGACCACGTTGTAGTTCGCCGAGCGGGTGATCTCGGCGAAGTTCCGGCCGACGTCGCGGCAGTGCTGCTCCAGGACCTGCGACTTGTGCTGGAACTCCTCGGGTGTGCCGGAGAAGTTCGTGTACTGCGCGTGCTGGGCGGCGATGCGCAGCGTCTTCTTCTCCCCGCCACCGGCGATCCACAGGGGGATGGAAGGGACAAGGTCGGCCCCGCCTGAGCCGTTCGAGGTGCCCACGGGCAGCTGCTGCAAGGGCTGCGGGTAGCACAGCGCGCCGTCGGCCTGGAAGTGCTGGCCCTCGAACGTGCCCGAGGAGCCGGTGCGCCACATGCGCTCCATGATCTGCACGCCCTCGTCCAGGGCGCGCAACCGGTCGCCGGCGCGGGGGAACCCGTAGCCGTAGGCGCGCCACTCGTGCTCGTACCAGCCCGCGCCGATCCCCATCTCGGTGCGCCCGCCCGAGATGGTGTCCACGGTGGACGCGACCTTCGCCAGGTACGCCGGGTTGCGGTAGGCCATGCAGGTGCACATCTGGCCGAGACGCACGCGCTGGGACGCCGCGGCGAACGCGGCCATGAGCGACCACGCCTCGTGCGTCGCCTCGTCGCTCGGCACGGGGACGGTGTGGAAGTGGTCGTAGACCCACACCGACTCCCACGCGAACTCGCCGCCCGGCACGGCCTCACCAGCGGCCGCGTTGTCCGCGTAGTGAAGCAGGGAGAGCATCGTCTCCCAGTGCTGCGCGGGCGGGATGTCGGTGAGGGACATGCGCCAGCCTTGCGGGATGAAGAGTCCGAATCGCATGGCCCCGAGCCTATGCGGTCCGGCCGTGCCGCGTATGTTCGAACCATGATCGAGGCATGGAGCACGGCAGACGTCCGCGCCGCTGAGGCGCCCCTGCTGGAGGCCGGGGTGCCGCTCATGGAGCGGGCCGCCTTCGCGCTCGCGATGCAGGTGCTGGCCGACCTGCGCGCCCGACGGCGGCACGCGCGTGGCGCTCGGGTCGCGCTGCTCGTGGGGGCCGGGAACAACGGGGGCGACGCGTTGCACGCCGGTGCCGTGCTGGCCCGCCGGGGCGTGGGGGTCACGGCGGTGCTGGTCTCCGAGCGGACGCACGCGGGGGGCCTGGTCGCCCTGCGCTCGGCAGGGGGTCACGTCGTCGAGCTGTTCGCCGACCCGTCCCGGACCGCTGCCGTGGCCGCCGGCGCGGTGAGCGGCGACGTCGTGCTCGACGGCCTGGTCGGGATCGGCGCCCGCGGGGCGCTCCGTGGAGCGGCCGCGGATCTCGTCACCGCGGTCACCGACGCCCTGGGCGGCGCACCGGCACCGTGGATCGTCGCCGTCGACCTCCCGTCGGGCATCGGGGCCGACGACGGCACGGTCGACGGCCCGGTGCTCCCGGCCGGTCGCACGGTCACCTTCGGGGCTGCGAAGCCCGGCCTGCTGCTGCCGCCCGCGGCCCGGACGGTCGGAGAGCTCACCGTCGTCGACATCGGCCTGACCTTCGAGGGGACGCAGAGCGCTCCGGCACTGCGTCAGCTCGACGCCCGCGACGTCGGCGGAGCGTGGCCGGTGCCCGGGCCGGCGGACCACAAGTACACCCGCGGCGTCGTCGGCCTGGTCGCCGGGACGCCGACCTACCCGGGCGCCGCCGTGCTCGCGGCGTCGGCGGCGGTGCGCGCGGGCGCCGGGATGGTGCGCTACCGCGGGCCCGAGGCCGTGGGCCACGCCGTGCTGGCGGTGCGCCCCGAGGTCGTGGTCGCGCACGGGCGGGTGCAGTCGTGGGTGGTGGGTCCCGGCCTGCCGACGGACGACGAGGGGCAGCGCGACCGGAGCCGTGGCGGGCTCGCCGAGGCCCGCGGAGACACCGGGGCGCACGGGGCCGTGCCCGCCGTGGTCGACGCCGGCGGGATGGACCTGCTGGAGCCCCCGTGCCCCCCGTGGTTCGTGCTGACGCCGCACGCGGGCGAGCTGGCGACGCTGCTGCAGCGGCACGGGGAGCGCGCCGACCGGCGCGACGTCGAGGCGGCACCGCTGCGATGGGCGCGCCGGGCGCACGAGCTCACCGGCGCGACGGTGCTGCTCAAGGGCGGCGTGACCGTCGTCGTCGGGCCGGGCGGTGCCTTCGCCCAGGCCGACGCGCCCGCGTGGCTGTCCACGGCCGGCGCCGGGGACGTCCTGGCCGGGTTGCTGGGCGCGATGCTCGCGGCGCGCTCGGCCGACGTGGTCGAGCGGCCGGCGCTCGCGGCCGATATCGCGGCCGCCGCCGCACTCGTGCACGGGCACGCGGCCCGGCGGGCGAACCCGGGCGGCCCCGTCGCGGCGCTCGACGTCGCCGAGGCGCTGCCGGCCACCGTCGCGGAGCTGGTCGCGCAGGCGTAGCGTTACGGTGGCCTCGCCATGGGAGCCTTCGCAGAGTTCGCGCCGCGCCGGCACGGGACGCCGGCCGCGGTGACGGTCCGTGCCGCCACCGTGGACGATCTCGCGGCGGTCGAACGGGTCCAGGACGGGGCGGGGCAGGCGCTGCTCCTCGACGGGATCCGTGCGGCGATCCTCGACAGCCGCCGGTACGTGGTCGTCGCGGTGGCGGACGGCGCGACGGATGGCGAGATCGCCGGGTGGGCCAAGACCCACCTGCACCCGCGGTCCGACGGCGAAGCACCCGCCGGGCACTACCTCGGCGGGGTGACGGTGGTCCCGTCCTGGCGGCGGCGCCGGGTCGCGACGGCGCTCACCGAGGCGCGGATCGCCTGGATCGCCGAGCGAGCGGACCGGGCGTTCTACGTGGTCAACGCCCGTAACGCGGCCTCTGTCGCCCTGCACGAGCGCTGGGGGTTCCGGGAGGTCGCTCGGGCGGCGGCCTTCCACGGCGTCACCTTCGCCGGCGGGGCCGGGGTGCTCCTGGCAGCCGACGTCAGCGGGTGGTGAACGCGGTGCTACCGCGGCAGGTGGGTCTCGATCGCCTCGATGATCGCCGGGTCGTCGGGGACCGTCGTGGGGGAGTAGCGCCGCACCTCGCCGCCGGGCAGCACGAGGAACTTCTCGAAGTTCCACCGGATGCGTCCGTCGTGCCCGCCCGCGTCCGGCGTCCTGGTCAGCTCCGCGTACAGCGGGTGGGCGTTCTTGCCGTTGACCTTGACCTTCGAGACCACCGGGAAGGTCACGCCGTACGTCGTGGAGCAGAACTCCGCGATCTTCTCGTCCGTGGACAGCTCCTGGAGGAACTGGTTGCTCGGGAACCCGACCACGGTGAAACCGCGGTCCGCGTACTTGCGCTGCAGGGCCTCCAACGTGTCGTACTGGGGCGTCAGGCCGCAGCGCGAGGCGACGTTGACCACCATGACCACCTCGTCGCGGTGCTCCGCGAGGGTGGCAGACGTGCCGTCCATGCGATCGAAGGGGATGTCGTAGAGGCTCATGCGCCCATCCTCGCCTGCCGGCGCCGGCGTCACCAGGCCCGGGCCGCCCGCGCGCGAGAATGACCACATGTCTCACGCGCCCTCGTCCCGGCCGGCCTCCCCGCCGCCGCGACCCGGACCTCGCCGGCACGTCCCGCCGCTGCCGGTGCGGGACGGGCTCAACCCGACGCGCCTGGTCCTGCCGCACGACGCCGCCACGACCGCGCGCCACCGCACGGCGCTCGGCTACCTCCTCGCCAGGTTTCCCGACGACGCCGTCCGCCTGCGCGAGAAGGTCGCGGCCGGCGAGGTCGTCACGGGCGACGGCACGGCCGTCACCGCGAGCACGCCCTACGTGCCGCGCGGCTTCCTCTACCTGTACCGCGACCCGCCGTCGGTGGAGCCGGAGGTGCCCGGCCTGGCCGACATCGAGGTGCTGCACCGCGACGAGAACCTGCTCGTGGTGGACAAGCCGCACCTCGTGGCGACGATGCCGCGCGGCCGCTGGGTCACCCGGACGGTGCTGACCCACCTGCGCCGCACGCTCGACCTGCCCGACCTCGTGCCCGCGCACCGCCTCGACCGGCCCACGGCCGGTGTGCTCGTGCTCACCCTTCGTCCGGAGGTACGCGGCCCCTACCAGCTCGTCTTCCAGGAGCGCCGCGTGGCCAAGGTCTACGAGGCCGTCGCGCCGCTGCCGCCGGCCGCAACCACCGGCGACGACGGCGGTACCGGCTTCCCGCGGACGGTGCGGTCGCGCATCGTCAAGCGCCGCGGGGTGGTGCGGGCCGAGGAGGTGCCCGGCGAGCCGAACGCCGAGTCCTGGATCGACCTGGTCGCCCGCGACGACGAGCGCGGGCTCGGGCTGTACCGGCTCGAGCCGCACACCGGCAGGACCCACCAGCTCCGGCTGCACATGGCCTCGCTCGGCCTGCCGCTGCTGCACGACCCGTTCTGGCCCGTGCTGCGCGCGGACGCGCCCGACGACCCGGCGCGTCCCCTGCAGCTCCTGGCGCGGTCGCTGACGTTCGACGACCCCCTCACCGGCGAGCGCCGCGAGCTCGTCTCGCGGCGCTCGCTCGCCGGGTGGCCCCCGGACGGGCGTCCGGACCGACGGCGGGTCACGCGTCCCGGGTGATCCGCCCGGCCGCACCCGGGGCCATCCGGTGCAGGAGGCGGAACGGTCCGGCGATGCCGATGTCGATGTCGTCGCGGCCGCGTTCCAGGGCGCGGACCGTCCCGCGGGCGGCGTCGGCGGAGGACATCGCCCCCTGGGCGCGGCCGGCCGTCATCGGCGTGTCGACCAGGGGCAGCGTGATGATCGTCGACCGCACGGTGGGCGCCTCGTGGTGCAGCTGGCGGCGCAACGAGAGCGCGAAGGCGACGAGGCCGGCCTTCGCCGCGCAGTACGCCGGGGCGCTGCGCTTGGGGGCGAACCCGAGCGTGCTCGTGACGAACGCGACGCGGGCCGGGCTGCCGTGCCGCAGCAGGGGCAGCGCTTCGACCGTGAAGGCGATCGGCGCGACGAGGTCGGCGACGACCTCGTCCTGGAGCTTCTGGACGGTGGTGCGCGGTGCGTAGGTGATCAGGTCGACCTCGGTCTGCACCGCGGCGCTCTGTACGAGCAGGTCCAGACCGCCGAGCTGGTCGCACGCCTGGGCGACGGCGGCGTGCCGGTCGTCCGGGACGGTCAGGTCGGCCCGGACTGCGGTGTGCCCGGCGCGCCGTGCGGCGTCGAGCCGGCCAGGGTCCCGGCCGACGACCATGACGCGCGCCCCGCGGGCGGCGAGCCGGTCGGCCAGGGCGCGGCCGTAGCCGCTGGTGCCTCCGGTGATCAGCGCCCGGGTGCCTCCGAGGTCGGTGCGGTTCATGCGCCCGACCCCGTTTCTGTAGCGACTGCTTCATTCATGACCGGATCATAACCGTAGCGACTGCTACATTGGCAAGCGTGATCCGACCTCGTGACGAGACGCGCCGCGACGAGCTCCTCGCTGCGGCCTTCGACCACGCCGCCACCCACGGGCTCGCCACCCTGTCGCTGCGGCCCCTCGCCCGGGCGATCGGCACCTCCGACCGCATGCTGGTCCACTACTTCGGCACCAAGGACGAGCTGATCGCCCAGATGCTCGACCGCGGCAAACCCTCGGTCGACGGGCTGCTCGCTGCCTCCCCGGACCTGACCCCCGGTGCGCTGGCGCACCACCTGTGGGCCCAGATGACCGGCGACGGGCAGCAGGCGCCCCGGGTGCGCCTCATGCTCGAGGCGATGGCCCTCGCCCTGCACCAGCCCACGAAGTACGCGCACGTCGCCGCCACCGCGCACCGCGGCTGGATCGAACCAGTCACCGACGCGCTGGCCCGTGCGCTCGACGTCGGGCACAGCGACGCGGCCGCTCGCGCGACCCTGCTCGTCTCAGGCCTCAAAGGCCTCGCGCTCGACGTCTTCGTCACCGGCGACCGAGCGCGCGCGGACGCCGCCGCCACCCTTCTCATCGACGCCGCGACGCGCGGGCAGTGAGAGAATCGCTGACCGTGAACCTCCCAGCCTTCGACGACGGCACACCGGCACAGGCGACCGTCGACCTCGACGCGATCAGCGGCAACGTGCGTGCCCTGCGCGGCCACGCGCCGTCGTCGGACCTCATGGCCGTCGTCAAGGCGGACGGGTACGGGCACGGCCTGGTGCCCGCGGCCCGCGCGGCGCTCGCGGGAGGGGCGACCTGGCTGGGAGTGGCGACGGTCGCGGAAGCGCTGGCGCTCCGAGCGGCGGTCGGCCCTGGCGAGGCGCGCGTGCTCGTGTGGCTGCTGACCCCGGGGGCGCCGTTCGCTGATCTGGTGCGTGCCGACGTCGACGTCACGGTCGCGGCACCCTGGGCGCTCGACGAGGTGGTCGCCGGGGCGCGTGCTGCCGGGGTGCCGGCACGCGTGCACCTCAAGGTGGACACCGGCCTGTCCCGCGGGGGCGTGGCGGCCGGGGACCTGCCCGACGTGGCGCGCCGTGCGGCGGCCTTCGAGGCCTCTGGCGAGCTGCGCGTCGTCGGGGTCTTCTCGCACCTGGCGTGCGCCGACGAGCCGGGGCACCCCTCGATCGCGCGGCAGGCCGCCGCGTTCGAGGCGGCGCTGGAGGTGACCGGCGCGGCCGGCCTGCGGCCCGAGGTGCGCCACCTGGCCAACTCGGCGGCGACGATCACCCTGCCCGAGCTGCACTACGACCTGGTGCGGACGGGCATCTCCGTGTACGGGTTCGCACCCAGCCCTGCGCTCGGCGTGCCGGGCGACTACGGGCTCCGGCCGGCGATGACGTTCCGGTCCCGGCTGGCGAACGTCAAGCAGGTCGCCGCGGGGGAGGGCGTCTCGTACGGACACCTGTACACCACGTCGCAGGACACCACCGTCGGACTCGTGCCGGTCGGCTACGGCGACGGCGTGCCGCGGCATGCCTCGGGCGGGTCCGCCGGGCCGGGCGGGCCCGTCGCCGTCGGGCAAGGGCCGGGCGCTCGCGTGCTCCGGGTGGCCGGGCGTGTGTGCATGGACCAGTTCGTGCTGGACCTGGGCCCCGGAGCCGGCGAGCACGCCGGGGACGTGGTGACGCTGTTCGGCTCGTCGGACGGCGTGGCGCACGCCGACGTCCCCAACGCGCAGGACTGGGCGGACGCCGCGGGCACCATCAGCTACGAGATCGTCACCCGCCTGGGCGCGCGCGTGCCACGGGTGTACGTGTCAGAAGGAGACGTGCTCCAGTGAGCGACGCCGTCGTGCAGACCGAGACCGACCTGCCGGACGCCGCGACCACCCGCGCGCTCGGCGCGGCGCTGGCCGCCGTGCTGCGCGCGGGGGACCTGGTGATCCTCACCGGTGACCTCGGCGCGGGCAAGACCACGCTGACCCAAGGGCTCGGCGCGGCACTGGGCGTGCGCGGGCAGGTCGCCTCGCCCACGTTCATCGTGGCGCGCGAGCACCCGCCCCTGCCGGGGTCGACGGGGCCTGACGGCGGCCCCGGCCCCGCCCTGGTGCACGTGGACGCCTACCGCCTCGGCGGACTGTCCGAGCTCGACGCGCTCGACCTGGACTCGTCGCTCGAGGAGTCGGTGACCGTCGTCGAGTGGGGCCGCGGGCTGGCGGAGGCGCTCACCGACGAGCGGCTCGAGATCGAACTCGCGCGGCCCCGGGGCGGGGTCGGCGCCGATCTGGACACCGACCCGGACGCGGACCCGGGGGCCGGCACGCGGCACGCGGTGCTCCGTGGTGTCGGCGCGCGCTGGGCGGACGTCGACCTCGCCCGTATTGCCGACGTCGGCAATCCGTAGCCAGATCGGCAGTCCGCACCGCCGATCTCGACCCGTATTGCCGACATCGGCAATACGTAGCGGGGGTGCGCCGTAGGCTGGGGCCGTGGCAGTTCTCGCTCTCGACACCTCCGCGGCCGTGGCCGTCGCACTCGTGGACGACGACGGCGCTCGCCTCGCCGCGCGCACCGCCACGGAGCGCCGCCGGCACGCCGAGTCGCTCGCCCCACTGATCGCCGAGGTCCTGGCCGAGGCGGGCCTGGAGCGCACCGACCTGACCGCCGTCGTCGGCGGCACCGGGCCGGCTCCCTTCACCGGCCTGCGCGTCGGTCTGGTGACCGCCCGCACGCTGGCGCTCAGCCTCGGCATCGACGTCCTGGGCGTGCCCAGCATCGACGCCCTCGCGGTGCAGGCCGTGGCGGACCTCGGCCTGCGGCCGGGGGACGAGGTCCTCGCCGCGACCGACGCCCGCCGCAAAGAGGCCTACTGGGCGCGCTACCGCGTCGTCGCGCACGAGGGGCCGCACGGGGTCCCCGTCCTGGAGACGCTGCACGGCCCGGAGGTCCGGAAGGCGGCCGAGGTGGCCGCGGCGCAGCTCGACGCCCCGGCCGAGGCAGGTGCTCACCTGGCGGTCGTCGGCGAGGGCGCGGCGCTCTACCCCGAGGACCTGCCGCCCGACGACGACGCCCCGCTGGTCCCGGACGCGACGGTGCTCGCGCGGGTGGCGCTGGCCCGCCGTGCCGCGGGTGCGGACCTGCCGACCGAGCCGCTGTACCTGCGCCGCCCCGACGTGCAGGAGCCGGCCGGGGCCAAGCGTGCGCTGCCCGTCAAGGGTGGTGCGGCGTGACGGAGAACCCGCTGGAGGTGCGGCTGCGACCCCTGGAGAGCGCCGACTTCGACCGCGTGCTGGAGCTGGAGCGCGAGCTCTTCGGCGCGGGAGCGTGGACCTACGGGATGCTCGCCGACGAGCTGGCCGGCCTCGGCCGGTGGTACGTCGTGGCCGAGCCCGCCGACGCGGCCGAGCGGTACGGCGTCGGGCGGAGACCCGTGGTCGGGTACGCGGGCCTGTGGTTCGACGGCGAGGTGGCCCAGGTGATGACCCTGGGGACCGCCCGGAAGTACCAGAGCCGGGGGGTGGGCCGGCTGCTGCTGGAGGCCCTCGTCGACCGGTCCCGCGTGCTGCGTGCGCGGGCGGTGTTCCTGGAGGTCGCGGTGGACAACGCCCACGCGATCGCCCTCTACGAGCAGTTCGGGTTCGAGCGTCTCGGCGTGCGCAAGCGCTACTACCAGCCCGAGAACACTGACGCGTACACGATGCGGATGGACCTCGCCGTGCCGGAGGCGGGCACGACGGCGCCCGGGGACGCCGCGTGAGCGAGTGGGCGGGCGGTCCCCGCCACGAGGTGCTGGTGGACGCCGCCACGCTCGCCGCAGACCTGCAGCTCGGCGGTCTGGAGGACCCGGCCGGGGGTGCCCCCGTCCTGCTCGACGTGCGCTGGGAGCTCGGGCGGGCCGACGGCCGCGAGCAGTACGAGGCGGGCCACCTGCCGGGCGCGGTGTTCGTCGACCTGGAGACCGGCCTGGCGGCGCCGCCGTCGGCCGCCGAGGGGCGCCACCCGCTGCCGTCGGCGACCGCCTTCCAGGAGGCGGCGCGGAGCTGGGGGATCAGCACGGGCTCGCGGGTCGTCGTGTACGACGCCGTGGGCGGCACGTCTGCCGCGCGTGCCTGGTGGCTGCTGCGCTGGTTCGGGCATCCGCGGGTGCGGATCCTCGACGGCGGGCTGGCGGCCTGGGTGCGGGCCGGCCACCCGCTCGAGGCGGGATCCGTCGAGCGCGAGCGGGGCGACGTCGTCGTGCACCCCGGCGGGATGCCCGTGCTGGACGCCGGCGACGCCGCGGAGCTCGCGGCGGACGGTGTGCTGCTCGACGCGCGGGCGGGCGAGCGGTTCCGCGGCGAGGTCGAGCCGGTGGACCCGCGTGCGGGTCACGTCCCGGGAGCCGTCTCGGCCCCCACGGTCGAGAACCTGGCCGACGACGGGACGTTCCGGCCGGGGTCCGAGCTGGCGGAGCGGTTCGCGGCGCTGGGCGCGACGGCGGACCGGCCGGTGGGTGTCTACTGCGGGTCCGGCGTGACGGCCGCGCACGAGGTCGCCGCGCTGGCCTCGGTGGGTGTCAGCGCCGCGCTGTACCCCGGGTCGTGGTCCCAGTGGTCGAACGACCCGGCCCGCCCCGTCGCCACCGACCCCTGAGCGTTGTGGGCGCGATTTCTGGCCCGATATGCCCTTTTGAGGTAGAAATTTCGCCCAGAAATCGCGCCCACAACGCACGGGAGGTGGGTCAGAGGATCTCGGCGACCTGCTCGAAGGCGAGGCGCGGGTTCCGCGGGTACGGCGACCCCTCGCCGTCGGCCACACCGACGTTGACCACCATGAACGACTTCCAGCCGGAGTCGGCGAAGAACTCGGCGTCGACACCGGCGAAGTCCATGCCGTTCATCGGGCCGGCCGCGAGGCCCACGGAACGCAGCGCGACGATGAGGTAGCCCGCCTGGATCAGGGCGTTGGTGCGGGCCATCTGCTCACGGGCATCGACGGCGGGCGCGAGCTGCTCGCGGATGCCGGGGTACACGGGGAAGAGCTCGTCGAGGTGCTCGTGGAACGCGGGGTCGGAGGCCAGGACGAGGGACACGGGCGCCGCGTCGACCTTCGCCTTGTTGCCGTCGGCCATGTGCGTGACCAGACGCTGCTTGGCCTCACCGGAGCGGACCACCAGCAGGCGCAGCGGCAGGGAGTTCATCGCCGTCGGGCCCAGCTTGGCGAGATCCCAGGCCGCCTCGAGCCGAGCGTCGGGCACCTCGGCGACGGTCCACTGCGAGGTGGTGCGGGCGTCGCGGAAGAGCAGGTCTGCCGCGGCCTCGTCGATGGCGAGCGGCGCGGTCTCCAGAACGGTGTCGGTCATGCCCGGCCCAACACTTCCATGTGTTCGCATGATTCCTGGAGCGGCGGTGACGTCCGACACGTCGCTGGACCGACCGGCCCGAGCCCGCCGAGCCCGCCCCGCGCGCGATGCGATCATGGGTGCCATGACTGACCAGACCGGTGGCGAGCCCCTGGTGCTCGGGATCGAGACCTCCTGCGACGAGACGGGGGTCGCGCTGGTGCGCGGGGACACGCTGCTGTTCGACGCCGTCGCCAGCTCGATGGACGAGCACGCCCGCTACGGCGGCATCATCCCGGAGGTCGCCAGCCGCGCCCACCTCGAGGCGATGGTCCCGACGATCCGCCGCGCGCTCGCCGAGGCCGACGTCGACCTGTCCGAGGTCGACGCCGTCGCCGTGACCGCCGGCCCCGGCCTGGTCGGCCCGCTGACCATCGGCGCGAGCGCCGCCAAGGCGCTGTCCATCGGACTCGCCAAGCCGTTGTACGGCGTCAACCACGTCATCGGCCACGCCGCGGTCAACCAGCTCGTCGACGGCCCGTTCACCGGGCGCTCGATGGCGCTGGTCGTCTCCGGCGGACACAGCTCGCTGCTCCTCGTCGACGACATCGCCACCGACGTCACCGAGCTCGGGTCCACGCTCGACGACGCGGCCGGGGAGGCCTTCGACAAGGTCGGCCGCCTGCTCGGCCTGCCCTACCCGGGCGGCCCGCACATCGACCGGCTCGCCCGCGAGGGCGACCCCGAGGCGATCCGGTTCCCGCGCGGGCTCACCGCACGCAAGGACCAGGCGAAGCACGCCTACGACTTCAGCTTCTCCGGGCTCAAGACGGCGGTGGCCCGGTGGGTCGAGACCTGCCAGGACGAGGGGCGCGAGGTGCCGGTGGCCGACGTCGCGGCCTCCTTCGCGGCGGCCGTCGTCGACGTGCTCACCGCCAAGACGATCGCGGCCTGCCGTGCGCACGACGTGGACACCCTGGTGATCGGCGGCGGTTTCTCCGCGAACAGCCAGCTGCGCGAGATGGCGGCGGAGCGGTGTGCGGCCGCCGGGATCGACCTGCGCATCCCGCCGATCCGCTACTGCACCGACAACGGGGCGATGATCGCGGCGCTGGGCTCCGCCGTCGTGCGGGCCGGGGTGGCGCCGTCGGACCTCGACATCGGCGTCGACTCGTCCATGCCGCTGACCGCCATCACGGTCTGAGCGCGTGCGCGCGCTGTACGTGGAGACCGTCGTCCGCACGACGACGGACCGGCTCTGGGAGCTGACCCAGGACCCGGAGCAGCACGTGCGCTGGGACCTGCGGTTCAGCCGGATCGTCCCCGTCGGCGAACTGCCCGGCGGCGGCACGCGGTTCCGCTACGAGCGGGCGGTCGGCCCGCACACGATCCGCGGCACCGGCACCTCCCTGGGCGAACGCCAAGGCCCGGACGGCACCTGCACGTCCGCGCTGCGCTTCGACACCGACGACCGCACCTCGCCGCTGCGGGACGGGCGCGGCTACTGGCGGTACGTCCCGGTCGACGGCGGTACCCGGTTCGTCACCGGCTACGACTACACGCCGGGCTTCGGCCGCGCCGCGGACCGGGTGCTGCGCCCCGTCGTGCTGTGGATGACGGCGTGGAGCTTCGACCGCCTGCGGATCTGGGCCGAGACGGGCACGCCGCCCGAGCGGTGGCCCCTCGTCTCCGTCCTGGCGTTCTGGCGGCGGGACCGGCCCCGGGCGTCCCGCTGCGTCACCCGGCGCCCGGGCCGCGACCCGATGCACGACGCCCCGGCCGCGCTCGACACCCTGGAGGCACCGTGACCGAGACGCCGTCCGAGAGCATCTTCCGCCGCGCGCTGGGCACGGAGTTCGACCGGCTGCACCCCCAACTCCGGCGTCGCTTCGGGGTGTCGACCGACGGCGGGTACGCCTGCGTGGGCCGGGGCGTGATGCGCCGGATCCGTCGCGGTCCGTGGTGGACGGTGCCGTTCCTGCAGATCGGCCGCCTGCGCAACATCCTCGTCGCGGACGTCGGCGACGAGGTGCCCTTCACCGTCGAGAACTACCCCTACCGCGACCCCCACGGTCGCGAGACCGTCACGTTCGTCCGGGAGTACTGGGTCCCGGGCAAGCGGCGCCCGAGCCGCTTCGACGCGACGATGGTCCTGGACCCCGGCCGGGGCGTCATCGTGGACTACCTCGGCACGCACCAGCACCTCGCCGTCGACCTGGACCTGCGGGTCGAGCCGGACGGGTCGCTGCTCCTGCGCTCCGGCGCGCAGCGCTTCTACGAGGGTCCGCTCGGCTTCCGCTTCCCGATGCTCTTCTCCGGCCGGGCGACGCTGCGCGAGAGCTACGACGACGATGCCGGCGTCTTCCGCATCGACCTCGAGGTCCGCAACCGGTTGTTCGGGTTCCTCTTCGGCTACGACGGGACGTTCACCTGCGAGTACCCGGAGGCGACGACGGCGCCCGCGCGGCTGCGGCCCGTCCGGCACGAGCAGAGGCTCTGACGCCGGGTGGTGATGCGCCCGCGCAGGTCACGGGCTTTCACGAGGGGTGGGGTGCCTGCTCCAGCAAGGCCTGCACCTGATCGACCACCAGGTCGGGGTGGGAGACGAACGGGTGGTGCCCGGTCGGCAGCTCGACGGAGCGCGTCGCTCGACCCGCGTGGATGCGTTGCAGCTCGACCGAGGTGCTGCGATCGTTCCCGCAGACGATGTACGTCGAGTCGACTCCGCGCCAGCCGGCAGCACTGGTTGGCGTCACGAACGCGCCGGCCGCCTGCGGGGCCACCCGCTCCCACGCCTGACGCTGGGTCGCGTCGTCCGCGTCCTGCAGGAACCGGGCTCCGAACGAGGGAGCGTCGTAGCCGGAGACGCTCAGCGTGCCGTCACCGTTGTCGCCGATCGACACCGGGTCGTCCTCACCGCTCATGATGGCGGCCTGCGACTGCCCGACCTCGGGCAGGTAGGACGAGACGTAGAGCAGGTGCGAGACCGCGGGGTGCCGGCCGGCTTCGGCGATGACGGTGCCCCCGTAGGAGTGACCGACGACGATCGCGGAGTCCATGTCGTCGAGCTCACGGCGCAGCGCCGCCGCGTCGGCGACGAGGCCGCCCGCGACCTGCTCGGGTGCGGTCTCTGCGCACGACGGCAGCGCGAGGGCTCGGCTCTGGATCCCAGTACGTTCCCGGAGCAGGTCCGCTGCTCGCCGCCACCACCATTCCCCGTCGCGGACCAGAGCGCCATGAACGAATACCAGCTCCACCGGAACACCTGAGCTCTTCATCTCAGTGACCCTACGGATCCACGCACGATGAAGGGGCCGAATCTGCTGACGGCGCATTTCCAAGCGCCCAGGCGGCCGTCAGCCGAGGGGCAGCGGTCGCCCCGCCCGCAGCTCGCCGACCAGCGACCGCACCACGGCCTCGAGCCCGGCCTGCCCGCCGCCGTGCGCGGCGGCGACGGCGCGCTGGCGCTGGTAGGAGGCGCCCGCCCGCAGGATCTCGTGGATGCCGTCCAGCTCGGCGGAGCAGCCGAGCCGGGCGGCGACCGGAGCGAGCTCGTCGAGCAGCCGCGGCAGCGCGTCGGTGATCAGCTCTTCGTTGCCGTCGGCGTCCAGGATGATGATCGCGTCCATGCCGTACCGCGCGGCACGCCACTTGTTCTCGTGGACGAACCAGCGGGGCATGACGGGCAGCGGCCGGCCCTCGTCGAGCAGCGTGGAGAAGTGCTCGACGAGGCAGTGCACGAGCGCCCCGAGCGCCGCCAGCTCGAGCACGTTGGACGTGCCGTCGCAGACCCGCACCTCGACGGTGCCGAAGTGGGGCGCGGGCCGCACGTCCCAGCGGACCTCGGTGAAGTCGTCGATGACCCCGGTCTTGAGCATGTCGTCCACGTACTGCTCGAGCTGGCTCCACTCGGAAAACTGGTACGGCAGGCCGGCGGTGGGCAGCTGTTGGAAGATCAGCGCGCGCATGGAGGCGTACCCGGTGTCGTCGGCGCCCCAGTAGGGCGACGAGGCCGACAGCGCCTGCAGGTGGGCGACGTAGACCATCAGTGACCGCACGATCGGCAGGACCTTGGCGCGGTCCTCGATCCCGACGTGCACGTGCACGCCGTAGACGACCTGCTGGCGTCCCCACACCTGGGTGCGGTCGACGACGGTGGCGTACCGCTGCTTGTCGGTGACCTGCTGCTGCGACCAGTGCGCGAACGGGTGGGTGCCGGCGCCCATGATCTCGACCCGCATCGGTTCGACGACGTCCCGGATCGCGGCGATCCCGGCTTCCAGGTCGACGATGGCGGCCCCGACCGTGTCGCACACGTCCGAGACGACCTCGAGGGTGTTGCGCAGGAACTCCGGCTTGACGAAGCGTGCCCGCTCGTCGGGGCCGAGCGCCGCCATCACGGCGGGCGCGACCTGGCGCAGGTTGCCGGAGTCGGCGTCGACGAGCGCCAGCTCCCACTCGAGGCCGACGCTCGAGCGGCGGGACGGCGCGAAGTCCAGCGACATGGGGCCATGCTTCCATGCCACGGGGGTGGCTGCCGGGGTCCTACCAACCGGTGGCGAGCGGCTCGACGACGAGCACGTGCTGGCGCCCGGCCACGCGCGTCAGGACGAGGGTGGCGGCCGCGTCACCCTTGAGCGCGAGTTGCGAGCGGAGCTGCTCGGGGGTGACGGCGGTGCCGCGCTTCTTGACGGTCAGCCGCCCGACGCCGCGCTCGCGCAGGTACGCCTTGAGCTTCTTGAGGTTGAACGGCATGACGTCCAGCACCCGGTAGCCGGTGGCGAGGGGAGCGGTGCCCGACGGCGGCGCGGGGCCGAGGGCATCGGTGGTGACGTACGCGATGGTGCGGTCGACGAGCCGGCCGCCGAGCTCGGCCGCCGCGTGCGCGACGAGCCCGGCGCGGACGACGGCGCCGTCCGGCTCGTACAGGTAGGCACCGACCGCCCCGACGTCGGGCACCAGGTCGGCGTCCTGCGGTCCGGTGCGCAGGGTGCGTTCCACCGTGCCCGAACCGTCGGTCGCGCCGGGTGTGCCGCCGTCGGCCGCTGCTGCGGTGCCGGTGCGCAGGACGTGCGCCGAGCGGCCGGGACCGTCGGGTGCGAGGGGGCCGAACCAGAGCCCGGCCTCGACGACGTCGCCGTCGACGGAGACCCACTGGGTCTCGGCGTCGTCCGGGAGGCCGTGGTGCGGGATGCCGGGGCCGACCTTGATGCCGAGCGCCGGCACCTGGGCGCGCAGGGCCCACACGGCATCGAGCGGCGGTGCGTAGGCGGCGGGGTCGAAGATGCGCCGCCCGCCCCGGGTGCGGCGGGCGGGGTCGGCGTACACGCCGTCGACACCCTCGCCGGCGAGGTCGAGACCGAGCCCGTCGGCGTGCCGGACCGTCGCCTCGGGGAAGGCGCGCAGGTTGACCGTGGCCAGGGCGGCGGTGACCTCGTCCACGTCGGTGGCCAGGACGTCGAGGCCCACGCCGGCGAAGGCGAGGGCGTCCGCGCCGATGCCGCAGGTGAGGTCGGCGACCTTGGTGACACCCGCGGCGAGGTAGCGGCGGGCGTGCTGCGCAGCGACGAGGAGGCGGGTGGCCTGCTCGAGGCCGGCGGAGGTGAGGAGCATGCCGTCCGCGAAGGACCCGAGCTTGCCGCGGGCGCGGGCGCGGAGCCGCGACTGGGTGAGGGCCGCAGCGGCGAGGTCGGGGTCGACACCCTCGGAGCGCAGCCGGGTGGCCAGCACCATCGCCTGGTGCTCGTCGTACGGTGGCAGGGCGTTGAGCAGCGCCCAGCCCTCGGGGCTGAGCAGCTTGGTGAGGGAGGCCGCGTCCATGGGGTCATCGTCTCAGGAGCGGGGGCGGCGGTGCGCCGGTGCGCCGTGGGAGGAATCTTGGCACTCGACTTGTCAGAGTGCTAACGGCTGCCTAGATTTGGTCCCAGCGCTCACGCTGAGCCGGCACCCGCGACGACGGCCAGCGACAGGGTGCGTCCCAGTCCAGCTAGTCATCGCGAACAAGGAGGTCCGACGTGTCGGTCCCCATCAAGCCGCTCGAGGACCGGATCGTCGTCAAGGCCGTCGAGGCCGAGACCACGACCGCTTCCGGCCTGGTCATCCCGGACACCGCCAAGGAGAAGCCCCAGGAGGGCGAGGTCCTGGCGGTCGGCGACGGCCGTTTCGACGACCAGGGCAACCGCGTCCCGGTCGACGTGAAGGTCGGCGACAAGGTCATCTACAGCAAGTACGGCGGCACCGAGGTCAAGTACGCGGGCGAGGAGTACCTGGTGCTCTCCGCGCGCGACATCCTCGCCGTCGTCGTGAGCTGATCCCCAGCTCTCGACGCTGACGTACGAGGCCCCGCATCATCCGTGATGCGGGGCCTCGTCGTGTTCGTGGGGGGGGGGGGGGAGTCTCAGCCGGCCTTGCGGTCGCGGCCGGCCAGCGCGGCGGTGCGCTCGTCCTCGCTGAGCCCGCCCCAGACGCCGTACGGCTCGCGGACCCGCAGCGACTGCTCGCGGCACTGCATCATCACCGGGCACGAGTGGCAGATGGCCTTCGCGGCCTCCGCACGTCGCCGCCGGGTCGACCCGCGCTCACCCTCGGGGTGGAAGAACAGGGTGTCGTCCGCGTCGCGGCACGCGCCCTGGTACTGCCACTCCCACAACTCCATGACTGGCCCAGGCAGTCTCGAGATCTCCGTCATGGCGAACAACCTACAAGTTGTGCAGAAGTTGTTCAAGGGGCTGGAGCAAGTTGGGCACGCTGGGTGTTCGATGTGGGGCTGACCAGGTCGTGAACCGGTTTCGTGAAACGAGTGACTCGTTTCGGTCGGGGATCCTCGCCGGGATCGTGACGCGCCGCAGGCCGCGGTGGCGGTCACGCGCAGCACTGGCAGAATCGAGGCATGACCACCTCGCGACCGGCCCAGGACTCGGGCGGGTCACGCCCGTCAGGCCCCGGGTTGGCTGTCGCAGCCGTCGCACGCCGTCTCGGCGTGGCCCCGGCGACGCTGCGGACCTGGGACAGACGGTACGGGCTCGGCCCCTCCGACCGTACGGCCGGCTCGCACCGGCGGTACACCCCCGACGACGTCGCCCGGCTGCTCGTCATGCGCCGCCTCACGCTCGAGGGCGTCGCGCCCGTCGACGCTGCCCAGGCGGCGCTCGAGGCCGACGTCGAGGAGCTCGACGAGGCGCAGAGGTCCGGCCCGCCGGTGCCCCCGGAGAGCAGCTCCGAACCGGAGGCGCCCCCCGTGCGCGAGGACGGCGAGAGCGCCGGACGAACCGGCCGGGCGCACCTGCGCGCGCTCCCCGGCGGGGGGCAGGGCGCGCACGCCGCGCCGGGCCATGGCGCGGGTCAGAACGCGTCGGGCAAGGTGTCCGCCGTCGTCGACGCGGCGCTCGCCTACGACCAGGGCCGCTGCGACGACCTGCTGCGGATCCCCGCCCAGGGCGATCCCGCCGTCTGGTGGGCGAACCTCCTCGAGCCGGCCTGGAGCCGGGTCGCCGAGCGGACCGTGCTCGCCGGTCCGGGGGCCGTGCCGGAGGTCGTGCTCGCCACCGCCGCCCTGCACGCCCTGCGGTCCTTCACCGAGGCCTTCGAGCAGGCGGTGGTGCAGAACGGCGGGCCGCCGGCCAACCACCCGAGCCGGATGCGCAACATCGTCCTCATCTTCGCGGCGCCCGACGAGGCCGTGCCGCTCTCCGCGCACGCGCTGGCAGCCGCCCTGACCGCCAAGGGGAAGACGGCACGGATCGTCACCGGCCCCGCGAGCACCCGGCGCTCCCTCGAGCTGGTGACGATGGTGCGCCCCGCCGCCCTGGTCCTGGCGACGACCCAGCGGCGGCCGGACATCGACGTCGTCCACGCGGTGCACGAGGGGTTCCCCGACCTGCCGATCTTCGTCGGGCTCCGCCGCGACGACGTCGCGACCGAGATCCCCCTCGCCGCGCAGGTGCAGCGCGTGCGGTCCTTCACGGGCCTGCTGCACGAGGTGCTCGCCGTGGTCTCCACCTGAGCGCGGACACCCGGAGCCGGCGGCCCGTCCTGCGTGACGGACCGCACCTCCGCGGGCCTCGGGGTGCGCCGTAGACTCGTGACATGACGGAGACGACGACCTCGCCAGCGCACGACCCGTTCGGATTCCTCGGCCTCACCTACGACGACGTCCTGCTGCTGCCGGGGTACTCGGACCTCGCTCCCACGGACATCGACACGACGTCCCGCCTGACGCGGGAGATCTCGCTGAAGGTCCCGCTCGTCTCGGCCGCGATGGACACCGTCACCGAGTCGCGCATGGCGATCGCGATGGCGCGTCAGGGCGGCCTCGGCGTCCTGCACCGGAACCTGTCGATCGCCGACCAGGCGTACCAGGTGGACCTGGTCAAGCGCACCCAGACGGGCATCATCTCCAACCCCGTGACCATCGGGCCCGACGCCACGCTCGAGCAGCTCGACGAGCGGGCGGGGCAGTACCGCGTCTCCGGTTTCCCGGTGCTGGACGGCGCCGGCCGGCTCGTCGGGATCGTGACCAACCGCGACCTGCGCTTCACCCCCGTGGCCGAGTGGGCCACCACCACGGTCTCCGAGGTGATGACGCCGCAGCCGCTGATCACCGGCCGTGCCGGGATCTCCCGGGACGACGCCACGGCGCTGCTGCGCAAGCACAAGCTCGAGCGGCTGCCGCTCGTCGACGACGACGGTCGCCTCGCCGGGCTGATCACCGTCAAGGACTTCGTGAAGTCGGAGCAGTTCCCGGACGCGTCCAAGGACGGGCAGGGCCGGCTCATGGTCGGCGCGGCCATCGGCTACTTCGGTGACGCCTGGGAGCGTGCGACCACCCTCATCGACGCCGGGGTCGACGTGCTCGTCGCGGACACCGCCCACGGCAACGTGCGGATGCTGATCGACATGGTCCGTCGCCTCAAGACCGACCCCGCCACCAAGGACGTCCAGGTCATCGGCGGCAACGTCGCGACCAAGGAGGGCGCGCAGTCGTTCGTCGACGCGGGCGCGGACGCCATCAAGGTCGGCGTGGGCCCGGGCTCCATCTGCACCACCCGCGTCGTGACCGGCGTCGGCGTCCCGCAGATCACCGCCGTGCACGAGGCGTCGCTGGCGGCGCGCGCGGCCGGCGTCCCGGTCATCGCCGACGGCGGCATGCGCCACTCCGGCGAGATCGGCAAGGCCATCGTCGCCGGGGCGGAGGCCGTGATGCTCGGGTCTATGCTCGCGGGCACCGAGGAGGCGCCGGGCGACCAGATCCTCGTCAACGGCAAGCAGTTCAAGGCCTACCGCGGGATGGGTTCGATGGGGGCCATGTCCTCGCGCGGGAAGAAGTCCTACTCCAAGGACCGGTACTTCCAGGCCGAGATCGCCAGCGACGACATGATCGTCCCCGAGGGCGTCGAGGGCCAGGTGCCCTACAAGGGGACGCTCGCCACGGTGGCGCACCAGCTCGTGGGCGGCCTGCACCAGACGATGTTCTACGTCGGTGCCCGCACCGTGCCGGAGCTGCAGGCCAACGGGCGGTTCGTGCGGATCACGTCGGCCTCCCTCAAGGAGTCCCACCCGCACGACATCGTGATGACCGTCGAGGCACCCAACTACAAGGTCTCCTGACCTGTCTCAGCCGGCCGCGGGAGGCTCGACCGGCCACGCCGTCGAGGCTCCCGGGCCGTCGAGACCCTTCGTGCGTCGCCACTCGTTGAAGCTCGTCGCCCACCGGCGGTGGGCGTCCTGCTGGGCCGAGTGCAGGGCGTCCAGGGCGACCGCCCGGAGCTCCGGGTAGCGGTGCAGCTGGGCGTCGAGCACGTCGAGGGTCGCCAGGACGTCGACGTCCGCGCTGTGCAGCTCGCCCTCCCCGGTGATGCCGTACAGCTCGACCAGGTCGCCGAGGCGCCGCTTGCCGCGGCGGTAGCGGTCCTGCCACCGGTCGATGACCAACGGGTCCAGGACGGGGGACACGGGCCGGCCGAGCAGCTCGGGGAGCGTGGTGAGCCCGTGGCGCGCCAGCTCGGCGTCCAGGAGCGTCAGGTCGAACGCCGCGTTGTACGCCACGACGGGTACCCCGGCGCGGGTGTGCTCGGCGAGGACCGCTGCGATCTCGGCGAGGGCCTGGCGGGGCGGCACCCCGTGGGCGCGGGCGTGCTCCGTGGTCACGCCGTGGATGGCCGCGGCCTCGGCGGGGATCTCGACCCCGGGGTCGATCATCCAGGTGCGCACGTCCGTCGTGGTCGCCGTGCGCAGCACGACCGCAGCGGTGACGATGCGGTCGGTGTGCACGTCCACCCCGGTGGTCTCGGTGTCGAAACCGAGCAGCGGGCCACCGGTCCAGGCGGTGTCGTCCATTCCGGACTCCTTCCCTCGTGTCCTCGCCGCTGACGATGCCACCAGCCACCGACAGCCACCGGCAACCGTCCGGAGCCCGCCCGCGGTGCCCGGTACGCTTGCGGGGTGAGCAACGAGATCGAGATCGGACGTGGCAAGCGCGGTCGCCGTGCGTACTCCTTCGACGACGTCGCGGTGGTGCCCTCGCGCCGGACGCGCGACCCGAAGGACGTCTCCACGGAGTGGCAGATCGACGCCTACCATTTCGACCTGCCGATCATGGCCGCGCCGATGGACTCGGTGATGAGCCCGGACACCGCGGTCGCGCTGGGCCGCTTCGGTGGGCTCGGCGTCCTCGACCTCGAGGGTCTGTGGACGCGGTACGAGTCGCCGGAGACGCTCCTCGCCGAGATCTGCGAGCTGCCCGCCGATCAGGCGACGCGCCGCATGCAGGAGATCTACGCCGAGCCGATCAAGCCGGAGCTCATCACGCAGCGCCTCAAGGAGGTCCGCGCGGCGGGTGTGACGGTCGCCGGCGCGCTGTCCCCCCAGCGCACCCAGGAGCACTACCAGACGGTCGTGGACGCCGGGGTCGACCTGTTCGTCATCCGCGGCACCACCGTCTCCGCGGAGCACGTCTCCGGCAACGCCGAGCCCTTGAACCTCAAGCGGTTCATCTACGAGCTCGACGTGCCCGTCGTCGTCGGCGGTGCCTCGACCTACACCGCGGCGCTGCACCTGATGCGCACCGGTGCTGCGGGCGTGCTCGTCGGCTTCGGCGGCGGGGCGGCCCACACCACCCGCGTCAGCCTGGGCATCCACGCGCCGATGGCGACCGCGGTGTCCGACGTCGCGGCCGCACGACGCGACTACCTCGACGAGTCCGGCGGCCGGTACGTGCACGTCATCGCCGACGGCGGGGTGGGCCACTCGGGCGACATCGTCAAGGCCGTGGCGTGCGGCGCCGACGCGGTCATGCTCGGCGCGGCGCTCGCGAGGGCGTCCGAGGCGCCCGGCCGGGGCTGGCACTGGGGCCCCGAGGCGCACCACTCGCAGCTCCCGCGCGGCGAGCGGGTCTCGGTGGGCTCGGGCGGCACCCTCGAGGAGATCCTCTTCGGCCCGGGCCGCCAGGCGGACGGCACCACGAACCTGGTCGGTGCCCTGCGCCGGGCGATGGCCACGACCGGGTACTCGGACCTCAAGGAGTTCCAGCGGGTCGAGGTCGTCATGTCGCCCTACCAGCCGCGGTGAGCGATCCCGTCGGGGCGGGGACGCGCCTGCGGGAGATCAGGGACGACGACGTCGAGCAGGTGGTCGCACTGTGGCGCGACTGCGACCTGACGCGACCGTGGAACGACCCTCACCGCGACATCGCCGACGCGCGGCGCAACCCCACGTCCACGGTGCTCGTCGCGCTCGACGCGACCTCCGCCGTCGTCGGCTCGGTGCTGGCCGGGTACGAGGGGCACCGCGGATGGCTCTACTACGTGGCCGTGCGTCCCGAGCTCCAGGGCACGGGTCTGGGCCGACGGCTCGTCACGGCCGCGGAGGAGTGGCTGCGGGACGCCGGTGCGAGCAGGGTGCGCCTGATGGTGCGCACCTCGAACGCCGCCGTCCAGGGGTTCTACGCGACGCTCGGCTATGCGGACGTCGAGTGCACCGTGCTCGGGCGCACGCTCGACGTCTCCCGCTGAGAGCGAACGACACGGACATCTGACGCATCGTTCACGGGGCCGTCACCTGCGCCGCATAGAGTGTCGGCCATGGCAACCGCGCACGAGAGCGACGGCGCTCTGGGCGATCTCATCGATCCAGAGCTGCCCTCGTCCACCTACGTCCTCGAACCCGAGGTCGTGTCCCCGCTGGTCAAGAGGATCGTCACCTCCCACGACGCCGGCACCCACCGCAGCACGTTGCCGTACACCGGCGCCCCGCTCGCTGCGGTCCCGCTCTCCGGTCCCGACGACGTCGCCCGCGCCGTCGAGCGGGCACGGGCCGCCCAGCACGACTGGGCCGCGCGGCCGCTCGCCGAGCGCGCCCGGGTGCTCGACCGGCTCGGCACGCTGGTGCTCGACCGGCAGTCGGAGATCCTCGACCTGATCCAGATGGAGTCCGGCAAGTCGCGGCGCAACGCCTTCGAGGAGGTCGCCGACGTCGCGCAGACCTGCCGCCACTACGTGGTGCGGGGGGCGCGCTACCTCGCCGACCGTCGTGTGCCGGGTGCGCTGCCCGTGCTGACGGGCGCGCGGGTGCACCGGCGTCCCGTCGGCGTCGTGGGTGTCATCGCCCCCTGGAACTATCCCCTCACGCTGGCGCTCTCCGAGGCGATCCCCGCGCTGCTGGCGGGCAACGCCGTCGTGCTCAAGCCGGACCCGCAGACGACGCTCTCCGCGCTGTGGGCCGCCGAGCTCTTCGCCGAGGCGGGCCTCCCGGACGACCTGCTGGAGGTCGTGGCCGGTGGGGGCGAGGTCGGGTCCGCGCTCGTGGACCACGTCGACCACATCGCGTTCACCGGCTCCACCGCGACGGGGCGCAAGGTCGCCGCGCGGGCGGGGGAGCGGCTCATCGGCGCGACGCTCGAGCTGGGCGGCAAGAACCCGCTCTACGTCGCGGCGGACGCCGACCTCGACGCCGCCGTGCCGGGCGTGGTGCGGGCCTGCTTCTCCAACGCCGGTCAGCTCTGCATGTCGATCGAGCGGCTCGTGCTGCACGAGCGCATCGCCGACGAGTTCCTCGAGCGGTTCGTCCCGGCGGTGCGCGAGCTCGCCCTCGGTGCCGGCCTCGACTACACGGCCGACGTCGGCTCGCTGGTCTCCGGCGCACAGCTCGACAAGGTCGTCGCGCACGTCGACGACGCCCTGGCCAAGGGAGCGCGTGCCCTGGCCGGCGGGGTGCACCGCGCCGACGTCGGCCCGTACTTCTACGCTCCGACCGTGCTCGACGACGTCCCTCACGACGCCGTCTGCCTGCACGAGGAGACGTTCGGCCCGGTCGTGGCGGTCTCGCGCGTCGCCAGCGACGACGAGGCCATCCGGGTCATGAACGACACCGAGTTCGGCCTCAACGCCTCCCTCTGGTCGCGGGACGTCGCCCGGGCGCGGCGCATCGCCGCGCGGGTCGAGGCGGGCACCGTCGTCATCAACGACGGCTACCTGCAGGCCTGGGGGGCGGCGGGCGCGCCGATGGGCGGGATGAAGGCCTCCGGCCTCGGACGACGGCACGGCCGGGAGGCCATCGAGGCGGTCACCGAGGTGCAGAGCGTCGTGGCGCAGCGCGGCCTGAGCGCGGGGCTGTCGATGGACACCCTGTACGCGCTCGGCGGGGACGTGCCCAGCAAGGTCCTCACCGAGGCGATACGGGTGATGCGACGGTTGCGCCGGCCCTGATCAGCGCAGCCGGGCGAGCTCGGCGCGCAGGTTCCGTTCGGCGGCGTCGGCCCAACGGTGCCGTGCGGCGGGGGTCCGGTACAGCCCCGGCCCCGTGTGCAGGGTGAGCAGCTGTTCGAGCACCGCGCCGCGGCCGGCGCGGAAGTCCGCGTCGCCGACGTCGCCGTACTCGGCGCGTACCTGGGCCACGTAGCGTGCGTAGCGGCCGGGGTCGCCCCCGAGGACCGCGAGGTCGACGTCGCTGACCAGGCGGCCTGCGGGGTCGTCGGCGTCCGGGTCGTGCCCGGCGGTCATCCGCACGAGCCGCCCGACCTCGGCGACGTCCCGGTCCGGCAGCACGCCGTGCTGCGCGAGCGGTCCCAGGTGGCTGCCGGCGAGCGCGGCGGAGCGCTCCTCGTCGTCCGGGGTGGCGCCGTCGTGCACCGCGTCGTGGAACCAGAGCGCGACGGCGGCGAGCCACGCCTCCCGGCCGGGGGCACCGGACTGGCTGGCCAAGAGGTCGAGGGCGTCGAGGACGTCGGCCAGGTGGAGGCGGCCGTGGTAGACCCGGTGCGGCTCACGCCACCGGTCCACGAGGTCCTCACCGACGACGGCGATACCGGCGGCGGGCGCCGACCGGTCACCGACGTCGGGCCAGAGCGCCTCCCACCGGGCTCGCAGCGCCGGCCGCCTGGCCCGCCGTCGTTCGTGGCCGGGGACCCGCAGGTGCGAGGCGGCGAGGCGTCGGGCCAGCTCGCCGCCGTCCACCGGGGTCGCGCCGGCGGCGACGAGGTCGTCGTGGCGATCCTCCGGCACGTCGTAGTGGTCGAGGTCGAAGGCGCGGTCGGGGATGCCGGCTGCCCGCGCGAACGTCCGCAGCTCGTGCAGCGACTCGTCGGAGACGAGGTGCGACCAGAGGCGGCCGTGCGCGGGCCAGGCCGGCGGGTCGAGCAGGACGGTCACGGCGTCTCCTCGCCGGTCGGCGCCGTGTCGAGAGCGCGGCGGACCTCCCCGACGAGCGCGGCCATCGCGGCCTCGGCGGCCGGTGCGTCACCGTCGGCGACCGCGTGCGCGACGGCCTGGTGCTGGTCGAGCGCCTCCGGCACGGGTGCGGCGGGCATCAGGCCGAGGTGGGTGCGGCCGGCGAGCACCTCGGCGACGACGGCGGCCAGCGCGCCGAACATCTCGTTGCCGCTCGCGCGCAGGAGCAGCTCGTGCATCCGGACGTCGAGCGCGAGGAACTCGGTGAGGTCGCCCCGGGCGCCGAGCACCCGCATCCGGGCGGCGAGGTCCACAAGCTCGGCGCGCTCGGCCGGGGACGCGTGCCGCGCCGCACCCGAGGCGGCCAGGGGCTCGACGGCGTGGCGCAGCTCGGTGAGCGTGCGGAGCTGCTCGTCGCGGCCAGGTCCGGCCAGGCGCCAGCGGATCACCCGCGGGTCGAGCACGTTCCACTCCGCGATGGGGAGCACGACGAGCCCGACCCGTCGGCGGGAGCGCACGAGCCCCAGCCCTTCGAGCATCCGCATGACTTCCCTGGCCACGGTGCGAGAGACCTGGTGCTGTGTTCCGATCGACTCGAGGGTGAGCGGGGCCCCGGGGGCGATGTCGCCGCTGGTGATGGCCCGGCCGACGGCGTCGAGGACGGCGCTGTGCAGGGCGGGGGGCGGCATGGGGTGAGCCTACCGAGGTCGATGCCGGGCGCAATTGGTAGCACCAATCGCTTGCAATGGTGCTACCAATCGTGCATCCTCGTGGAACTGACCCGCCGACACGGAAGTCGAACCGATGGACACCGACGTCACACCCGCCGCACAGAGTCCCGAGCAGCACCCCCGCGACGCGGCGGCCGACGCCGTCACGCACGTCGTCGTCATGGGGGTCTCCGGCTCGGGCAAGACCACGATCGCCCAGCTGCTGGCCGACCGGATCGGCGTCGAGTACGCCGAGGCCGACCAGTTCCACTCCGAGGCGAACATCGCCAAGATGAGTGCGGGCACCCCGCTCACCGATGCCGACCGGGCGCCCTGGCTGGCCGCGATCCGCGACTGGCTCAGCGACGAGGCCGATGCCGGACGGACCGCCGTCGTCACGTGCTCCGCCCTCAAGCGCTCCTACCGCGACGTGCTGCGCGCCGCCCGCGGCCGCGTGTGGTTCCTGCACCTGCACGGGTCGCCCGAGCTGCTCGCCGAACGGATGTCCGGGCGGTCGGGCCACTTCATGCCGACCTCGCTGCTCCCGTCGCAGCTCGCCACGCTCGAACCCCTCGACGACGACGAGGACGGGCTGACCGCCGACGTCGCCGCACCGCCCGAGGAGATCGTGGACGACGTCGTCGCACGATGCTCCGGCCCGACCACCCGGAAGGACCACCCATGACGCCTGACGACTGGACCCAGACCCTCACGGCCGGGCCGCTGCTCGCCATCGCGGCGGTCGCCGTCGCGCTCCTGCTCCTCCTCATCATCAAGGTCCACCTGCACGCGTTCGTCGCCCTGATCCTCGTCAGTCTCCTGACCGCCGTCGCCGCGGGTCTGCCGAGCGGCGGCATCGTCGACGTGCTGCTCGACGGGTTCGGCTCGACGCTGGCCGCGGTCGCGCTGCTCGTCGGGCTCGGGGCGATGCTCGGCCGGCTCGTCGAGACCAGCGGGGGCGCCAAGGTCCTCACCGACGTGCTCGTCTCCCGGTTCGGGGAGCGCCGCGCACCGCTCGCGCTCGGTATCGCCTCGCTGCTGTTCGGGTTCCCGATCTTCTTCGACGCCGGCCTCGTCGTCATGCTCCCCATCGTGTTCGCGGTCGCTCGGCGGCTCGGCGGGTCCGTGCTGCTGTACGGGCTGCCGGTCGCCGGTGCGTTCTCCGTGATGCACATCTACGTGCCCCCGCACCCCGGACCGGTGGCCGCGTCCGAGTTCCTCGGGGCGGACGTCGCGATGGTGCTGCTCGTCGGCCTCGTGGCCGCGCTGCCGACCTGGTACGTCACCGCCTACCTGTTCGGCCGGTGGTCCGGACGACGCTTCGAGCTGCCCGTGCCCGAGATCCTCGGCCGCGCCGATGACGCCCAGATCGCGAACCCACCGCGCTTCGGCGCCGTCGTCGGCATCCTGCTGCTGCCCCTGGTGCTCATCTTCGCCAACACCGGGCTGGAGACCGCGGTGTCGGCCGGCTGGGTCGCCGAGGGCTCGACGGCCGTGGCGGTCGCCGGCCTGGTCGGCGCCACCCCGGTCGCGCTGCTCGTCACGGTCCTGGTGGCCGCGTGGGTGCTCGGCCGCCGCCGGGGGGTCGAGGGCACCGCCCTGGAGAAGACGCTGGACTCCGCGCTCGGGCCGGTCGCTTCCGTCATCCTCATCACCGGGGCCGGTGGCATGTTCGGCGGCGTGCTGCGCGCCTCCGGCATCGGCGACGCCCTGGCCGAGGTGCTGGGCGACATGGGCCTGCCGGTCATCGTCGCCGGATTCGTCATCGCCGCGGTGCTGCGCGTGGCCCAGGGCTCCGCGACCGTCGCGCTGACCACCGCTGCGGGACTCATCGCGCCCGCCGTGGCCGCGGGCGGTTACGGCTCCGTCGAGCTGGCCGCGATCGTGGTCGCCGTGGCCGCGGGGTCCGTCGTGCTCAGCCACGTCAACGACTCGGGCTTCTGGCTGGTCGGCCGGTTCTTCGACATGGACGTGCGCACCACGCTGCGCACCTGGACCGTCATGGAGACGGGCATCGGCGTGATGGGCTTCGCGATCGCCGGGGTGATCTTCGCCGTCGCCTGAGCGCAGGTGGCGCACGTCCGGCTCCGGTCGAAGCACCGTGCGGTCGACCGCCGGGCGTGAGCGGCTCAGCCGGAGGTGACCGCCGCTGTCGGCTCGCGGCCGTCGACCGCCTCGACGCACTGACGGGCGATCGCCAGCTCCTCCATGGTCGGGATCACCATGACCAGCGTGGACGTCCAGTCCGGCGAGACGATGCGCTCGCCACCGCGCGCGGCGTTGCGGTCCGCGTCGACGGCGATCCCAAAGCCTTCGAGGCCCTCGCAGACGGCGGCCCGCACCACCGGGTCGTTCTCCCCGACGCCCGCGGTGAACGCGATGACGTCCACACGGCCCAGCAGGGCCGCGTAGGCGCCCACGTACTTGCGCAGGCGGTGGACGTAGACGTCGAAGGCGAGCGCCGCGTCCTCGTCGCCGTCGTCGATGAGCCGACGCAGCTCGCGGAAGTCGTTGACGCCGGCGAGCCCGAGCATGCCGGAGCGCTTGTTGAGCAGCGTGTCGAGCTCGTCGACGTCCATCCCGGCGTTGCGCGCGAGGTGGAACACGACGGCCGGGTCAATGTCGCCCGACCGCGTCCCCATGACGAGACCCTCGAGCGGCGTCAGCCCCATGGACGTGTCGACGGGGACGCCACCCCGCACGGCCGACGCCGAGGCCCCGTTGCCGAGGTGCAGCACGATCGTGTTGAGGTCCTGCACGCGCCGGCCCAGCACGCGGGCCACCTTGCCGGTGACGTACTGGTGGCTGGTGCCGTGGAACCCGTAGCGGCGCACGTCGTACGCCGCGGCGACGTCGCGGTCGATGGCGTAGGTGTAGGCCTCGGCGGGCAGCGCCTGGAAGAACGCCGTGTCGAACACGGCGACGTGCGGCACGTCGCCGAGCAGCTCGCGTGCCACCCGGATGCCCTGGACGTTGGCGGGGTTGTGCAGCGGGGCGAGCGGCACGAGCGCCTCGATGCGGTCCACCACCTCGTCGTCCACGACGGCCGGTCCGGAGAACTCCGCCCCGCCGTGCACCACGCGGTGCCCGACGGCGTAGATGCCGGCGTCGGCGAGCCGTGGCCCGATCTCGTCGAACAGGTCGAGGGCCAACCGCAGCGCCTCGCCGTGGTCGGGCACCTCGAGCTCGCGGCGGGTGCGGTTGCCCGCGAACGTGTGCGTCACGATGCCCGTCGCGCCACCGGCCTCGCCGATGCGCTCGACCGTGCCCGCGGCGATCGCCTCGCCGCCGACCGGGTTGACGAGCTGGTACTTCAGCGACGACGAGCCGGAGTTCAGCACGAGCACCGAGCCGTGCGCACCGTACGCGCTGAACGGGTTGGGTCGGTCCGGCTCGGGGATGATGCTCATGCTCGGGCTCCGTTCGAGGGGGTGCCGACGGACTGCGCCTGGATCGCGGTGATCGCCACGGTGTTGACGATGTCCGGGACCAGGGCGCCACGGGAGAGGTCGTTGACCGGTTTGTTCAGTCCTTGCAGGACGGGGCCGACGGCGACCGCCCCGGCCGAGCGCTGCACCGCCTTGTACGTGTTGTTGCCCGTGTTGAGGTCCGGGAAGATGAAGACGCTCGCCCGCCCGGCCACCGACGACTCGGGCAGCTTGGAGGCCGCGACCGAGACGTCCACCGCGGCGTCGTACTGGATCGGGCCCTCGACGCTCAGCTCGGGGTGGCGCTCGCGCACCAGGTCGGTGGCGGACCGCACCTTGTCGACGTCAGCGCCGGTGCCGGAGGTGCCGGTCGAGTAGGACAGCATGGCGACCTGCGGCTGCACGCCGAACTGCTCGGCCGTGGCCGCCGACGACGCCGCGATGTCGGCGAGCTGCTCCGCCGTCGGGTCCGGGTTGACCGCGCAGTCGCCGTAGACGAGCACCCGGTCGGGCAGGCACATGAGGAACACCGAGGACACCACGGACACGCCCGGCTTCGTCTTGATGATCTCGAACGACGGACGGATCGTGTGCGCGGTGGTGTGCGCGGCCCCGGAGACCATGCCGTCGGCCAGCCCGAGGTGGACCATCATCGTGCCGAAGTAGGAGACGTCGGTGACGATCTCCCGCGCACGCTCGACGGTCATGCCCTTGTGCGCTCGCAGCCGGGTGTACTCGGCGGCGAACCGCTCCACGTGCTCGGCGTCGGTGGGGGAGAGCACCTCGGCGGCGTCGATGTCGAGGCCCAGCTCGGTGGCCCTGGCGCGGATCGTCGTCTCGTCGCCGAGGATCACCAGGTCGGCGATGCCGCGGGCGAGCACCGTGGAGGCGGCACGCAGGATGCGGTCGTCGCCGCCCTCGGGCAGCACCACGCGCCGGCGGTCGCCGCGGGCCCGTTCGACCAGCTCGTGCTCGAACATGAGCGGGGTGACCACGGGGGTGCGCTCGACGGCGAGGCGGGCCAGCAGCTCGGCGCCGTCAACCCGCTGCTCGAACATGGCCCGGGCGACGTCGTGCTTGCGCTGCGCCGTCGCCGTCATCGCGCCGCGGGTCCGCGCCGCGACGCCGGCCACCTCGTAGGTGTCCATCGTGGTGGCGATGATCGGCACGTGCGGCTCCAGGGCGGCCGCGAGCTGCCCGGACCGGCCCGACGGGCGGTACCCGCCGGTGAGGATCAGCCCCGCGAGCGACGGGAAGCGCTGCGCCGCCTGCACCGACAGCAGCCCGAGCAGCACGTCCGTGCGGTCCCCGGGCGTGATGACCACGGTGCCGTCCGCGAGGTGGCCGAGCATGTGCTCGAACGTCATGGCGCCCACGATCACGTCGAGGGCCTCGCGGGCCAGGAGGTCACGGTCGCCGAGCAGCAGCGTGCCGTCGACGGCGTCGGCGAGCTGGGCCACGGTCGGCGCGCCGAGGAACGGCTCCTCCGGGATGACCCAGGTCGGCAGGTCCTCGCCGCTGATCCCTTCGCGCACCGCGGTGGGCGCGTCCGTCACGGCGTCCTCGGCCCGGTTGACGACCACGGCGATCGGCTGGGCGTGGCTCGCCCGCAGCTCCGCCACGCTGAGCCGGGTCAGGGTCGCGACGTCGTCGATCCCGCGCGAGCGGCCGGAGACGACGAGCAGCACGGGGGCGTCCAGGTTGGCGGCCACCCGCGCGTTGAACGCCAGCTCGGTCGCTCCCGAGACGTCCGTGTAGTCGGTGCCGAGCACCACGACGGCGTCGCACCGGTCGGCGACGGCGTGGTACCGCGCCACGATCCTGGCCAGGGACCCGTCCGGGTCGGCGTGGACGTCGTCGTAGGTGACCCCGACGGCGTCCGCGTAGTCCAGGTCGATGCCGTCATGGGCGAGCATCATCTCCAGGACGTGGTCACGTACGCCCGTGCCGCCGTCGGCCGCCGGCCGCTCCGGGACCCGGGAGACCGCCCGGAAGACGCCCACGCGCTGGACCTGGCGGACCAGGAGGTCGAGCACCCCGAGCGCGACCGTCGACTTGCCGGTGTCCCCCTCGGGGGACGCGATGTAGATGCTGCGTGTGCTCACTGCCTGCCTGTTCGCTCGCGTCGGACGTCACGCCCATTCCATCGCATGCACGACGACGGCGCACCGGTTGCGGGGCGTCGGCTTGGTCACTCCCGGACGTGCTTCACTCGTTGTCACCGCCGGTGGCCGTGCCGGCGTCGTACATCGGACCGCCCTCCTCCGTGGCCGTCTGCCCGGCGTCGGGCCACACCCAGTCGCGCACCTCGGGGATGTCCTCGCCGTGCTCGCGGGTGTGCTGCCGGGCGGCGAGGCGCGCGTCGACCATCCGCTGACGCAGGCCGGCGACCGTGGAGCCCAGCCCGGGGACCCGGTCGATGACGTCGAGCACCAGGTGGTACCGGTCGATGTCGTTGAGCATCGCCATGTCGAACGGCGTGGTGGTGGTGCCCTCCTCCTTGTAACCGCGCACGTGGATGTTGCCGTGGTTGTTGCGGCGGTAGGTCAGGCGGTGGATGAGCCACGGATAGCCGTGATAGTTGAAGATCACGGGCCGGTCGGGCGTGAACAGCCCGTCGAAGTCCTTGTCCGCCAGACCGTGCGGGTGCTCCCGCTCGTCCTGCAGCCGCATGAGGTCCACGACGTTGACGACGCGGACCTTGAGGTCCGGCAGCTCGCGGCGCAGGATGTCGGCGGCCGCCAGGACCTCGAGCGTGGGGATGTCGCCCGCGCAGCCGAGCACCACGTCCGGGTCCTCGCCCGGGACCTCCGTGCCGGCCCACTCCCAGATGCCCAGCCCGCGCGTGCAGTGGGCGATCGCGGCGTCCATGGACAGGAACTGGGGTCCGGGCTGCTTGCCGGCGACCACCACGTTGACGTACTGGCGGCTGCGCAGGCAGTGGTCGTAGGTGCTCAGCAGGGTGTTCGCGTCCGGCGGCAGGTAGACCCGCACGATCTCGGCCTTCTTGTTGACCACGTGGTCGATGAAGCCCGGGTCCTGGTGGGAGAAGCCGTTGTGGTCCTGGCGCCACGTGTGGCTGGACAGCAGGTAGTTGAGCGACGCGATCGGCCGGCGCCACGGGATGTGGTTGGTGACCTTGAGCCACTTGGCGTGCTGGTTGAACATCGAGTCGACGATGTGTATGAACGCCTCGTAGCTGGTGAACAGGCCGTGCCGGCCCGTCAGGAGGTAGCCCTCCAGCCATCCCTGGCACTGGTGCTCGCTCAGCATCTCCATGACGCGGCCGACGCGCGCGAGGTGCTGGTCGACGTCGGGCCCGTGGTACTCCGCGTTCCACTGCTTGTCGGTGACGTCGTAGACGGCCTGGAGACGGTTCGAGGCCACCTCGTCCGGTCCGAAGATGCGGAAGTTCTCCGGGTTGCGGCGGATCACCTCGGTGAGCCAGCTGCCGAGCACCCGGGTCGACTCAGCCAGGGCGGCCCCCGGCTCGGGGACGTCGACGGCGAAGTCGCGGAAGTCGGGCAGCCGCAGGTCCTTGAGCAGCAGCCCGCCGTTCGCGTGCGGGTTGGCGCCCATGCGCAGCTCGCCCTGCGGAGCCTCCGCCGCGATCTCGGGCCGCAGCGCGCCGTCGTCGTCGAAGAGCTCGTGCGGCCGGTAGGACTCCAGCCAGTCGCGGAGCACCTCGAGGTGCTCCGGCGTGTCGCGGGCGCTCGCGAGCGGCACCTGGTGCGCACGCCAGGAGCCCTCGGTCTTGTTCCCGTCGATCTCGGGCGGGCAGGTCCAGCCCTTCGGTGTGCGGAAGACGATCATCGGCCACGCGGGGCGCTGCTCCTCGCCCGGCGACGCGTCCCGGGCGTCCGCCTTGATCCGCGCGATGTGGTCCATCACCTCGTCGAGGAGCTGGGCGAACCGGCGGTGCACCGCCGCGTGGTCCTCGCCGTCGAACCCGCCCGTGAAGAAGTACGGCGTGTGCCCGTAGCCGACCATGAGGGCGTGCAGCTCGTCGTCGCTGATGCGGTCCAGCACCGTCGGGTTGGCGATCTTGTAGCCGTTGAGGTGCAGGATCGGCAGCACGACGCCGTCCTGCGCCGGGTTGACGAACTTGTTGGAGTGCCAGCTGGTGGCCAGCGGGCCGGTCTCCGCCTCGCCGTCGCCCACGACCGCCGCCACCAGCAGGTCCGGGTTGTCGAACGCGGCGCCGTAGGCGTGCGACAGCGCGTACCCGAGCTCGCCGCCCTCGTGGATCGAGCCGGGCGTCTCGGGCGCCACGTGCGAGGGGATCCCCCCGGGGAACGAGAACTGCTTGAACAGCCGGCGCATCCCCTCGTCGTCCTGGGTCACGTCGGTGTAGATCTCCGAGTAGGTGCCCTCGAGGTAGGTGTTCGCGACGAGCCCGGGACCGCCGTGACCGGGGCCGGCGACGTAGACCGTGGACTGCTGACGCTCGCGGATGACGCGGTTGAGGTGGGCGTAGAGGAAGTTGAGGCCCGGAGTCGTGCCCCAGTGCCCGAGGAGCCGCGGCTTGACGTGGTCGCGGTCCAGGGGCCGGCGCATCAGGGGGTTGTCGAGCAGGTAGATCTGGCCGATCGACAGGTAGTTGGCGGCACGCCACCACTGGTCGAGACGTTCGACGTCCGTGTCCGAGAGCTCCGCGACTCCGGTGGCGGGCCAGGTGGTGGGATCGGCGGTCGAGGTGCTCATCTGACGCTCCTACGGGCAGAGGGACGATCATGTTCGTGCTCATTCCATCGCACGGCGGTCCCCGGCGCAGCGTGAGACACGAGCGGCCCGCCGCGCGGCACGGTGACCTTCGCCACGCGATTCCAGGAGAGGCCGCGGGCACCGATACCGTGGCCCCGTGCCGAACCCGCCTGTGCGCCGATCCTTCTGGGCGGTCGCCCGCCAGCCGCGGATGATCGTGATCCTGCTGATCTTCCTCGCCGCTGCGGCCGTGTGCGGCCGGCTGGGCGTCTGGCAGATCGACCGCGCGTACGAGCGGGCCAACCTCGCCGCCGCGCAGGAGGCGGCAGAGGCGGCCGCGGCGGCACCCGTCGACCTCGGCGAGGTGCTCGTACCGCAGTCCTCGTTCCCCGGCGAGCTGGTCGGGCGCGAGGTCGAGGTCACCGGGACGTACGAGCCGGCGGGCCAGATGCTCGTCACCGGGCGGTCCCTGGACGGCGTCGACGGCTATCTGGTCCTCACCCCGCTGCGCGTGTCGGACGACGGCACGGGCGGCGCGTCGTGGGCGGCCCTGTCCGGGGAGCCCGTGCTCCCCGTGGTGCGCGGCTGGGTCGACTCCCCGACGCCCGGGGACGCGGCCCTCGAGGTCCCGGCGGGGGAGGTGTCGCTGCACGGCTGGCTGCAGGCCTCCGAGTCGACGGTGCGTACCGGCACCGTCCCCGAGAACCCCGGTGGCCCGCCGCTGACCCAGGACATCGCCTCCAGCGCGCTGGCGAACACGTGGGACGGACCGATCTACACCGCCTACGTGGTGCACACCGGCTCGTCCCCGGAGCAGGTGCCCGCCGACGCCGGGGGTCCCGCGCCGCTGCCGCGCCCCGTGCTCGAGGGTGGCACCGACGTGAACCTGCAGAACTTCTTCTACGCCCTGCAGTGGTGGGTGTTCGGGCTGTTCGCGGTCGCGCTGTGGGTGCGGTTGGTGCGCGACGAGATGGCGGGCGGCACGCGTGGCTCGCGACGTCGGCCGCGTGGTGACGGCGAGGACGACCCCGTGGGTACCGGGATCGCGGGCCTGCCGGCCGGGTAGCCGACGTCGGATCCGATCGGCGGACGGTGACCTGGTCGGCAGTCCGAGCTGCCGATCAGGTCACTTCGTGCCGTCTTGATCCTGCAGCCGCTCGACGAGCCGCGCACGCAGCTCCCGCGCGGCCCGTTCCGGGTCGGCCGCCGCCGTGATCGCGCGCACGACCACGACCCTCCGCGCACCGGCGTCCAGCACGGCGTCCAGCCGTTCGCGGTCGATGCCGCCGATCGCGAACCAGGGGGTGGCCGGGTCCGACGCCGCGACCTCGCGCAGCAGGTCGAGCCCGACAGCCTCCCGTCCCGGCTTGGTGGGCGTGGCCCACAGCGGCCCCACGCAGAAGTAGTCGACGCCGGGGTCCGCGTCGGCGGCCGCGGCCTGCCGCGCGGAGTGGGTGGAGCGTCCGAGCACGGGGCCGGTCCCGAGCAGGCTGCGCACCGCCGACGTCGGCAGGTCGCCCTGGCCCATGTGCACCACGGGCGCCCCGGCCAGCGAGGCGACGTCGGCCCGGTCGTTGACAGCCCACAGCGCACCGTGGGCGGTGGCGACGCCCGCCACGAGCTCCTGCAGCTCGAGCTCGCGCGCGGCGTCCAGAGACTTGTCGCGGAGCTGGACCACGTCGACACCGCCGCGCAGGGCCGCGTGCAGGAAGTCCTCCAGGTCGGCGGTCGAGGACCGGGCGTCGGTGCACAGGTACAGGCGGGCGTCGGCGAGCCGGGTGCGGGCGTCGGCGGACGGCGTGGAGGGGGACACGGCCGCCAGCGTAACCACGCGGCAGTACAGTGGCCGCAGCACGGGAGCCCCGTCGGGGCTGAGAGGGCGAGGTCCGCCGACCGTCGAACCTGATCTGGGTCATGCCAGCGAAGGGAGCACGCATGAGAACGCCTGGGACGCTGCCGGACGTCGTGGTCGTCGGCGGTGGCATCGTCGGTACGGCGGTCGCCTGGCGCGCCGTCGAGGCCGGTCTGACGGTCGTCCTGCTCGACCCGAGCCCGGGGGACGGCGCCACGCACGCCGCCGCCGGGATGCTCGCACCGGTCAGCGAGTCGTGGTTCGGCGAGTCCGCCCTCGCCCGTCTGGGCCTGGCCGGCCTCGCCGCATGGCCCCGCTTCGCGGCTGACCTCCTGCGCGCGACGGGCCTCGGCTCGGGGCTGCGCGAGACGGGCACGCTGGTGGCGGCCTACGACGCCGACGACGTCGCGCACCTGCGGCGCTGGCTCGCCCTGCACGCCGAGCTCGGCGTGCAGCCGGACGAGCTCACCGGTGCCCAGGCACGGCGCCGCGAACCGCTCCTCGGGCACCACGTCGCCGGAGCCGCCTGGGTGCCGGGCGACCACGTCGCCGACCCGCGCGCGACCAGGGCCGCGCTCGACGTCGCCCTGCACGCCCACCCCCGTGCCGCCGTCGTCCAGCGTGCCGCCGTGCGCCTCGAACGCGACCGGGGCGCCGTCGTCGGTGTCCTCGACGAGGCGGGCACGCTGCACCGGGCCGGGGCGGTGGTCCTGGCCGCCGGGTGGCGGTCCGGCGAGCTGGTCGACGTGCCCGTCCGGCCGGTGCGGGGCCAGACGCTCCGGCTCGACGCTCCGCCCGGGTCCGCTCCCGGGCACGTCGTGCGCGGCCGGGTGCAGGGCCGCCCGGTCTACGTGGTGCCGCGGGAGCCCGGGACGGGATCAGGTCCGGGGACGACGGCGGAGCACCGGGAGGTCGTCGTCGGCGCCACCAGCGAGGAGGGCCCGGACGACCACCGCCCGTCGGCCGGGGGAGTGTTCGCGCTGCTGCGGGACGCCCGGGCGCTGGTGCCGGCCCTCGACGAGGCCGCCTTCGTCGAGGCGACGCTGCGGGCGCGACCCGCCACCCCCGACAACCTGCCGCTCGTGGGGCCGACGGCCACGCCGGGCCTGCACCTGGCGACGGGCCACCATCGTGGCGGGGTGCTCCTCGCACCGCTGACGGCCGAGGCCGTCGTCGCCGGTCTGACCGGTGCCGCCCTGCCGGACGCCCTGCGCGTCGCCGACCCCGACCGTTTCGCCCCCGTCCTCGAAGGAGCCTGAGATGGCCGAGACCCTGCCAGCCCCGCACGCTGTCGTGAACGGCGAGCCCTACCCGCTGGACGCGCCGGTGCCCGTGACCGACCTCGTCGCACGCCTGGTGCCGGGCTCCGTCGTCGACGGCGTGCCGCAGGGCGTCGCCGTCGCGCTCGACGACGCCGTCGTGCCGCGTGGCGCGTGGGAGTCCACCACCGTGGGTCCCGGGGCGCGCGTCGAGGTCGTCACCGCGGTGCAGGGCGGGTGAGCGGCGTGCTGACGATCGCCGGCGTCGAGCTCGGCTCCCGCCTCGTGATGGGCACGGGCGGCGCACCGAGCCTGCTGGCGCTGGAGGACGCGCTGGTCGCGTCCGGGACCGAGCTCACCACGGTCGCGATGCGGAGGGTGGCACGGCCGACGCCGGGCGCGGCAGCCGGTGACACCTCGATGTGGGGGCTGCTGGACCGGCTGGGGATCCGCGCGCTGCCGAACACCGCCGGCTGCTTCTCGGTGCGGGAGGCCGTGCTGACCGCGCAGCTCGCCCGCGAGGCGTGCGGCACCGACTGGGTCAAGCTGGAGGTGATCGCGGACGACGTCACGCTCCTGCCCGAGCCCCTTGGTCTCGTGGAGGCCGCCGAGGAGCTGGTGCGCGACGGCTTCACCGTGCTGCCCTACTGCGGGGACGACCCGATCGTGGCGCGGCGCCTGGAGGACGTCGGGTGCGCCGCCGTCATGCCGCTGGGGGCGCCCATCGGGTCGGGTCTCGGCATCCTCAACCCGCGCAACATCGAGGCGATCGCGGCGGCCGCCTCCGTGCCGGTGATCCTCGACGCGGGGATCGGGACGGCATCGGACGCCGCGCTCGCGATGGAGCTCGGCTGCGACGGGGTGCTGCTCGCCACCGCCGTCACGCGGGCCGTGGATCCGGTGCAGATGGCCCGGGCCATGCGGCTGGCCGTCGAGGCGGGGCACCTGGCGGTCGGTGCCGGTCGGATCCCGCGGCGCGAGCGCGCGCTGGCGTCGTCGTCGCCGGAGGGGCGGCTCGACCTGGCCCTCTGACGTCGCCCTGTTCGGCAGTTCCTGCCTTGTTCGGCACCTTGAACTGCCGAACAGGGCTGGAACTGCCGAACGCGGCCGGTCAGTACACGGGGACGGACGGGTCCACGTCGCGGGACCACGCGAGGATGCCGCCGGCAATCACGCGCGCCGGCAGCCCTGCGTCGCGGAGCACCGCAGCGGCCCGCGAGGCGCGACCGCCCACCTTGCACAGCACGTGCACCGGGCGTCCCTGGGCACGGGCGGCCACGTGGACGACGGCGTCGTCCCGGGCCGGGCCGAGCAGCTCGCCCAGGTTGACGTGGTCCGCCCCGGCGACGGACGCGATCTCCACCTCCCACGGTTCACGCACGTCCACGATGTACGGATCGGCGCCGTCGCCGGCTGCCGCGGCCGCCCGCAGGGCAGCCACCGCTGCGGGGGTGACGGGATCCTGGTCGGGGACCTCGGCCGGGGTCAGCCCGCAGAACGTGGCGTACGCGGCGTCGTCGGGCAGGGTGGTCACCGGTTCCCGCGACGGGTCCGGGCGGACGTCCAGGTGGCGCCAGGTGAGGTCGAACGAGTCGTAGACCGCGAGCCGCCCGAGCAGCGTGCGGCCGGCGCCGGTGATCAGCTTGATCGCCTCGGTCGCCATGACCGACCCGATCGTGCCGCACATCGCACCGAGCACCCCGCCGGTGGCGCAGTCAGGGGCCAGCGCGGCCGGCGGCGGCTCGGGGAAGACGTCGCGGTACGTCACGCCCTCCGGCGCGCCGCCGTCCCCGGGCGGCGCCGCCCAGAACGTCGCGACCTGGCCCTGGTAGCGGTAGATGCCGCCCCAGACGACGGGGACGCCCGCGATCTCCGCCGCGTCCGACACCAGGTAGCGCGTCGCGAAGTTGTCCGCCCCGTCCAGCACGAGGTCGTAGCCCCGCAGCAGGTCGACCGCGTTGGCGGAGGTCAGGCGCTCGCGGTGCTCGATGACGGTGACGTGCGGGGCGACGTCGGCCACGGCCTCGCGGGCGGAAGCCGTCTTGGACCGCCCCACGTCGCCGGTGCCGTGCAGGACCTGGCGCTGCAGGTTCGAGGTCTCCACGACGTCGTCGTCCACCACGCCCAGCGTGCCGACGCCTCCCGCCGCGAGGTAGAGCAGCGCGGGGCTGCCGAGGCCACCGGCACCGATCACCAGCACCCGAGCCGCCGCGAGCCGCCGTTGGCCCTCGACACCGATCCCGGGCAGGGACAGGTGCCGGGCGAACCGGCTGATCTGCTCGGCGGTCAGCTCGCGGCCGGGCGCGACGAGCGGCGGGAGGGACGGGGCGGTCGGGTCGGTGCTGCTCACGCCTCGACCCTACGAGGTCGTTCCGTCGTGCTGCCACGAGTGCCAGAGCCGTGCGTAGTCGCCATCGGCCGCCACCAGCTCGTCGTGCGGCCCGATCTCGGCGATCCGGCCCGCGTCGACGACGGCGACGCGGTCGGCGTCGTGCGCGGTGTGCAGCCGGTGCGCGATCGCCACGACGGTCCGGCCGGTCAGCACGGCGTTGAGCGAGCGCTCCAGGTGCCGGGCCGCGCGCGGGTCGAGCAGCGACGTGGCCTCGTCGAGCACCAGCGTGTGCGGGTCGAGCAGCACGAGCCGGGCCAGCGCGACCTGCTGCGCCTGCGCCGGGCTCAGCGGGTGCCCGCCGGAGCCGATCTCGGTGTCGAGCCCGGCGGGCAGGGCGTCGGCCCAGGCCTGCGCGTCGACGGCCTCGAGAGCACGCCGCAACGCGTCATCGGGGGCGGTGGTGTCCGCCAGCCGGAGGTTCTCCGCGAGGGTCCCGACGAACACGTGGTGCTCCTGGGTCACCAGCGCGACGTGGCCGCGCAGGTCCTCCAGCGGCAGGTCGACCAGCGGGACGCCGCCGACCGTCACCGAGCCGCCGGTGGGTGGGTGGACGCCGGACAGCATGCGTCCGAGCGTCGACTTGCCCGCGCCGGACGGCCCGACGACGGCGAGCCGTTCGCCCGGCCGCAGGTCCACCGAGATCCCGTGCAGCACGTCGTGCCCCTCGCGGTAGGCGTACCGCACGTCGTGGGCGTGCACCTTCTCGGAGGCCGGGACCTCGCCCGAGGCGACGCGGTCCGGCCCGACCAGGCCGACGCCGACGACGCGGGCGAGCGCGACGGCGGCGACCTGCAGCTCGTCGAGCCAGAACACGAGGTCGAAGACGGGCCCGCCCATCTGGTAGGCGTACAGCGCGACGGTCGCGACGGTGCCGACGCTCGCGAGGTCCTGCGAGGCGAGCCAGGCGCCCCAGAGGACGACGGAGATCGGCGCGACCGCCACGGCGGCGTCGAGCGAGGGGATGAGCCGCAGCCGCAGGCCGAGCGTGTAGCTCTCGGCGGCGAACGCCTCCGACAGGTCGCGGCGCAGCCGGCGGCGCACCCGGGACCCGAGCCACAGGACGTCCGTGGTGCGGGCGCCCTCGACGGCCTCGGTGATGGTGCCGTTGAGGGTGGCGTAGGCCGCGGACTCGCGCAGGTAGCCCGGCGTGGCCCGGCGCAGGTACCACCGGGTGGCGACCCAGATGACCGGCACGCCGACGAGGATCCCGAGCGCCACGACGGGGTCGGTGAGGAACGACGCGACCAGGGTGAGACCGATGGTCACGACGCACACCAGCACCCGTGGCACGCCGAAGCGGACCGCGTGCTGCAGCTTGTTGACGTCGTTGGTGGTGCGGGCCACGAGGTCGCCCGTCCCGGCCTTCTCCACGGTGGACAGGGGCAGCCGGGTGACGGTGTCCATGAACTCCTCGCGGAGCTCGGCGAAGACCCGTTCGCCGAAGATCATCGACAGCCGCTGCGCGAACCGGGTCACCACGGCCTGGACGAGCACGGCAGCCACGAGGATCAGGGCGAGGGTGTCGACGCGGGCCAGCGTGGTCCCGCCCGCGACCTCGTCGATGAACCGGCCCAGCAGGAACGGGCCGGCGAGCCCGGCGACCGCCGCCACGGTGTGCAGCACGGCGACACCGCCCAGCTCACCCCGGTGGCGGCGGAACAGACGTCCGACGGTGCGCTTGACCTCGCCGCCGTCGGCCACGGGCAGGCGGCGGGGGTCGGCCGCGGACGGCGGCACACGGGTGGCGCTCATCGCGCGGCTCCTTCCAGGGTGGGGTCACGGCCGTCGGGTGCGGCGGTCGTCGCGGTCTCCTCGTCCATGCTGCGGCCGACGACGGAGCGGTAGGCGGCGCCGTCGTCGTCCGCCCGGGCGAGCAGCTCGCCGTGGGCGCCGGAGGTGACGACGGACCCGCAGGTCGAGAGCAGCACGACCTCGTCGACGTGGTCGAGCACGAGCGGGCTCGCCGTGACGACGAGGGTGGTGCGTCCGCGCCGCGCCTCGGCGACCCGGGCGGCGATCCGCGCCTCGGTGTGCGCGTCCACGGCGCTGGTGGGTTCGACCAGCACCAGGATCTCCGGATCGGTCAGCAGGGCACGGGCGAGGGCCACGCGCTGGCGCTGCCCGCCGGACAAGGACCGGCCCTTCTCGGGCAGCTCGCCGGCCAGGCCTGCGGGCACGGAGTCGAGCACGTCGTGGGCGTCCGCGACCAGGACGGCGGCCATGAGCTCGGCCTCCGTCGCACGTCCGCGCGCGTCGAGCTCCTCGCCGAGGATTCCCGAGAACAGGTGCCCGGTTGCCTCCGCCACGACCACGCGGTGCCGCAGCGTCTCCTTGTCCAGCGCGGTGAGCCGCACCCCGCCGAGGGTCACGGGCGTGCCGGCCTCGACGGCGTCGTCGACCCGGCCGAGCCGTGTCGCGAGCCGCGCCGAGACGTCCGGGTCGGCGCAGACGAGGCCGACCACCCGGCCGGGGCGCAGGACGAGCCCGCTCGTGGTGTCCACGAGCTCGCTGCCCGACGGCGGCGCGGGCGCCGGGGTCGACGGCTGCGGCGTCGCCTCGGTCACCCGCAGGACGTCGAGGATCTTGCGGCCCGAGACCAGGGCGTTCGTGGTCATCTGCAGCATCTGGGTGGCCATCTGCACCGGCCAGGCGAGGAACGCCGCGTAGCCGTAGAACGTGACGAGCTGGCCGCTCGTGAGGTCGCCGCGCACCACGGCGCGGGCGCCGAGCCACAGCACGAGCGCCATCAGCAGCCCGGGCAGGAGGACCTGCAGGCCGTCGAGGACGGACTGCACGGCGGCGACGCGCACGCCACGCCGGCGGACCTCCTGCGACTGCCGGGCGTACCGACCCGCGAAGACCTCCTCGCCACCGATGCCCCGCAGGATCCGGAGGCCGGAGACGGTGTCGGCACCGAGCGCGGTCAGGCGTCCGGTGGACTCGCGGTGCACGCGCTGGCGCGCCTGCAGCGGGCGGACCAGCAGCGCGAGGACCGCCGCGACGACGGGAACGCCGAGCGCCAGGACCAGCCCGAGGGTGAGGTCCTGGGAGAGCATGTAGGCCGCGACCACCGCGTACGTGACCACGCCGCCCGTGAAGCGTCCGGCCATGGCGAACATGTCGCCCACCCGCAGCGCGTCGTTGGCGACCGCGGCGACGACCTCGCCGGTGGGCAGCCGCTGGGTGATCGCCTGGCCGGCTCGGGTGGCCTTCTCCCCGACGAGGCCGGAGAACGAGAACGCGGCCCGCAGCCAGTTCTCGACGTCCCACGTGTGGCTGAAGACGCCGGAGACGACGATGGTCGCGGCGGCGACCAGCATCCACCCGCACCAGAGGAGCAGCTCGCTGCCGAACCCTGAGGCCAGGCCGGAGTCGACGGCCTGGCCGAGGAGCAGGGGTGAGCTGCCTGCGGCCAGCATGGAGACGGTGCCCACGGCCATCGACCGGAGCAGGACGTCACGCTGACGCCACGCCTGCCAGGTGAGCAGCCGTGACGCGGACGTCAGGGGAGGGTTGCCCGGGTCGGGCAGGGGGAGGGGTCGCACAGTTGTTGAGAGTAGGACGCCCTGCTGACATCGAGCACCGCATTTTCCCGCCTACCATCGTGGGGTGACCTCCGCCCCCGAGCCCACCGCCCCGACGTCCACCTCCGAGCAGGCCGCCACCGCGATCCGCAAGGCGCGCGGGTCGCTGGCGCGCTACCGCTGGCTGGCGCTGGTGACCGGCACCATGCTGCTCGTGCTCTGCGTGGAGCTGACCATCAAGTATGTGGTCGGGCACTTCGTGGACGTCGACGGCGTCATGGCGTACCTGGGCTGGGTGCCGTTCGCGCACGGCTGGGTGTACGTGGTCTACCTCGTTACCGTGCTGGACCTCTGGGCGAAGATGCGCTGGGGGTACGGACGGCTCGTGACGATGGTGATCGCCGGCGTGGTGCCCGTCATGTCCTTCGTCCTGGAGAAGAAGGTGCACGCCGAGGCGGAGGCGAAGCTGACCGCGCTCGAGCAGCGGTACGGCGCCCGCTGAGGGTCGTGGCAGGATCACGTCCGACCTCTCAGACCAAGGAGCACCATGAGACCTCGTCCCCTCCTCGCCGCTACGCTGATCGCCGCCGTCGTCGGACTCACGGCGTGCACCACGGACGACCCGGCATCCGGCGACGCGGCCGGGGCGGCCCAGGAGGAGACCGCGGACACCTCGGGCGCCGCGCCGGCCGACGCCCCGGCGGACCCGGGCACCGCGTCGGTCGCGGACCAGGTCATGGGCGAGCAGACCATCTCCACCCCCCATGGCGCGGGGACCGCTCGGGGCGGCGACGTGACGGTCACCCTGCGAGCCGTGGAGGTGGGCAGCGAGAACATGACCGTGCGGTGGGCGCTGCGCTGGGACGACGACGACGCGCCGGACGACGCCGGGGCGAGCTACTACGACCTGGGTGTGGTCCCGGCGACGACCGTCACCGACGGCGACGCGCTCAAGGCCTACAAGCCGTACTGCACCGAGGGTGCCTGGCAGGCGGACACGGCGGACGTCGCCGACGAGAACCTGGAGCGGCTGAAGTGTTCGAAGTCGATGCTCGTCTCGCCGCTGGAGAACATCAGCTTCAAGTTCCCGAACCACGGCACGATCGAGGCCTGGGCGGTCCTGCCCGCCCCGGAGGGCGAGCCCGCGACGGTCGACGTCGCCCCGGGCGAGGGTCTGCCGCTGTTCACCGACGCCACGGTCACCTACGTCGACGGGGCCCAGGAGTGACGGGACGTCGGAGCACGGCCGTCGTGGCCGCCGCCGCCCTCCTCGTCGCCGGGGCCGCCGGCACCGCCGGGGCGGCGACGCCCGACCCGGCGCTCGTCGAGGACGCGGCCGAGGAGCTCGCCGCCGACCGGGCGCGCCTCGAGCAGGCCGAGATCACGGACGCCATGCGTGCCGCCGCCGTCGTCGACCTCGCCGCCGACGACGCGACGCACGACCTGCGCGCCGACGACTCGACGTTCCCGCTGCGGCCGGACGACGCGACCACCACCCTGGAGTCGACCCTCGAGGAGGAGGGCGACACCGTGACCACCCTGACGTCGGACCTCCTCTTCGAGTTCGGGTCTGCCGAGCTGACCGGCCCCGCCCGGGCGGCGGTCGCCGAGCTCGCGGGGGAGATCCCCGACGGCGCCGAGGTCGGCGTGGACGGGCACACCGACTCGATCGGCTCGAGCAAGGACAACGACAAGCTGTCCGAGCAGCGCGCGAAGGCCGTCGCCGCGGTCCTGCGGGACGAGCGGGACGACCTCTCGCTCACGGTGCGCGGCCACGGCGAGGACGACCCGGTCGCGAAGAACGAGGTCGGCGGCGACGACAACCCGGCGGGCCGGGCGCTGAACCGCCGGGTCGAGGTGACCTACGCGACGTCCTGACGGGCGGACGGGCGCCCTCGGCCTCGCGGCCGGCCACTATCCTGGTGCGGTGACGTCACCCGCCGCCATTCCCGAGTCCACGCCCCGGCCGGTCCTCGTGGTCGACTTCGGCGCCCAGTACGCGCAGCTCATCGCGCGGCGCGTGCGCGAGGCCAAGGTCTACTCCGAGATCGTGCCGCACACGTTCACCACCGAGCAGATGCTCGCCAAGGACCCGGCCGCGATCATCCTGTCCGGCGGGCCGTCGTCGGTGTACGCCACCGGCGCACCGTTCGTGGACCCGGAGCTGTTCGAGGCGGGCGTGCCGGTGCTCGGCATCTGCTACGGGTTCCAGGCGATGGCGCAGGCGCTCGGCGGGAAGGTCGCGCAGACCGGCACGCGCGAGTACGGCGGCACCGAGGTCGAGGTGTGCTCGGCCGGCGTGCTGCTGGCGGGCACCCCGGAGCACCAGACCACCTGGATGAGCCACGGCGACGCCGTGCACGCCGCGCCGGAGGGCTTCGACGTCCTCGCGACGTCGTCCGGGTCGCCTGTCGCCGCCTTCGAGGACGCCGGCCGCCGGCTCTACGGCGTGCAGTGGCACCCGGAGGTCAAGCACTCGGCGCACGGGCAGGCCGTGCTGGAGCACTTCCTCTACTCCGGCGCCGGGCTCGCGCCCGACTGGACGCCGGGGAACGTCATCGCCGACCAGGTCGCCGCGATCCGTGCGCAGGTGGGCGACGCGCGCGTCATCTGCGGGCTGTCCGGCGGCGTCGACTCCTCGGTCGCCGCGGCCCTGGTGCAGCAGGCGGTCGGTGACCAGCTCACCTGCGTGTTCGTGGACCACGGTCTGCTGCGCGAGGGCGAGGTGGAGCAGGTCGAGCGGGACTTCGTGGCCGCCACCGGCGTCAACCTCGTGGTGCGTGACGAGCGGCAGCGCTTCCTGGCCGCGCTCGCCGGCCACAGCGACCCGGAGACGAAGCGCAAGATCATCGGCCGCGAGTTCATCCGCGTGTTCGAGGACGCCGCGCGCGACATCGTCGCGGACGCCGGTGAGCACGGCGAGCAGGTGAAGTTCCTGGTGCAGGGCACCCTCTACCCCGACGTCGTGGAGTCCGGCGGCGGTGAGGGCGCGGCGAACATCAAGAGCCACCACAACGTGGGCGGCCTGCCCGACGACCTGCAGTTCGACCTGGTGGAGCCACTGCGCACGCTCTTCAAGGACGAGGTGCGTGCGGTCGGGCGCGAGCTCGGCGTGCCGGAGGAGATCGTCGCTCGCCAGCCGTTCCCCGGCCCCGGCCTCGGCATCCGCATCGTCGGCGAGATCACCGCGGACCGCCTCGAGACCCTGCGGAAGGCGGACGCGATCGCTCGCGCCGAGCTGACCAGGGCGGGCCTGGACGACGACATCTGGCAGTGCCCTGTCGTGCTCCTCGCCGACGTCCGATCGGTGGGCGTGCAGGGCGACGGCCGCACCTACGGCCACCCGGTCGTGCTCCGGCCGGTCTCGTCCGAGGACGCGATGACGGCCGACTGGACGCGCCTGCCCTACGACGTCCTCTCGGTGATCTCGACCCGCATCACCAACGAGGTGAGCGAGGTCAACCGGGTGGTCCTCGACGTGACGAGCAAGCCGCCGGGAACCATCGAGTGGGAGTGAGCCCGAAGGGTCCCTCGGCCGCTGTGACCTGAGGTTCCACTGTGCTTCCCGGTGTGCGGCGCGCTAGGTTGGCGGAGACCTGACCTCGAGCGTTGCCCCACGGAAGGCGTACCCATGTCGAGCACCCTCACCGTCAGTCCCGCCCGAGGATCCCGCGGGATCGGGCTGATCGCGATCATCGCCGGCATCCTCCTCGTCCTCGCGGGCGTGGTGGTCTGGATCGTCGTCGCGATGACGCTCGCGGACGAGCAGATCACCGTGGCCGACGATGCGAGCATGTTCGCCGGTCAGCAGGTCGCCGGTCCGCTGACGGCCTACGCGCAGGCGGACGTGATCGACCGGCACGCGCTGGAGGCCTCGGGCGGAGCGACCTACGCCGAGCTGGACCAGGACGATCCGGTGCGCGCGACGGTCATGAACGCGTCGTTCCTGCGCGCGTCGCTGTTCACGTCCGTCGTGGCGTTCGGCGTGTGCGCGCTGGTGATCGGGCTGGGGCTGTTGTTCATCCTGATCGGTGCCGCCCTGCGGCGTCTCGCCGGGGGACCGATGGTCGCGGTCGAGACGCCGGGCAACACGTCCCAGGGCGATGTGTCCGCCCCGCCGCGGCACGGCGCCGACCTGCCGGCGGGTGACGCCACGCCGCCGACCCGGCACTCGACCCGTCCCACGGACGCGCCGCCGCCGGACCGGACCGAGCCGCCGCGCGCCTGACCGGCTCGTGGACCGCACGAGGCGCGGGGCCCCACCGTCTGGTGGAGGCCCGCGCCTCGTGCTTCGCGTCCCGTCCTCGTGCTGACGGGCCTCAGGCCGTGGTCTGCCGACGGCGTCGCACGCCACCGGCCACGGAGCCGACGACGAGCAGCAGACCGGCCGCACCGAGCACCAGGATCGCGGCGAGCTCGACGTCGATGGTCGCGCCGGCGCTGAGGGAGAGCAGGCCGACACCGATCGCGACGACGATGAGTCCCCACACGATGGTGGTGGTGCGCGGCCCGGTCCGCACGAGGGGCGCCGCGGCCGCCGTCGCACCGGCATCGGAACCCGCTCCGGCGTCGTGACCTGAGTCGTCGGCGCTGGTGCTCGACCCGGCCTTCACCGGCGCAGGCTCGGGGGAGCGGACCGGCTCGTCGAAGACGGCGAGCGGGTCGTCCGACGACGGTGCCGCGGGCAGGGCCGACGTCGCGGGCACCTCGTCGGACGGGAGCTGCTGGGTGGGCGGCACCGCGCTGTCGGCGGTGCGCTCGTCCCGCTCCGGACCGTCGGGGCGTGCCTGGGGGTCGTTGTTCATCGTTCCTCCTGGATGACGATCTCGCCCGCACGGGCGTCGATGTCGAGCTGCAGCACGGGGCCGTCGAGCTCGGCGACCTCGTCGGTCTCGTAGTGGGCGGGGCCGCCGGTGAATCCGGACGTGACCGTCCGCTCGTCCTCGAGCTCGATCACGAGGCTGCCCGCGTTGACGTCGGCGGAGATGGCGACGGCCGTGTCGGCCGGGACCTCCACGACCGTGCGGCCCGCGGTCATGTCGATCGGGACCTCCACAGGTTCGCCCGGGGTCACGTCGGACAGGTCGAGCCGGGTGAGGTCGATGTCCGCCTCCCCGAAGTGGACCCGGATGCCGTCCTCGGCCGCCGCGACGGACCGGGGGGTGACGGTTCCTTCGCTGATCGCCGTCCCGGACATCGTGGAGATCTGGGTGTCCTCCCAGGGCAACGGGCCGTCGTCGGCGGCGTTCGGCCACACGGTCGCGGCCGTGAGGATGCCGAACCAGGCGAGCACGGTCAGCCAGCCGCCGCGCAGGCCGCGCAGGCCACCGATGACGATGCCCGCACCGATGACGACGACGGCGCTGCCCACCCAGGTGGGCCACAGCGGCACGGAGATCCCCAGCACCCGGTCTGCCACGAGCAGCGCGGCACCGGCCAGGAGCACGAGCCCGACGACCGCGCTGACGGTCCCTCCGCCGACGGTACGGCGTGGCCGCGGTGCCGCCGGTGCCGCCGGGACGGGCGGGACGGACGGGGGCGCCGCGTACTGCGGAGCGCCCGTCTGCTGGTAGGGAGCGGGCGGTGCCGGCGGCATGGGGGCGGCCGCACCGGTGCCGCCGGCCGGAGGCGCGGCAGGGGCGACGTACGGGGCCTGCGGCGCGGGGCTGAACGGCTCCGAAGGGCTCATGCCGGTCTCCTGTCGGTAAGGGGCCGACGGCGGCACGTCGGTCGGGTAGGTGCCCGGGGCAGCGACGCCGCCCGACGGCGGGCCGGAGGCGCTGCTGCGAGAACGCACCAGCTTGACGATCAGCCACACCACGACGACCCAGAACGCGATCCACAGCAGCACGGCGACCCATTCGGCGGGTCCACCCCACCACGGCCAGAACCCGCTGCCCCAGATCATGCCCAGCAGCACGGTCACCCCTGCCCCGACCATGGCGACGTCGAAGGTGCCGCGGATCGCCTCCTGCAGGTGGATCCTGCCGTCCGAGCGCTCGGGGAGCAGCGCCCACGCGATGCCGTAGAGGACGAGGCCGGCACCCGCGACGAAGAAGCTGAGGATCAGCAGGCCGCGCACGAGGAGCGGGTCGAGCCGGAACCGGTCGGCGATGCCGGCGGCGACGCCTCCGACCCAGCGGTCGTCGGAGCGGGTGATGCCGATGCGGCGCACGGAGTCGAAGAACCCGTCGCCCGCAGGTCGCGGCGACGGAGGGGGTGGCGGCGCCGTGGCGCCGTCCGTGCCGCCTTCGGCGGCACCACCCGGAGCGTCCGGGTCTGGGGTGTCGTTCGTGGTCATGTCTCCATCGTGGCCCTCCGCGGCGGGCCGGACCATGGGGTGGAGCCCTGAACCGACCCTGAGACCGGTGCCGAGAACCCCGGATCTCGCACCGGAGGCGTCCCTGACGTGCCACGATCAGGGAGTGACGACCATCCAGATGCCCGCGCGGCTGCCGCTGCGCCGTCCCCGGCGGGGGCGGTGGCTCGGTGGCGTGTGCGCCGGTCTGGCGGCACACCTGAACGTCCCGGTCCGGCTGGTCCGCCTCGCGATGGTCGTGCTCGTGCTCCTGGGCGGTATGGGTCTGGCGCTCTACGTGTTCTGGTGGCTCACGGTGCCGGCGGGCGACCCGCACGACGTGGCGCACGAGGCCCGGCCGGCTGCCCTGGCACGCCTCGCGCCGCGGCTGCGGCGCAGCGGGCCCGTCGCCGGGCTCTCCCGGCGGGACGTCGGGATCGGTGTGGCGCTGCTGGTCGTGGCGGCGCTGCTGGTCGCCCTGCGCTCGGGCTGGGACCTACCCACCATGTGGCTGCCGCTCCTCGTCGTCGCCGGTGGCGCCGGTCTGGCCTGGAGCCAGCTCGACGCCGTGCAGCGCTCGCGGGAGACGGGTGCCCCGCCGTCGCGCTCCAGCACGCTGCTACGGCTGGTCGGCGGGCTGGTCCTCGTGACGGCGGGCGTGCTGCTGCTGTTCGTCCAGGGCACCCCGCCCGCGGAGCTGCTCACCGTCACCCTGGCGTCGCTCGCCGTGCTCGTCGGGGTGGCGCTGGTGCTGGCGCCCTGGTGGCTGCGCCTCGTCCGTGAGCTCGGCGACGAGCGTGCAGCCCGCGAGCGGGAGGCCGAGCGGGCGGACATCGCCGCCCACCTGCACGACTCCGTGCTGCAGACCCTGGCGCTCATCCGTGCGCGTGCGCACGACGCCGACGAGGTCGCCCGGATGGCGCGTGCGCAGGAGCGCGAGCTGCGCGAGTGGCTCTACGACGACCGGCAGGCCCCGGGCACCTCCCTGGCCACCGAGCTGCGCGACCTGGTGGCCGAGGTGGAGGACGGCCGCGCCGTCGAGATCGAGCTGGTGGCCGTCGGGGACTGCCCGCCCACCGCGACGACCCACGCGCTGCTGCAGGCCACGCGCGAGGCGCTCGTCAACGCCGTCGTGCACGGTGCTCCGCCGGTGACCGTCTACCTCGAGGTGACGGACGCCGCGGCGGAGATGTTCGTGCGCGACCGTGGGGACGGGTTCGACCTCGACGACATCGCGCCCGACCGGTTCGGCGTGCGCGAGTCCATCTGCGGGCGGGTGCGCCGCCGCGGGGGGACGGCCGAGGTGGTCAGCCGGCCCGGCTGGGGGACCGAGGTACGCCTGTCCGTGCCCCGGGACGCGGGCGAGGAGCACAGCGCGGGGACGCCGCCGGACGCGCCGGAACCGTCCGGTGCGAGCGACCCGCACGACACGACAGCCGACGAAGGAGCCCACCCGTGAGCGAGAACCCCGTCCCCGTCGTCCTCGTGGACGACCACCACATGTTCCGCACGGGCGTGCGGGCGAGTCTCGACGGCCGGGTACGGGTGGTCGGGGAGGCCGCGGACGTCGACGAGGCGGTCGCCGTCGTCCACGCCGAGCAGCCGCCCGTCGTCCTGCTCGACGTGCACCTGCCCGGCGGCAACGGCGGCGGCGGTGCCGAGGTGGTGCGACGATGCGCGGACCTGCTGGCCGGGACGCGGTTCCTCGCGCTGTCCGTGTCCGACGCCGCCGAGGATGTCGTCTCGGTGATCCGCGCCGGGGCGCGGGGCTACGTCACCAAGAACATCTCGGCGACGGACCTGTCCGGGGCCGTCCTGCGGGTGGCCGCGGGCGACGCCGTCTTCTCGCCGCGCCTCGCGGGCTTCGTCCTGGACGCGTTCGGCACCGCGGCGGGGGACGTCGCGGTGGCCGACGACGAGCTCGACCGGCTCTCGAAGCGGGAGCAGGAGGTCATGCGGCTCATCGCCCGCGGGTACACCTACCGGGAGGTCGGGGGGGACCTGTTCATCTCGGTCAAGACCGTCGAGACCCACGTCTCGGCGGTGCTGCGCAAGCTCCAGCTCTCCAACCGCAACGAGCTGACGCGGTGGGCGGCGGCGCGCCGCCTGCTCTGAGTGCTCACCAGGCGAGCGTGCGGCTCACACGGTGACGCGGTAGCGCTCGATCACGATGTCGACGAGCTCGCGCGGCGCCTCGGCGTCGGCGAGCAGCAGCGGACCGGTGGTCACGTCGGCGCCCGCGCGCTCGGCCAGCGTCTGGAAGTAGCCCGGCGCGAGGAGATAGCTCGCGATCACCACGCGTGCGCCCGGGTGCTCGGTACGCGCCGCGGCGACCACGTCGGGCACCCGCGGCGTGGCGTTGGCGATGAAGCCGACGCTGACCGGGTGCCCGGTGCGCTCGGCGAGCAGCGCGCCGGTGCGCTCGCAGTCGGCGACGGCGCGGGCGTCGGACGACCCGGCGGCGGCGAGGACGACGACGTCGCCGGTGGCCAGGCCCGCCCCCGCCAGCCGCCGCGCGAGCAGGTCGACGAGCCGGCCGTCGGGACCGAGCGCCCCGGCGAGCGCCACGTCGGCACCGGAGCCGACGGCGTCGTCGATCTCGCGGCGCAGGTCGACGTGCACGTGGAAGCCCGCCGACAGCAGCAGCGGCACGATCACCGTGCGTCCCCGCAGACCGTCGAGGCAGGTCGGCACGTCGGGTTCCTGGACGTCGACGAACCCGGCACGCACGGGGACCTCGTCCTCGAGACGTGCGGCGACGGCGTCGACCAGGGTGGCCACGGCGGTGGCGCCGACGGGCGACGAGGTGCCGTGCGAGATCGCGAGCAGGGTCGGTGCGGCCATGCGCGCTACGCTACGCGCCCGATCGAACGTCGGGGTGACGCCCGCGTGACCGGGTGTCACGGCCTGCTCACCGCCTGGCCGTCGGCGCTGTGAGACGCCCAGCCCGCGGCGAGGCGCACGACGTCGCCCACCACGGTGACGGCCGGCGGCTGCACCCCCGCGGCTGCGGCCCGCCCGGCGATGTCGCCCAGCGTGCCGAACGTGGCGCGCTGACGCGGGCCGTAGCCGTCCTCGACGACCGCCACCGGGGTGGACGCCGGCCTGCCGGCCGTGACGAGAACCTCCGCGGTCCGCGCCAGCCGGGTCACGCCCATGAGGAGCACCAGGGTGTGGTCGGCGCCGCCAGGTACGTGGGCCACCGCCTCGTGGGCGGTCAGCACGCTGAACCCTGCGGCCACCCCGCGGTGCGTCACCGGGATGCCGACGGCGGCGGGCACCGACACGGCCGATGTCACACCGGGCACCACCTCGACGTCGATCCCGGCGGCGCGGCACGCGGCCAGCTCCTCGCCGCCCCGCCCGAACACGTACGGGTCGCCGCCCTTGAGCCGCACCACGTCGCGGCCGGCCAGCGCGTGCTCCACCAACAGCTCGTTGATGCGCTCCTGCGGCACCGGGTGGTTGCCGGAGGTCTTGCCGACGTCGACCACCTCGACGTCGTCCGCCAGCGTCGTCAGCAGCGAGCGCGGTCCGAGCCGGTCCACGACGACGACGTCGGCACGCGCCAGGAGCCGACGCCCCCGGCCGGTGACCAACCCCGGGGCACCGGGCCCGCCGCCCACGAGGGCGACTCGACCGGGCGATGGGCCACCGTCGTCCCGCGAGCCGTCGGCCGGGCGGAACCGGCGCAGCGGCAGCTCACCGGCCTCCAGCGCGGCGGCGACCCCGTCGCGGAGCCGTACCGCGCGGCGCGGGTCGCGGCCGGCGTGCACCGCGACCGTGACCTGCTCCTCGGGCAGCTCGGTGACTGCGGGCACCCAGGCCGTGGCGGCCGCGGCGTCGGAGGCGACCACGCAGAAGGTGCGGGCCGCGTCGGCGGCGTCCGCCACCGCGGCGTCGACGGCCGGGACGCCGGTCGCCGTGTGGACGAGCCAGGCGCCGTCGAGGTCGCCGGGGGCGTACTCCCGCGCCCGGTGCTCGACGGCCCCGTCCGCGACGAGCGCGGCGAGGTGGTCGGTGAGGCCGGGCGCCACGACGCGCACCTGGGCGCCGGCGTCGAGCAGGCCGCGGACCCGGCGCCCGGCGACCGGCCCGCCGCCGACCACGACGACGAGCCGGCCGCGCACGCGCAGCCCGAGGGGGTAGAGGTCGCTCACGTCGATGATCCTCGCCGGCTCAGATGTGCAGACCGCACTCGGACTTGTCGACGCCGGACCAGCGGCCGGCCCGCGCGTCCTCGCCCGCGGCCACGCGACGGGTGCAGGGCTCGCAGCCGATCGACGGGTACCCGTCGTTCAGCAGCGGGTTCACGGTGAGCCCGTTGGCCAGCGCGTATCCGACCAGCTCGTCGTCCGACCATGCCGCGATCGGGTTGATCTTGACCAGGTTGTTCGACGCGTCCCAGGAGACCAGCTCGGCGGAGGCGCGCGAGCCCGAGTCCGCCCGCCGCACGCCCGTGGCCCAGGCCTCGTACCCGGCGAGCATGTCGCGCATGGGCTCGACCTTGCGGATGCGGCAGCAGGCCTCCGGGTCGCGGGCGAAGAGGTCGGGACCGTAGGCCTCGGCCTGCTCCGCGACGCTGAGGCGCGGGCGCACGTCGACGATCGTCACGTCGAGCGAGTGCTCCACGGCGTCCCGCGTGCCGAGTGTCTCGGCGAAGTGGTAGCCGGTGTCGCCGAACAGGACGTCGACCCACGGCAGCTGCTCGCTGACCAGCGCGGCGAGGACGGAGTCCGTCATCGAGGACGCGACGGCGAGGGAGTCACCGAACTGCTCGACGGCCCAGGCGATGACCTCGTGCGCCGACGCCTCGTCGGGCGACCCGATCCCGGACCCGCCGAGCTCGCGGCGGCCGCGCGCGGCGATCTGGCTCAGCTCCGCGTCGGAGCGACGCCGACGCTCCCGGCCGTCGACGCGGGCGCGGTGCCGGGCACGGGAGCGGTCGCGTTCCGCGGCACGACGCCGGGCCGCTGCGGCCGCACCGGCCAGCGAGGACGCGGGACCCGAGGGTGCACCGGACGCGTTGGGGCCGACCCCGAGGGCGACGGAGACGGTGGTCACTGCAACGCCTCCTCGTCGGCCCGGTGGGCCCACTGGGCGAACGTCTCGGCGACCTCGCGCTCGGACTCGTACCGGCGCACGACCCGCTCGACGTAGTCGGCGACGTCCGCGGCCGGCACCTTCAGCCCGCGCAGGGTGCGGCCGAGCTCGCCGGCCTCGCGTGCGTCGTCGACCAGCCCGCCGCCCAGGTGCACCTGGAAGCCGGGCATCTGCTCGCCGTCGACGGTGATGATCTGGCCCTTCAGCCCGACGTCGGCCGTCTGGATCCGGGCGCACGAGTTGGGGCAGCCGTTGACGTTGAGCTCGATCGGCCGGCCGAGGCGACCCTCGATGTCGCCGAGCCGTTCCTCGAGCTCGCTGATCACGCGCGCCGCGGTGTCCTTGGTGTCGACGATCGCGAGCTTGCAGTACTCGATGCCGGTGCAGGCCATGGTCGAGCGCCGGAACAGGCTGGGCCGGGCGGTGAGGCCGAGCGGCTCGAGCCCAGCGACCAGCTCGTCCACCCGGTCGGCCGGGACGCCGAGGATGACGACCTTCTGGTGCGCGGTCAGCCGGGCCGACTCCGCACCGACCGACTCGATGAGGTCCGCGAGGCCGGTGAGCGTCCCGCCGCCGACCCGCCCGACGACGGGCGCGGCCCCCACGTAGAAGCGGCCGTCCTTCTGCTCGTGGACCCCGACGTGGTCGCCCGGCCGCGTGGCCGGTGCCGGCGGGGGACCGTCGGGGAGCTGGTAGCCGAGGTACTCGTCCTCCAGGATCTTCCGGAACTTTTCGACGCCCCAGTCCTTGAGCAGGAACTTCAGGCGGGCCTTGTTCCGCAGGCGGCGGTACCCGTAGTCACGGAAGATCCGGATCACGCCGTGCCAGACGTCGGGCGCCTGCTCGGCGGTGACGAACACGCCGAGGCGCTCGCCGAGGCGGGGCATGGTCGACAGCGCGCCGCCGACCCACAGGTCGTAGCCGGCGCCGAGCTCGGGGTGGCGCACGCCCACGAGCGAGACGTCGTTGATCTCGTGGACCACGTCGAGGCTGGGGTGCCCCGTGATCGCGGTCTTGAACTTGCGCGGCAGGTTGGCGAGGTCCGGGTCGCCGATGTACCGGCGCTTGATCTCGCGGATCACCGGCGTCGGGTCGATGATCTCGTCGGCGGCGACGCCCGCGACCGGGCTGCCGAGGAACCCGCGGGGGGAATCTCCGCACGCCGTCGTCGTCTCGAGGCCCACGGTGTCGAGGCGACGCCAGATCTCCGGCACGTTCTCGACCTCGATCCAGTGGTACTGGATGTTCTGCCGGTCGGTGATGTCGGCGCTGCCCCGGCCGTAGTCGGTCGAGATGTCGCCGAGCACCCGCAGCGCGGTCGGGTCGAGGGCCTGGCCGTCGGTGCGCACGCGGAGCATGAAGTAGCGGTCCTCGAGCTCGTGCGGCTCGAGCGTGGCCGTGCGCCCGCCGTCGATCCCGGGCTTGCGCTGGGTGTACAGCCCCCACCAGCGGAAACGGCCGTGCAGGTCGTCGTCGGTGATGGAGTCGAAGCCCTCGTGGGCGTAGACGTTCTCGATCCGTTCGCGCACGGCGAGCGAGTCGGACTCCTGCTTGAACTCCTCGTTGTGGTTCAGCGGGGCCGTGCCGTCGATCTTCCACTGGCCGTTCGGCCGGGCGGCACGTGCCGGGCGTGCGGGGGCGTCGGTGGGGGCCTGCGTGGCGGAGGTGGTCTGCGTCGTCATCCTGGGGGGTTCCTCGGGTCCTCGGGGGCGGGACGCGCGACGATGATGGCTCAGCAGAGATGGGCCGAGACCGACGGCGCGCGCCGGTGCTCAGAATCCGCAGTGGCGGTGGGGGCTGAGGTGGGGCGCGATCAGCGACAGCAGCACTGACAGCTGCACATGCGCATGCGCAGGCTGGGGCGCGCGGACATCTCACGACGGGTGGTCGTGAGGAAGTGGGGCGCAGCCGTGGTCATGTCGAGGAATCTAACCCGGTACGACCATCTCGCGAAACCCCAGGTCCGCATGCTGGGACGAGTGTCACGGATTGAGACGCCATCCGCGGCGGCGTGGCGCGGATAGGCTGTCGGCATGGAGTTCCTCTACAACCTCTTCACGGTGCTGCACTTCGTCGGGTGGGCCATCGTCCTCGGTGGCTACCTCGCGTCGCTGCGCAGCCCAGGCCTGTACCGCGGGGTGTTCCACGGGGCGGCGACCGCGCTGGTCGCGGGCGTCCTCATGGTCGGGACCGCGGAGATGGGCGACGTGTGGGGCGACGACGGCCCGTCCATGGCCAAGATCGGCGTCAAGCTCACCGTCGCGCTGGTCATCACGGTCCTCGCCCTCGTCGCCAAGCGGCAGGGGAACAAGGCGGACAACGGCACGGGCGCCGTCAGCCCCGGGCTGAAGCACGCGATCGGTGCGCTGACGCTGGCCAACATCCTCGTGGCCGTCTTCTGGTGATCCCCGGGACGACGACGGCGCTCGCCACGGACGGTCGCGCCCGGTGAGCATGCTCGGAGAGGTCCTCGTCGGCCTCGCGATCGCCGTGGGCCTGGTCGGTATCGTCGTCCAGATCCTGCCCGGGAACGTCCTCGTGCTCGGCTCGGTGCTCGTGTGGGCCTGGGTGACGGGCGGGACCGCGGCGTGGGTGTGCTTCGTTGTCGCGGCGCTGGTGATCGTCCTCGCGGAGATCGGTCAGTGGCTGCTGGCGGGTCGGCACATGCGCCGCGCCGAGGTGCCCTGGTCGACCCTCGCCGTCGGCGGGCTCGCCGGCATCGTCGGGTTCTTCGTCGTCCCCGTGGTGGGGCTGTTCCTGTTCTTCACCCTGGCGGTGCTGGTGATGGAGTACCTGCGCCGGCGTGACGCGCGGGCGGCCTGGCGCGCGACGGTCGCCGCGCTGCAGGCGACCGCCATCACCATCGGCATCCAGCTCCTCGGCGGGCTCGCCGCGACCGGGGTGTGGATCGTCGGGCTCTTCGTCACGTGACCGCCGTGCACACCCTCACCCGGTCCTTCGACGCACTCGACCCCCGCACCGCCTACGGGATCTGGCGGCTGCGCCAGGACGTGTTCGTCGTCGAGCAGGACTGCCCCTACCCGGACCTCGACGGTCGGGACCTCGAGCCGGGCACCCGGCATGTCGTGCTCCTGGACGGCGACCGGGTCGTGGGCACCGCCCGGGTCCTCGACGACGGCGACGTCCAGCGGATCGGTCGCGTCGTGTGCCACCCGGACGTGCGGGGGACCGGCGCGTCGGGCGAACTGATGCGCGCGGCGCTCGTCGCGGCGTCGGCGGCTGCTCCCGAGGCGGACGTGGTCCTGGGGGCGCAGTCTCCGCTGGCCGGCTGGTACGGGACGTTCGGGTTCGTCGTCGACGGGCCCGAGTACCTCGAGGACGGCATCCCGCACGTGCCCATGCGCCGCTCGGCGAGGGCCGGCGTCGCGGAAGATCAGGCTTCAGCCGTCGATCCGTGAACCAGGACGGCGGCCCTCACCCGGAGGCCGGCAGCCGCTGCGTCACCACGGGCGTCACGGCGACCTCGACGGCGTAGCTGCCGTCCAGCGCGTCCTCGAGCGCCGCGCGCAGGTCCTCCAGGGCCGGGAGGTCGTCGGACGGTCCGGCCAGCTCGACGGTCACGACGGCGTCGCCGACGGTTACCTCCGTCGGGCTGAGGGACGGGTCCTCACCGAGCCAGTCCCGCACGGCCGTCTGCGCCGCCCGCCTGTCCGCCGACGTGCTGAGCAGGCCGTCCGTGGTGAGCAGCAGCGGGACAAGGATCAGCAGCGCCGCCGTGACGAACGGTGCCAGGGTGAGCAGCACCGTGCGACCCTCGCGCCGTAGTCGCCGGGGGTCCGCGAGACCCGCCAGGACGAAGACCACCGAGGCCGACAGGACGATCGACACGAAGTTCGTGGCGAACAGCAGCATCGCTCCCGCCGCGTCGCCCGGGCGAGCCGCGGCGAGCGCCACCCCGACGACGGACAGCGGGGGCACCAGGGCAACGGCGATCGCGACCCCGGCGATCGACGGTGCGACGCGGCGGTCGACGGTGGCGAACGCCCCGGCCGCCCCGGCGGCCACCGCCACGAGCATGTCGAGCAGCGTGGGGTCCACCCGCGAGCCGATCTGGCTGTTGGTGTCGAAGGGGACGACGGCGGGCACCCACGAGGCGATGACGTACGCGACGAGGACCGCGGCGGCGGCGCCTCCGACGATCAGCACGAGCGAACCGGCCGCACGCCGCGGCCACCCGCTCACCACCGCGGCGGCGAGCCCGAGGATCGGCGTCATGAGCGGGGCCACCAGCATCGCGCCGATGACCACCGCGGTGGAGTCCTGCAGCACGGCGAGGGTGGCGATGCAGACGCTCAGCACCAGCATGGTCCACCACGCCACCTGCTTGGCCGCCCGCTCGGGGCGTTCCAGGTAGAGCTGCTCGGCCAGCTCGGCGCGGCGCCGGGTGCCGACGTCGACGCGCTCCACCCACGTCCACAGGATCTCCGTGAGCGAGGGACGCATGCCCTCGGGCGGCGCCACGAGCCCGGCCGCGACGCGATAGCCGTAGGCCAGGAGGACGGCGCCCCCACCGAGCGCGGTCAGCCCGAGCGTGACGATGAACCAGTTCTCCACGACCTCTGGTGCGGCCACCACGAGCAGGCCGAGCAGGAGCCCTACCGCGCCGCCGGCGTACCGGGGGGCGCGGCGGGTCCGGTCGTGGCTGAACAGGGCCAGCACGAGCGTGACGACGCTGCGGAACAGCAGGTACGTCCCACCGAGCAGGAGCGTGGCGGTCAGGGCGTCGCGACCGGAGAGCAGGAAGACCCCCGCGAGCACCAGGGAGGCCGACCCGCGCAGCACGGCGGCGGCGCGTGCGGTGGGCCGCGCCCGGCGGCGCCGCACGACGTCCCACAGGTCGTTCGTCCCCGAGACGAGCAGGCCGAGGGCGATCACCGTCTCGGTCAGACCGAGCGAGACCGCCGGGACGAGCACCAGCACGAGGCCGACGCCGACGGCGACCGCACCGCCGACCGTGGCAGGGTTGACCAGGCGTGACGGGGTCCGCAGCAGGTCAGGGCCGTGGGCCACGGGATCCATGGCGCGACAGTATCCGAGCGGCACCCGCACGGCGCGCTGAGGTCCCGTCGTGTCGGCTCCGGCGCCTACCCTTGATCCACGATGACCTCTCTCTTCGACAGCCTCTCGCTGCCCGGCTTCGACGCCCCGCCGTCGGGCGACACCGCGCGCCTTCCCCGCACCGCACCGCGATGGGACGACGACGGCGCCCCGGACTGGGCGTGGCCGCCCGCGTCGGAGCAGGGAGACCGGCGCGAGCCCGAGCAGAACGCCGCCGCCGACGCGCTGCTGGAAGGGCTGAACCCGAACCAGCGTGCCGCCGTCGTGCACTCGGGGTCGCCGCTGCTCATCGTGGCCGGGGCGGGCTCGGGCAAGACGCGGGTGCTGACGCACCGGATCGCGCACCTGCTCGCGACGCGCCGCGCCCACCCGGGCCAGATCCTGGCGATCACGTTCACCAACAAGGCCGCCGCGGAGATGCGCGAGCGCGTCGCCCAGCTCGTGGGGCCCGCGGCGAGCCGCATGTGGGTGTCGACGTTCCACTCCGCGTGCGTGCGGATCCTGCGCCGCGAGGCCAAGACGCTGGGCCTGCGCTCCAGCTTCTCGATCTATGACGCCGCCGACTCCCAGCGACTCATCACGCTGGTGTGCCGCGAGCTCGACCTGGACACGAAGAAGTATCCGGCGCGCTCCCTCGCGCACCGGATCAGCGACCTGAAGAACGAGCTGATCGACCCCGACACCTACGCCCAGCAGGCGGGCAGCGACGCCACGGCCGACGGCTGGCGGGAGCGGGCACTCGCGGGCGGGGGCCTCGCCGACGCGGGGGCCGTCCAGTTCGACGCGGTGCTCGCCGACGTCTACCGCCGTTACCAGGCGCGGCTCGCGCAGGCGAACGCCCTGGACTTCGACGACATCATCGCCACGACTGTCCACCTCCTCCAGGCGTTCCCGGCGGTGGCGGAGCACTACCGTCGCCGGTTCCGGCACGTCCTCGTCGACGAGTACCAGGACACGAACCACGCGCAGTACGTGCTGGTGCGCGAGATCGCCGGAGCCTCGAAGGATGCGGTCGAGCAAGGTCTCGACCCGGCGGAGCTGACCGTCGTCGGCGACGCCGACCAGTCGATCTACGCGTTCCGCGGCGCCACGATCCGCAACATCGTGGAGTTCGAGGAGGACTACCCGGACGCCACGACGATCCTGCTCGAGCAGAACTACCGCTCGACGCAGAACATCCTGTCCGCGGCCAACGAGGTCATCTCGCGCAACCCGGGCCGCAAGCCGAAGCGGCTCTGGACGGACGCCGGCGCCGGCGCCAAGATCGTCGGCTACGTCGCCGATGACGAGCACCACGAGGCGCGGTTCATCGCCCAGGAGATCGACCGCCTCGGCGACAGCCACGGTGTGCGCCCGGGCGACGTCGCGATCTTCTACCGCACCAACGCCCAGTCCCGGGCGCTGGAGGAGGTGCTGATCCGCGTCGGCCTCCCCTACAAGGTGGTCGGCGGGACCCGCTTCTACGAGCGCAAGGAGGTCAAGGACGCCGTCGCGTACCTCCGTGCGCTCGCCAACCCGGACGACGACGTCAGCCTGCGTCGGGTGCTCAACGTGCCGAAGCGTGGCCTGGGCGACCGTGCCGAGTCGCTCGTGGCCGGGTTCGCGGACGCCGAGCGGATCTCGTTCGGCGCGGCCCTCGACCGGGTGGACGAGATCCCCGGCATGACGACGCGGTCGCTCAAGCCGCTGCGGGTCTTCGCCGCGATGATGAGCGAGCTGCGTGCGCTCGTGGACGACGGCGCCACCCCGGCCGAGATCCTCGGCGCGGTCCTGGACCGCACGGGCTACCTGGCCGAGCTGCGGGCGAGCGACGACCCGCAGGACGGGACGCGGGTCGAGAACCTGGCCGAGCTGCACGCCGTGGCCGCCGAGTTCACCGAGCTGGACCCGGAGGGTGACCTGGCGGACTTCCTCGAGCGGGTGTCCCTGGTGGCCGACGCGGACCAGATCCCCGACGAGGACGTCGCGGACGGTGGTGCCGAGCACCAGCACGAGACCGAGCCCCAGGAGGACCCGGGCGTCATCACGCTGATGACCCTGCACACCGCGAAGGGCCTCGAGTTCCCGGTGGTGTTCCTCACCGGCATGGAGGACGGCACGTTCCCGCACATGCGGTCCCTGCACGACGACGCCGAGCTGGCCGAGGAGCGGCGCCTCGCCTATGTGGGGATCACCCGCGCCCGGGAGCGCCTGTACATCTCGCGGGCGGGCACCCGGTCGGCGTGGGGCATGGCCAACGAGTTCCCGCCGAGCCGGTTCCTCGACGAGATCCCGGACGAGCTGTGGGACTGGCGGCGGGCCGAGTCCGCCACGCAGTCGTTGCGTCGTGGTGCGTCTGCCTGGGGCGGCGGGTACGGGGGCCCGCGGGCCGGTCGGACCACGCCGTCGGGGGAGCGCCGCTCGTCCGCGACGGGTGTCGCCCGGAAGAGCGCGCCGTCGTCGGGCAGCGCCAGCTTCGGGTCCGCGACGCCCCGCGACGACGCGGACATCCCGTCGTTGGACGTGGGGGACAAGGTCACCCACGACGCGTACGGGCTCGGCACGGTCGTGTCCCTCGAGGGCGCCGGTCGAAACGCGGTGGCGAAGATCGACTTCGGTGCCGACGGGACGAAGCGCCTGCTGCTGCGCTTCACCCCGGTCACCAAACTCTGAAGGGCTCCCCCGACCCGGGGGGCGACGGGCGTGTGGAATCGGTCACGGTGTCGTCAGGAATTCTGCCGGGGCGTACCGCCGTCGAGCGTGAGAGGGCTACTCTGGACAAGATGTCTTGACGTCGAGACATCGCTCAGGCCGGCCTCTGCCGACCCAGGGGCTCAACCGATGGAAGGACGCAGCAGGGTGGACCTGTTCGAATACCAGGCTCGCGACATCTTCGAGAAGCACGGCGTGCCCGTGCTCGGGGGAGTCGTCGCGACGACCCCCGAAGAGGCTCGTGCAGGTGCGGAGAAGCTCGGCGGCGGGACCGTCGTCGTCAAGGCCCAGGTCAAGACCGGCGGCCGTGGCAAGGCCGGCGGTGTGAAGCTGGCGCACTCGCCCGACGAGGCCGCGCAGAAGGCCGAGGAGATCCTCGGCATGGACATCAAGGGCCACACCGTCCACCGCGTGATGGTGGCGGCGGGCGCGAAGATCGCCGAGGAGTTCTACTTCTCGGTGCTGCTGGACCGCTCGAACCGCAACTACCTGGCGATGTGCTCCGTCGAGGGCGGCATGGAGATCGAGCAGCTCGCCGTCGAGCGTCCCGAGGCCCTCGCGAAGGTCGCGGTCGACCCGATCGTCGGCATCGACGAGGCCAAGGCCGCCGAGATCGTGGACGCCGCGGGCTTCGCCGACGACCTCAAGGCTCCCGTCGCCGACGCGATCCGCAAGCTCTGGGCCGTGTTCACGGCCGAGGACGCCACCCTGGTCGAGGTGAACCCGCTGGTCCGCACCGAGGACGGCGAGATCATCGCGCTCGACGGGAAGGTCACCCTCGACGAGAACGCCTCCGAGGTGCGGCACCCGGACCACGCCGAGCTCGAGGACAAGGCGGCGGCCGACCCGCTGGAGGCCAAGGCCAAGGCGAACGGCCTCAACTACGTCAAGCTCGACGGTGAGGTCGGCATCATCGGCAACGGCGCGGGGCTCGTCATGAGCACGCTCGACGTCGTGGCCTACGCCGGCGAGGAGCACGGTGGGGTCAAGCCGGCCAACTTCCTCGACATCGGTGGCGGCGCGAACTCCGAGGTGATGGCCAACGGGCTCGACGTCATCCTGCACGACCCGCAGGTCAAGTCGGTGTTCGTCAACGTGTTCGGCGGCATCACCGCCTGCGACGAGGTCGCGAGGGGCATCGTCGGCGCGCTGGAGATCCTCGGCGACGAGGCGACCAAGCCGCTCGTCGTCCGGCTGGACGGCAACAACGTCGCGCTCGGCCGCCAGATCCTGGCCGACGCCGCGCACCCGCTGGTCACCCTGGCCGAGACCATGGACGGTGGCGCGGACGCTGCCGCCGCCAAGGCCGCAGCGGCCTGATCGCCCCCGAGACGACGTCGAAAGCAGAGACACAAGAGCCATGTCGATCTACCTCAACTCCGACTCGAAGATCATCGTCCAGGGCATCACCGGCGGGATGGGTGCCAAGCACACCGCCCTGATGCTCGACTCGGGCGCGCAGATCGTGGGCGGCGTCAACGCCCGCAAGGCCGGGACCACGGTCGAGCACAAGGACCACGACGGCAACGACGTCACCCTGCCCGTGTTCGGCACGGTCAAGGAGGCGATGGCCGAGACCGGCGCGAACGTCTCCGTGCTGTTCGTGCCGCCGGCCTTCACCAAGGACGCGGCCATCGAGGCCGTCGACGCCGAGATGCCGCTCATCGTGGTCATCACCGAGGGCGTCCCGGTGCAGGACACGGCCGAGATCTGGGCCTACCTGCAGGGCAAGAGCACGCGCATGATCGGCCCGAACTGCCCTGGCATCATCACGCCGGGTGAGTCCCTGGCCGGGATCACTCCGCACACGATCACCGGCAAGGGCCCGATCGGTCTCGTGTCGAAGTCGGGCACGCTGACCTACCAGATGATGTACGAGCTGAAGGACCTCGGGTTCTCCACGGCCATCGGCATCGGTGGCGACCCGATCGTCGGCACCACGCACATCGACGCGCTCGAGGCCTTCGAGAACGACCCGGAGACCAAGGCGATCGTCATGATCGGCGAGATCGGCGGCGACGCCGAGGAGCGTGCCGCGGCCTACATCGCGGAGCACGTCACCAAGCCGGTCGTCGGCTACGTCGCGGGCTTCACCGCCCCCGAGGGCAAGACGATGGGCCACGCCGGCGCCATCGTCTCCGGCTCTGCCGGCACCGCGCAGGCGAAGAAGGAGGCCCTCGAGGCCGTCGGCGTCAAGGTCGGCAAGACGCCGTCCGAGACGGCCGCGCTCATGCGGGAGATCCTGCAGGGCGCCTGAGCCACGAGCGACGCCCGCCCTGCCGGCCTCCCGGACGGGCGGGCGTCGTCGTCCCCGGCGTGGGACGACGACGCCGCACCGGGCGCGAGGGACGATGAGGCCGTGAGCGCAGCGCCCCGGTCCGGAACCGCCCCTGTCGTCGAGCAGCTCGCGCAGGGACGCCTGCGGGAGCGGTTTGCGCTCGGGTCGAGCGGGGTGTGGGCCGCGGTGCAGTCGATCGGCCTGTCGTACGCCGTCGTGGCCCTGCTCGCCGTGGTCGCCGTCCTGGACGCACCTTCGGCGTCCGGGGCCGACGGCGGGCTCGGCGCGGGCGTCGCCGTCGCCACGGGCCTGTGGCTGCTCGGCCACGGGGTGCCGTTGTCGGCGGCCGGGGCGACGCTGACGGTGGTGCCGCTCGGCATCACGGCGCTGGCCCTGTTCACCCTGCACGTGGCGGCGAAGCGGTCGGCGGTGCCGACCCTCGCGGCGTGGGTCGCCGGCACGGTGACCTACGCCGCGGCGACCGCCACGCTCGCGATCGTCCTGGACGTGGTCGGGGCGACCGCGGCGACCAGCGGTGCGACGGACGTCGTCGTCCAGGTGGGTGCCGCCGTCGTCGGCGGGCTGGTCGTCGGGGGCGGCGGGATCGCGCTGGGCATGTTCTCGGCGCCCGACGGTCCGTTGCTGGCCGGGCTCGCGCCACGGATGGACCCCTACCTGCCCGACACCCTCCGGCTGGGGATGCGTGCCGCCGTCGTCGGCGTCGCGCTGCTCGTCGGGCTCGGCGGGCTGCTCGTCGGCGTGTGGGTGGTGCTGGGACGCGAGACCGCGTCGCTGGTCGCCGGCGGTCTCGGTGCGAGCGGTCTCGGTGTGGTGCTCCTGCTGCTCGGCCAGGCGGTGCTGGTGCCCAACCTGGTGGTGTGGGCGACGTCGTGGATCGCCGGGCCGGGGTTCGTCGTCGGTGAGGGCGGAACCTTCTCCGCGGCCACCACGGAGGCTGCCGCCCTGCCGGCTGTCCCGCTGCTGGGCGTCCTGCCGGGCGAGTCCTGGTCGACGCCGTACGCTGCCTGGGCGCCCGTGCTGGTCGTCGCGTGCGGGGCCGTCGGCGGCTGGTTCGCGTGGCAGCGCCTCGAGCCGAGCCAGGTCGCGTGGCGGGACCTCGTCTGGATCGTGACGGGGACGACGCTCGCGGCGGGTGCGCTCACGGTCGTCCTGCAGTGGGTGGCCGGCGGGTCCGCGGGCGCGGGCGCGCTCGCCGTCGTGGGCGCCGACGTGTGGTTGACCGGCGGGCTGGTCGCGGCGGAGGTCGGCGGCGGCGCCGCGATCGTCCTGCTCGCCCACCACCTGGTCGGGCGGGTGCGGCACCCGTAGGCTGAGGGCCGTGCAGACCCCCTCCGGACATCCTGTCGAACCCGCGCCCGGTGCTCGTCTCGTGGTCCTCGCCTCCGGGGGAGGGTCGAACCTGGCGGCGCTGCTCGCCGCCCACGACGATCCCTCCTACGGTGCGCGCGTCGTCGGTGTCGTCTCCGACAAGCCGGGGGCGGGGGCGCTCGAGCTGGCCCGCCAGGCCGGCGTGCCGTCCGTCGTGGTGGCTCCGGGGGACTTCGAGGACCGGGCGGCGTGGAACCTCGGGCTCACCGACGCCGTCGCGGTGTTCCAGCCGGCCTACGTGGTGCTCGCCGGGTTCATGCGCCTCCTCGCCCCGACGTTCCTCGAGCAGTTCCCCGGCAGGGTCGTGAACACCCACCCGGCGCTGCTGCCCTCGTTCCCCGGGGCGCACGGCGTCCGGGACGCCCTCGCCTACGGGGTCCGGGTCACCGGCTGCACCGTCCACGTGGTCGACGACGGGGTCGACACCGGCCCGATCATCGCGCAGACCGCGGTGCCCGTGCTGGACGGGGACGACGAGGAGAGCCTCCACGAGCGGATCAAGGTCGCCGAGCGGGCGCTGCTCGTCGAGACGGTGGGCCGCGTCGTGCGCGAGGGGCTGCGGGTCGAGGGGCGGCAGGGCGTCCTCGGCGCCTGACCCCGCCGTCACTCCGTCGTCGGGTCCGGGTAGGCCTGGGAGTCGCTCTGCGTGCCGAGGTCGACGACCACCCAGACCTCGTAGTCGTCCGGGAGCTCGGTGCCCGACGCCGGCAGGACGACATCGCAGGTCAACCTACCGGTCCGCGTCGCCGGCCTCCTCGTGGCGCGGCCCCAGTGCCATCAGCAGCTGGTAGATCTCGCGCGGTGTGGAGGGGTCGGACCGCGCCGATTCGAAGGTCTGCTCGACCCAGCGTTCCTGGAAGGCGACGAGCTCCTCGCCGAACTGCTCGGCCTCCGCAGCGGTGAGGGGGAGGTTGTTGACGAGCAGGAGGCGGTGCCGCCCGTCGTCGTCCGGCTGCCGACCCTCCGACGCCCGGGCGACGAGGTGCTGCAGCCAGGCGGTCGCGGGACGCATCGCCTCGTCCGCCGCACCGGGGGTGCTCGGGTCCACCCGGTACGACTTCGCGACGTTGCGCCACACGCGGTCCCGCTTGTCCCGCGCGTGCTCGGGTGCCTCGACCACCATGCCGGCCTTGGCCAGCGTGCGCAGGTGGAAGCTGATGGAGTTGGCGGGCTCGCCGATAGCGCGCGCGAGGTCCGCCGCGCGGGCGTGCTCCATCACCATGAGCTGCATGAGGATGCGTTGCCGCACCGGGTGCGCGATCGCCTTCAGGGCCTCCGGGCTCTGTACCAGGAACGTCTCCTCCACGGACCGGATGCTAGCAAGAGCACTTGCGCAAGGAGTATTGCGCACTAGTGCATGCGCAATTACTGTTGCGCGTATGACGACACGAACGGGCCCGACGCCCGCGGTGGACCAGCCGCCCAGCCTGCTGCGCAACCGCTCCTACCTGCTGGTCATGTCGGGGTTGACCACGGAGGCGCTCGGTGCGGGGATCGCCGCGTTCGCGATCCCCCTGCTCGCCCTCGCTCTCACCGGGTCGGTCTGGCAGGCCGGCGTGATCACCGCCGTCGGGCACGCCGGTGGGCTGCTCGCCGCGCTGCCGGCCGGCGTCGTGGCCGACCGGACCGACCGACGTCGACTCATCGTCGTGACCGCCGGGGTCGCCGCCCTGGCCTGGGCGAGCGCGGCCGTCGCCGGGCTGTCGGGCGAGCTGACCGCCGTGCACCTGACCGCCGTCCTGCTCACGTCCTCGGTCGCCGGGGCGTTCGTCGAGCCGTCGGTCGCCGGCGCCTTCCGTTCCGTGGTCCCGCAGCAGCAGCTCCCGACGGCGTACGCGGCCGCCCAGGGCCGCGACGCGGCGGCGGGCCTCGTCGCCGGGCCCCTCGGCGGGGTCCTGTACGGCATCGCCCACGCCGCGCCGCTCGTCGCCGGCGCCGTGGGGCACCTGGCCACGGCGGTGTGCACGTGGCTCGTGCGCGAGCCGCTCAACGCCGACACCACCGAGGCGCGCCAGGTCCACCCGGTCACCGCGCTGCGCGAAGGGCTCCGTTACGTCTGGTCGGTGCCGCTGTTCCGGGTGTGTCTGGGGCTCTTCGTCGTCATCAACATCACCCTGACCGGGATGCTCCTGGCCATCACGCTCTCGCTCGCCGACGCGGGCACGCCCGCGGCGCAGATCGGGGTGCTGTCCGCCGTCATCGGGGTGTCGATGGTCCTCGGCGCCGTGCTCGCCCCGAAGCTGGTCGCCGGGGTGCGCGTCGGGCTGCTGGTTCCGGTCGCCCTCGCCCTCGTGGCGCTCGCGGCCGTGGTGATGGCCGTGGGCCAGACGTTCGCCGTCTACCTCGTCGCCCTGGGGCTCGGGACGGTGCTGGTGCCCGCTGCGAACTCCGGGCTGGCGGGCTATGCCGCGGCGATCACCCCGCCCCAGCTGCAGGGCCGGTTCGCCTCCGTGATGGACCTGACCGTGGTGGTCGCGCTGCCGGTCGCGCCGCTGGTGGGCAGCGGTCTGCTCGCCACCTGGGGGACCGGGCCGGCACTCGGCGTGCTCGCCGGGCTGCTGGGCGTGACCGTCGTCGCCGTGTGGTGCGCTCGCCCGGTGCGGCGCATCGGGCTGCCGCCCACCTGGCCCGACGACGTGATCGATCCCACGTGAGGTTGTGGGCGCGATTTCTGGGTCTGGAACACGTGCAAACCACGTATTTCGGGCCAGAAATCGCGCCCACAACCGTCCGGGTGGGTCAGGCGGCGGACCAGCCGCCGTCGGACGCGACGACCTGGCCGTTGATGTTGGTCGAGTCGGCCGAGAGCAGGAACGTGATCGAGGCCGCGAGCTGCTCGGGCATCGCGATGTCGGCCATGATCCCCATCGCCGACTGCACCCGTCCCATGCCGAACTCGTCGACGTCCTGCGGCTGCATGCCGGTGGCCACCCCGCCCGGGGCGACGGCGTTCACCCGCACGCCCGTGCCGGTGTACATGAACGCGGCGTTCTTGGTCAGGCCGACGACGGCGTGCTTGGACGCCGTGTAGGCGGCCCCGGATGCGGAGCCGCGCAGCCCCGCTTCGGACGCGACGTTGACGATCCGGCCCTCGGCCGCCGCGAGCATCCCGGGGACGACGGCGCGCATGAGCTTCATCGTGCCCGTCACGTTGACCGCGAAGACCTTCTCCCACGTCGCGTCGTCCACGGTGTGCACGGCGGCGAACCGGTCCATGATCCCCGCGACGTTCGCCAGGGCGTGGACCGGGCCTCCGGCGGCCGCCATGATCTCGGCGATCGCGGCGTCGTCGGTGATGTCCGCGACGACGGGGACGACGTCGGCGCCCGCCCTGGCGTCGCGGAGCTCGGCGGCCAGCTCCTCCAGCCCGCCGCGCGTCATGTCGACGGCGACGACGCGGCCGCCCTCGCGAGCCACCCGCGAGGCGGTCGCACGGCCGATGCCGGAGGCCGCGCCGGTGACGACGACGGTCTGGCCGGCGAAGCGGCCGGGCGAGACGTGCTCGACCCACTCGGCGGGCTCGACGGTCTCCGTCCTGCCGGCCGTCGTCGTCGTGGGCATGGTCGCGGAGGTCTCGGGGGCGCTGCCCGCTGCCCGGAGCTCGGCCGCGCGGGCGACGAGGGCGTCCGCCGCCTCCGCCGAGAACTTTCCGCGGGAGAGCTTGACGAGCCGGGCGAGGCTGAGCCGTCGGGCGGGTGCCAGCGAGCGGGGGCTCGCGCCTGCCTCGGTGAGCATCTCGGTCAGGGCGTGCTCGCCGACCGGGTCCGCGAGCCACTCGGCGACGGTGTTCTTCAGGGTGAGGTCCGACATCTCGGTGGGCTTCCTTCCGGCCTGCCGGACATGCCTGTCCGGTTCTCTCCGCCTAAAGTAGCACCGTGAGCACACACGTGAGCGGGGCCTCGCGGAGGGCGAACGCCGGCCCTCGGGCGGCCGCCCGCAACCGCGCGGCGCTCCTCGCCGCCGCACGCGAGATCTTCGCCGAGCGCGGAGCGCAGGCGCCCCTCAACGCCGTCGCCCGCCGCGCCGGCGTCGGTCAGGGCAGCCTCTACCGCCACTTCCCCGACCGCATCGCGCTCGTGCTCGCGCTCTTCGAGGAGCAGGTCAGCACCGTCGAGGAGATCGCCCACGACCCCGAGGTCACCCTCGCCGACCTCCTCGGAGTGGTCACCCGCCACGCCATCGACTCCGTGGTGAGCATCGACCTCGCGTCGGCGTCGCCGGAGTCGCGACCCGACCCACGGCTCGTCGACCTGCGGGAACGGACCGCCGAAGCCCTCGGCTCCCGGCTCGAGCGTGCGCTCGCCGACGGCGACGTGCGACCCGGGACCACCACGGACGACGTCCTCCTCGGCGTCGAGATGGTCGCCGCCGCCCTCACCCGTCGGCCCGCGGCCGAGCGCGAGCGCTACGCGCTGCGAGCCTGGCGGCTCCTGGGGATGAAGGTGACCGTCCCCGGCCGGTAGGATCTGCCCTGGTCGTGACTGGCGAGGGTGGACAACCACCGGGGAGCGGCCGATCCGACCGGCGACGCCGGTCCGGTCCACCGTGCGCGCCGCCCGCCTGGGTGCCAGGGTTTCCGCGAAGGCCACCACCCGAGGAGACCACCACGATGTCCGGCGCACCCGCAGTCCCCACGTCCCCCGACGTCCAGCTCGCCGACGACGACCGGCGGCCCGTCCGCCGCGCCCTGCTCAGCGTCTACGACAAGTCCGGGCTGACCGAGCTCGCCACCGCCCTGCACGCCGCGGGCGTCGAGCTCGTGTCCACCGGATCGACGGCAGCACGTATCGCCGACGGGGGCGTCCCGGTGACGCGCGTCGAGGAGCTGACGGGATTCCCCGAGTGCCTCGAGGGTCGCGTCAAGACGCTGCACCCGCGCGTGCACGCCGGGATCCTCGCGGACACCCGCAAGGCGGACCACCGGCGCCAGCTCGCCGAGCTGGAGATCGACGCGTTCGAGCTCGTCGTGGTCAACCTCTACCCGTTCGCCGAGACGGTCGCCTCGGGCGCCGAGCCCGACGCCGTCGTCGAGCAGATCGACATCGGCGGCCCGTCCATGGTCCGTGCCGCCGCGAAGAACCACCCGAGCGTCGCCGTCGTCGTCGACCCGGCGCGGTACGACGACGTCGTGGTGGCCGCGCAGGCCGGCGGGTTCACGTTCGCCCAGCGCAAGCGCCTGGCCGCGGCGGCGTTCGCCCACACCGCCTCGTACGACGTGGCGGTCTCCTCGTGGTTCGCCTCGGTGTACGCACCGGACGAGTCCGCCGCCGAGTCCGGGCTGCCGGACGTCACCGGTGCCACCTGGGAGCGCAGCGACGTGCTGCGCTACGGCGAGAACCCGCACCAGGCGGCCGCGCTCTACGGCCGCACCGACGGCGCGAGCGGCCTGGCCCAGGCCACCCAGCTGCACGGCAAGGCGATGAGCTACAACAACTACGTGGACGCCGACGCCGCCTGGCGTGCCGCCCACGACCACTCCGGGCCGGCGGTGGCGATCATCAAGCACGCCAACCCGTGCGGCATCGCCGTCGGGGCGGACGTCGCCCAGGCGCACGCCCGCGCCCACGCGACCGACCCGGTCTCCGCCTACGGCGGCGTGATCGCGGCCAACCGTGTGGTCACGAAGGCCGCGGCGGAGCAGATCGCCCCGGTCTTCACCGAGGTCGTCGTGGCCCCCGGCTTCGAGCCCGAGGCGCTCGAGGTGCTGCAGGCCAAGAAGAACATCCGGCTGCTTGAGGTCGACGGCGCACCGTCTGCGCCGGTCGAGGTGCGCCCGGTCTCGGGCGGCCTGCTGGTCCAGGAGGTCGACCGGTTCCAGGCCGACGGCGACGACCCGGCGTCCTGGACCCTCGCGGCCGGCGAAGCCGCCGACGACGCCACGCTCGCGGACCTCGAGTTCGCCTGGCGTGCCGTCCGGGCGGCCAAGTCGAACGCGATCCTGCTCGCCCACGACGGCGCCGCCGTCGGCATCGGCATGGGACAGGTCAACCGCGTGGACTCCTGCCGCCTGTCCGTCGAGCGGGCGAACACGCTCGCCGACGGCGAGTCAGGACCGGTCGAGCGGGCCCGTGGCGCCGTGGCGGCCTCCGACGCGTTCTTCCCCTTCGCCGACGGGCTGCAGGTGCTGCTCGACGCCGGGGTGCGCGCCGTCGTCCAGCCCGGCGGGTCGATCCGTGACGAGGAGGTCGTCGCGGCCGCGCAAGCAGCCGGCGTGACGATGTACCTCACCGGGACGCGCCACTTCGCGCACTGAGCTCGCTGGAGCTGATGGTCGGGCTGTCCCTGCCGCTCCGGGTCAGCCCTCGGGCAGGTCGCGCCAGCGGACGTCCGGGTCCGCCGCGCGGTCGAGGTCGACCTCGACCGCGCGGGGCCGGCCGAGCAGCCGCCGCAGGCCCCCGACGTCGCGCGGGGAGTCGGCGACCACGGCCGCCCGCAGCCCGCGCCGTGGCCCTGCGCCCGGCGCGAGGTACAGCGCGGCCCAGCCGGCCGCCAGGGGACGCACGACGACGTCCTCGTCGCCGTGCCGGACCCCGAAGAACGCGAGGTCGTGCCCGAGCTGCTGGGAGAAGACGTAGGGCGCGGCGGGCCGCGGGGCGTCGGACCGTCCCAGCATGTCCAGCACGGTGGCCTCGGGATCCGTCAGCGCGCTGCTCCAGTGCCCGCCAGGGACGGTCCCGAACACCGGGTGCGGGCGGGCGGCGCAGTCGCCGACGGCCCACACCCGCTGCCGGATCTCCTCCGGGGCGTCCGCGGCCCAACGGCCCGCGGCGTCCACCGGCACGCGACCGTCCGCCGTGAGGTCGAACGGCAGCCACGCCGTCGCGGGTCGGGCGCCGACGGCGGCCAGGACGGTGTCGGCGTCGAGGCGGCCCTCGGCCGTGGTCACCCCGGCGTCGTCCACGTCCAGCACCGGCGTCGCGAGGCGCAGGTCGACACCGGCCTCGGCGTACCACGGCACGGTCCGTGCGCCGACGTCGCCGAGCTGGCGCTCCAGCGGGGCGGCGGCCGCCTCGACGACGGTCACGTCGACTCCCTGGGCCGCGGCCACCCCCGCGACCTCGGCCCCCACCCAGCCGGCGCCGACGACGACGAGCCGGCTGCCGGGCCGCAGGCGCTCGCGCAGCCGCTCCGCGTCCGCGGCCGAGTGCAGGGTCACGGCGTCCGGCCAGGGCGAGACGGCCCGCGAGCCGACGGCGAGGACCACCGCGTCGGCGGTCACGTCCCCGCCGTCCGTGGCGACCCGCGCGCCGTCGACCCCGACGTCGAGCCCGGTCGCGCGAGCGGCGAGGCGGGCGTCGGCGAGCTGTGTCACGTCGGTGTCGATCTCGCCGGCGAGCCAGGCCGGCTCGGGACGCGAGAAGAGCTCCTTGGACAGCGGCGGGCGGTCGTACGGCGGGACACCCTCGTCACCGAGCAGGGTGACCGGTCCGTCGAACCCGTGCGCGCGCAGGGCCGCGACGGTTCGTGCACCGGCGAGGCCGGCGCCGACCACGACGACGGAACGAGGGGCGGGGGAGGCGGTGGACGGCACGGGCCCACGCTAACGCGGGCCGGCGCGGGCGCCGTGGCAGGTAGGCTCGAAGCGTGGTCCCTGATGCCGACGCCCGCGCGCAGCCGCACTGGCACGCCGTCGAAGCCGCCCCGCACGATCGGTCGCGACCGGTGCGCAGCCCGCTGCCGGCGATCCTCGTCGTCCTGGCCGGCATCGTCCTCGCCGTGGTCCTGGGGATGACGGTCGGCGCACGGCTCGGCGCGCTCACGATCGCCGCGACCCTCGCCGTGGCCGGGGCCTGGCGGGCGGTGTCGCCCTCGGGACCCGTCGGCCTGGCCATCCGCAGCCGCAGCTTCGACGTCTTCCTGTGCTGGTGCACGGCGGGCGTGACGGGCGTGCTGGCGCTGACCGCTCCCGGGGTCTGACCGGCTCGTGGGCTGAGAACTAGGCCTTCGTGGGCTGAGAACAAGGCCGGGGACGAAGCCCGGCGCACGGTCGCGTTCACGGGCGCTGGGCGCCCTGCACTTCGCGTCTGACGACCGTGCGCCGGGCTTCGTCCCCGGCCTCTCGTGTCGGTTCAGGGGCGGGTCGGGGGCTCCGGCTCGCCCTTGGTGTCATCGGTGTCGGTAGCCGTGTCGGTGTCGGTGGCCGCCTCGTCGGCGGCGGCCGGCTCCTCGATGGTGGTGTCCTCGGCGACCGGCTGCGCGTCGTCGTCCGCCACGACCTCCGTCTCCTCGACGACCTCGGTCTCCTCGACCGTGACCGGGACGGTCTCCCCGTCGGCCGGGTAGGTCGCCGTGCCCGGCTGCTCGTCCCAGCCGTCGGCCGGGGTGAGCGCGGGCAGCGGGGCGAACGCCCGGGCGAAGAGCGCGGCGATCGCCGCGCCCACCAACGGGGCGACGAGGAACAGCCACAGCTGGTCGAAGCCTCCGCTCGCCTCCCAGGCATCGGGAGACACCACCGAGGCGAGCGAGCGGGCCGGGTTGAACGAGGTGTTCGTGACAGGCCACGAGATGATGTGCAGCGCTGCGAGGGTCAGCCCGATCACCACGGGCGCGTAGGCGACCTTGGCGCGGACGTTCGTCACGGCGAGGATGACGCCCACGAACACCACGGCGATGAGGACCTCGACGATCGCGGCGGACGCGAGGTCGAACGTCGACTGTCCCTGGGTGAGCGTGAACAGCGGCGAGTGGTCGTCGAAGCCGTTGGCCGTGGCCGCCAGGACCTCGCCCTTCGACGCCGAGCCGATCAGCGCCGGGAACGAGTCGGGAATGATCAGCAGCAGGAGCGCGCCGCAGGCCGCGGCGCCGACGAGCTGCGCGACCCAGTAGGGCGCGAGGTCGACCCAGCTGGAGCGGCCCGCGAGCGTGAGCCCGAATGTCACCGCCGGGTTGAAGTGGCCGCCCGAGATGTGCCCGAGCCCGGCGATCACCGCGATGAGGGCGATGCCGCCGGCGAGAGCCACCGGGATGATCTGGCCACCGTTGAGGGCGTTGAACGTCGCCGTGCCGACGATGCCGAGCACGAGGACGAAGGTGCCGAAAGCCTCGACGCACATCCGTGTGAAGAGTCCTGGCACCGGCGTCGCCTCGACGCGGGTGTCTGTCGCGGTTGCCTGGGACATGGAGGTCCTTTGCTGGTCGTCAGTGGGGTCTCGTCGCGCCGTCGGACCGACGCGGCGGCGATGCTGGCACCGCAACCTGTGAGCCACCTGTGTCCAGGGTCACGGTCGCGGTCCCCGGGGGCACGCTACCGCCTGGGCCGATGCTCGCGCCCGCGACCGCACCGCTGGGGGTGACGGAGCGGACCGCGTGCGCCAGAGTAGGGGCCATGACGACACCTGTGAACGTGACTGTGACCGGTGCCGCCGGTCAGATCGGCTACGCCCTGCTCTTCCGGATCGCGTCGGGTGCGATGCTCGGGCCGGACGTCCCGGTCCGGCTCCGGCTCCTGGAGATCCCGCAGGCCGTGCGGGCCGCCGAGGGCACCGCGATGGAGCTCGACGACTGCGCCTTCCCGCTGCTGGCCGGCATCGACATCCACGACGACCCCGCCCAGGGGTTCGCCGGCACGAACGTCGCGCTCCTGGTGGGTGCGCGCCCGCGGGGACCGGGCATGGAGCGTGCCGACCTCCTGGAGGCCAACGGCGGCATCTTCGGGCCGCAGGGCGAGGCGATCAACGCGGGCGCCGCCGACGACGTCCGCGTCCTGGTGGTCGGCAACCCGGCGAACACCAACGCGCTCATCGCGGCGGCGCACGCCCCGGACGTCCCGGCCGAGCGGTTCACCGCGATGACGCGGCTGGACCACAACCGTGCGCTCTCCCAGGTCGCGGCCAAGGCGGGCGTGCCCGTCGCGGACGTGCGGCGGCTCACCATCTGGGGCAACCACTCCGCGACGCAGTACCCCGACCTGTTCCACGCGGACGTCGCCGGCAGCCCCGGCAGCACGCTGACGGCCGACACCGGCTGGCTGACCGACGACTTCATCCCGACGGTCGCCAAGCGCGGCGCGGCGATCATCGACGCCCGTGGCGCGTCGTCGGCGGCCTCGGCGGCCAACGCCGCGATCGAGCACACGCGCGACTGGGTCCTGGGGACGCCGGACGGCGACTGGACGAGCGCCGGCGTGGTGTCGAACGGCGAGTACGGCGTGCCCGAAGGGCTCGTCTGCTCGTTCCCCGTGACGTCGTCGGGCGGTGACTGGCAGATCGTGGAAGGGCTGGACGTCGACCCGTTCTCGCGCGAGCGGATCGACGCGAGCGTCGCGGAGCTGGTCGCGGAGCGGGACGCGGTGCGCACCCTCGGGCTGGTCTGAGCGCGGGGACCGCGCCAGGGAAAAGTGTCGAGTTCGGTCGTCGACCGTCCTAGTCTCGAGAAGTGATCGACACCGCCACCGCAGCACCGCCTACCCCGGACGTTCCGCCCCGGGGCGAGGACCCTGCGCGCCGCCTCGACTGGCGGCGGCTGCGCAGCCCGGTGTCGGCGGTGGCGGTCGTCGCGCTGACGCTGGGGGCCGTCGGCACCGCCGTCGGGACGGTGGTGGCCGGCGATCTTGCCGCCTCGCCCGAGGCGACGGGAGTCCTGCTGCTCGCCCTGTGCCTGGTGGGCGGTGCGCTGCTCGACGCCGCGGGCCAGGTCGCGTGGGCCGGCGTGGTCGACCGCGCCGAGGGCCGCCTGCGCGGCGACCTGCTGAGCGCCGCCCTGCACCAACCGATCGAGGTGCTCGGCGAGCAGGCGGTGGGCGAGATCCTCGACCGGGTCGACGACGACACGCACGCCGTCGGCGCGCTGGCCCGCCGCCAGCTGTGGAGCATGGGTCGCACCGTGGTCGGGGTGGTGCCGATCTGGGTGGTGGCCGGTGTCACCTGGTGGCCCGCCTGGTACCTCTTCCCGCTGCTCGCCGTGGGCACGTGGTGGACGGTGCGGTCGCTGCTGGGCGAGATCGCGCGTCGCAAGGTGGTCGAGGAGCGGGCCTGGACGGACAACGCCGCGGTGCTGGAGGAGGGTGTCGCGGCGCGCGACGACCTGCGCACCTCCGGCGGGCAGGCGTTCGCGCTGCGGCGCCTGGCTGAGATGTCTGCCGTCGTACACCGGGCGTTGCTGAACGTGGTGCGGGTGGAGACCCGGATGATGGCCCGGGTCGGGGTGCTGCTGCACGCGCTGCTCGCCGGCGTCGTCGTGGCCGGCGTGGCCCTCGCCGTCTCCGGCGACATGTCCGTCGAGCGGCTGGTGACCCTGTTCCTCGTCACCTCGTTGTTCGTCGGGCAGATCGATCGGCTCGCGCAGCATCTTCCCGATCTCCAGGAAGGGCTCGGCGCAGTGGTGCGCATCCGCCAGCTCTTGGACACCGAGCCCGAGCCGGTCGGCGGGCTCCCGTTGCCGGAGCGGCCGCTGGAGATCGAGGTGCGAGACCTGGACTTCACCTACGCCGAGGGGACGTTCGCGCTGGCGGGTGTGTCGCTGTCGGTGCCGGCGGGGCAGACCGTGGCGTTCGTCGGTCGGACCGGGTCGGGCAAGACGACGCTCGCCTCGCTGCTGTCCCGCGCCGTCGAACCGCCGCCCGGGACGCTGTTCCTCGGGGGCGTGGACGTCCGCGACGCCGACCTGCAGCAGCTCCGTGCCGGCGTGGGGGTCGTCACCCAGCGCACCGAGATCGTCGCCGGGACGCTGGCGCAGAACGTCGCGCTGTTCGCCGACGTGCCGCGCCGCGACATCGAGGAGGCGGTGGTCGAGCTGGGCCTGGCCGACTGGGTGGCGGGGCTGCCCGACGGACTCGACACGCTGCTCGGCCCGGGTGGGACGTCGCTCTCCGCCGGGGAGGAGCAGCTCGTGGCGTTCGCGCGGCTCCTCGTGCGGGACGTCCGCGTGGTCGTGCTCGACGAGGCGACCGCCAGGATGGACCCGCACACCGAGGCGCGGGTGGTCGCCGCGTCCGACCGGCTCCTGACGGGGCGGACCGGCGTCGTCGTCGCGCACCGGCTCGGCACCGTGCAGCGCGCCGAGCGCGTGGTGGTGCTGGACCACGGGCGCGTCGTCCAGCAGGGGCCGCGGGCGGAGCTGGCCCGTCAGGACGGCGCGTTCCGCGACCTGCTCGCGGCGAGCAGCACGGACGGGCACGACGGGCACGACGTGTGGGGTCCGTCCGACGCGGCGGCCGCGGTCGTCGCCGTGCCGGACGGGCCGGCCGGGGACGACGGCGTCGCACCGGCGGGGATCGGAGCGCGGCGGCGGACAGGCCCGCCGCCGGTCCGGGAGGACCCCGGTCACGGGCCGAGCCTGACCCGCAGCGTCCTGCGCGCCCTGGTCACCAGACCGCGGTGGGGTGCCGCTGGCGCGGGGCTGTTCCTGCTGACCAGCCTGTTCGCCGCCCAGGGCGCGCTGGCGGGGTTCCTGTGGGGTCGTGCGGTCGAGAGCCTGGCAGACGGCGGCGTGCCGCTGGCCCTGACGGCCGGTCTCGTGGCGATGCTGATCGTGGCGCCGCTGTGCCTGGCGCTCGCGGTGCGGCTGTACCCGTCGTGGTGGATCGAGCTGCTCCTGCGGGTGCGCGTGGGCGTGCTCGTGGGCCAGACGCGCCAGCAGCGGCTGCGACGGACCCCGGCGGGGGAGGTCGTGGCCCGTGCACTCGACGCCGACCGGTTCGTGCTCTACGTCGACCGGTGGGTCGACCTGCTCAACGGGTTCGTCGTCGTGCTCGTCACGTGGTTGGTGAGCGGCGAGCCGCTGGCGGGGCTGGTGCTGCTGGCGGTGATGGGGGTGACGGCGGTCAGCGCACTGGCCGGCCGGCCGGTCGCGGGCCGGACCGCCACCCGTTCCGCGGAGGCCCGGGCCGGGTTCGGGCGTGCCCTCGTCTCGGCGCTGGACGCGGCGCGCACGGTGAAGCTCGCGGCCCGGACCCCGGACGTCCACCGACACCTGCGCCAGGTGGACGCAGGCCGGGTGGGGGCCGCGATCCGGGAGCACCGGGTGCAGGCGGTGCTGGACGGCATCCCGACGGTGATGGTGCAGGTGGGCGTGGTCGCGGCCTGGGCGCTGCTGCTCGCCGGGACCTGGAACCTGGCGACGACCCTGCTGGTCACGGCCGCGGTCGGTGGGTTCGCCTACTTCGGGGTCGTGGCCGGGGCCGTGATCACCGAGGCGCCGGGCACGCGGAACTGGCTGCGTGCGACGTCGTCGTTCGCGGCGGGTGCGGACCTCACGAGGCTCCCGGCCGGGGTCGACCTCTGGACGGGGTCGGCGCCGGCTCCCGAGCCGACTCCCGTGCCGGCGCCGACCGGTCCCGCGCGGTTCGAGCGGCTCGAGCTGCAGGCCGTCGAAGCGGTGCACGACGACGGCACGATCGGGGTCACCGACGTCCGGCTCGAGGTGCGGCGCGGCGAGCTGGTGCTGCTGCTCGGCCAGGTCGGGTCGGGCAAGTCGAGCCTGCTGTCCGCGCTCGCGGGCCTCATGGCGCACCGCGGCACCATCACCTGGAACGGTGCGCCGGTGACGGATCCGGAGACCTTCCTCCGGCCGGGTCGGGTGGCGCACGTCGCCCAGGTGCCGCGGGTGCTGTCCGGGACGTTCGCCGAGAACGTCCGCCTGGACCACGACCGGAGGGTGGCGCGCCCGTTGGAGGCGGCGCGGATGAGCACCGACATCGCGGACGCGGGCGGTCCCGACTCGCGGGTGGGCCACCGCGGGGTGCGGCTCTCGGGCGGGCAGGTGCAGCGGCTGGCTCTCTCGCGGGCGCTGGCGACGGACGCGGAGGTCCTCCTCGCGGACGACGTGTCGAGCGCGCTGGACGCGGCCACGGAGATCGAGCTCTGGGAGTCGCTGCGGGAGCGGGGGACCACGGTGGTCGGGTCCACCTCGAAGCGGGCGGCGCTGGCGCGGGCCGATCGCGTCGTCGTCCTCGTCGAGGGTCGGGTGGCCGCCGTCGGGCCGTGGCGCGCCTTGGCATCGCGGTGGTCGCACCTGGCAGGGTGACAAGGCGCAAACCCACCGACCACACCTCTGCACTCTGGGAGCGGCACATGACGAGCGAGCGATATGCACCAAGCCCATGGAACCGAACTGCGGTCCCGGTCGGAGCAGCAATGTTCCTCGTGGCCGAGATCGCCGTCTACGCAGTTTTCATGGCGCCGCAGATGTCGCTGGCCCTGGTGTCCGTATGGTTCCTGGTGGCATTCGTCGTGCAGTTCTGGGGGACCCGCTCCGACCGTGTCATCGCCCTCTCGGCACTTGCGTTGATGTCCCTCGTCGTCCTGGTGCTGCCCCTCATGCACTGAGCCTTCCGCAACGGACGGGGTCCGGGATGGGCAGATCTTGGCCGTTGCTGCAAGGTTGCAGCAACGGTACAGTCACGTCAGGTCGCGATCCCGCGCGCCCGGTCGACGAAGGAGTCCTCCATGGTCCGTGCCATCCGCCCACCCCTCAGACGGCGCGGGGTCGCCGCCCTCGCGGCGCTCGCCGTGACTCTCCCCGGCCTCGCCCTGGTGCCCACCGCCGCGGCTGCCGACGAGGAGCGCACCGCGACGCTCGTCGGTGATCTCCAGACAGAGCTCGGTTGCGCCGAGGACTGGGACCCGACCTGCGAGGCGACCACCCTGGAACCCGCCGGCGACGGCACGTTCACCGCCGAGCACGACCTGCCGGCCGGCATCTACGAGTACAAGGTCGCCCTCGACGGCACCTGGGACGAGGCGTACGGGCGCGAGGGCACCGACGCGAACGCGCCGCTCGTCCTCGGCGGCGACGCCCGCGTCCGGATCACCTACGACGACGCCACCCACCGCACCGCGCTCACCCCGCTCGGGCTGGCGGGGGAGTACGACGACGCCGCGGACGCCGCGCTCGTGGTCCCGCCCGTGCGGCAGGCCGGGTCCGACGAGCGGTTCTACTTCGTCATGACCGACCGGTTCGCCAACGGCGACGCCTCCAACGACACGGGCGGTATCGAGGGCGGTGCCCTCGAGCACGGGTTCGACCCGACCGACAAGGGGTTCTACCAGGGCGGAGACCTCGCCGGTCTGCACGAGAACCTCGACTACATCGAAGGGCTGGGCACGACGGCGATCTGGCTGACGCCGTCGTTCCTCAACCGGCCCGTGCAGGGCACCGGCGACGACGTGAGCGCCGGGTACCACGGGTACTGGATCACCGACTTCACGCAGATCGACCCGCACCTGGGCACCAACGCCGAGCTCGAGGCGCTCATCGCCGACGCCCACGAGCGCGGGATCAAGGTCTACTTCGACATCATCACCAACCACACGGCCGACGTCATCGACTACGCCGAGGGCGAGTACTCCTACGTGGAGCAGGCTGACGCGCCGTACCGCGACGCCGCGGGCGACGTGTTCGACCCGGCCGACTTCGCGGGCTCCGGCGACTTCCCCGAGCTCGACCCGGCGACGTCGTTCCCGTACACCCCCGTGATCGCGCCGGAGGACGCGGACGTCAAGGTCCCGGCCTGGCTGAACGACCCGTCGCTCTACCACAACCGCGGCAACTCGACCTGGACGGGGGAGTCGGTCACCTACGGCGACTTCGACGGCCTCGACGACCTGATGACCGAGCACCCCACCGTGGTCGACGGGTTCGTCGAGGTGTATCAGGACTGGATCGACCTGGGCATCGACGGCTTCCGCATCGACACGGTCAAGCACGTGAACCCGGAGTTCTGGGAGACCTGGTCCGCCGAGGTCATGGACTACGCCCACGCGCAGGGCAACGACGAGTTCTTCATGTTCGGCGAGGTGTACGACGCCGACGCGGCCAAGACCTCCCCCTACGTCCGGGACACCGACATGAGCTCGGTGCTCGACTTCGCCTTCCAGGCGTCCGCCACCAGCTACGCGAGCGGCAACAGCGCACGAGGCCTGGCGAGCCTGTTCGCGAGCGACGACCGGTACACGACGCCGGACACGTCCGCGGCCGCGCTGCCGACGTTTCTCGGCAACCACGACATGGGACGCGTCGGGTTCATGCTGGCGAGCACCGACGACCCGCTCGCCCGTGACCAGCTCGCCCACGAGCTGATGTACCTCACCCGCGGCCAGCCGGTCGTCTACTACGGCGACGAGCAGGGCTTCGCCGGCAGCGGCGGCGACAAGGACGCCCGCCAGACGCTGTTCGCCACGCAGGTCGAGGAGTACGCGGACCAGCCGCTGGTGACGGGTGAGACCGCCGGCAGCCAGGACCGCTACGACACCGACGCTCCGCTGTACGCGCACATCGCGGACCTGGCGGCGCTGCGCGAGGCGCACCCCGCGTTGTCGCAGGGCGCGCAGATCGAGCGGCACGTGTCGGACGGCGCGGGGATCTATGCGTTCAGCCGCGTCGACCGCGAGGAGAAGGTCGAGCACCTCGTCGCGCTCAACAACACGTCCGAGGAGCGCGACGCCACCTTCACGACGCTGACCCCGGGCGCGGGCTACGAGGTGCTCCACGGCGACGGTGAAGCCGTGACGGCCGACGCCGAAGGCACCGTGACGTTGAGCGTCCCGGCGACCTCCGCCGTCGTCCTGCGGGCCGACCGGACCGTGGGCGCCGAGACGGACGGCAGCATCGCCGTGGACCTGCCCGCCCCTGGGGCCGCGGTGAGCGGCACCGCGCCGGTCGCGGCGGAGATCGACGACGCCTGGGCCGAGACCGGCTTCGCCTGGCGCGAGGTCGGCACGGACGCCTGGCAGCCGCTCGGCACGGCCGAGGACACCACACCGCGGGTCTTCCACGACGTCGCGGAGGTGCCCGAAGGCACGCTGGTCGAGTACCGCGCGGTGACTGTCGACGCCGACGGCGACCGCGCCGCCGCCTCCACGTTCGCCTCCGTGGGCGTGGACGTCTCCGGAGTCGTCGGCGACGCCGAGCCGGAGCCCGAGGTGGACATGGTCACGGTGCCGGGCAGCCACAACAGCGAGATGGGCTGCGCCGGCGACTGGACGCCCGACTGCGAGGGCGCCCGCCTCACCGAGCGTGCCGACGGCGTCTGGGAGGGCACGTTCGACCTGCCGGCCGGTGAGTACGAGTACAAGGTGGCCCTCAACGGCTCCTGGGACGTCAACTACGGCACCGGTGGCGTACATGACGGCGGCAACGCGATGTACACGCATGACGGCGGCGAGGTCACCTTCTACTGGGACCCGGTCGGCAAGGACTTCTCCTCGACCGCGCAAGGCCCGATCGTCACGCTGCCCGGCTCCTACCAGGACCAGGTCTGCCCGGACGCCTGGGACCCGGCCTGCCTCGCCACCTGGCTCAAGGACCCGGACGGCGACGGCGTGCACACCTGGTCCACCGACGAGCTCGCCGGTGGTGCCTACGAGGCGAAGGTGGCCCACGGCCTGAGCTGGGCGGAGAACTACGGCATCGGGGGAGAGCCCGACGGGGCGAACTACTCGTTCAGCGTCGGTGGCGGCGAGACGGTCGAGTTCTCCTACGACCTCGCGACCCACGAGCTGACGATCGGCGTGGATGACCCGCCGCTCGCCGGGACCGGTCAGCAGGCCGCGCACTGGGTGCGTGAGTCGCTGCTCCTCGCCCCCGGCGACCTGGGCGCGGGCGAGGAGTGGACCCTCTGGGCCTCGCCTGCCGGCGGCCTCCAGGTCGCGGACGGCGGAGTCACCGGCCCGGACGGCGACCTGCCCGACGGCGCGGCGTCCTACCCGCTCGACCCCGGCGGTGCCGTGCCGGACGACGTCGCCGCGGACTTCCCGGCGCTGGCGGGCCACGCGACGCTCGTGCCGACGTCGGACGGTGATCCCCTGGGCCGCGAGTCGATCGAGGCGCTGCTGACCGGCCAGCTGCTCGTGACCCGCTCCGACGGAGACGTGCTCACGGCCGCGACCGGCGTCCAGCTCCCCGGTGTGCTGGACGACTTGTACGCCGAGGCCGCCGAGGATCGTACGTTCGGCGCCGTCGTGCACCCGAACCGCAAGTGGGCGTCGTTCGCGGTGTGGGCGCCGACGGCCCAGGACGTCGACCTCCTCGTCTGGCCGGAGGGTCGCGAGCCGGACGCCGAGCCCGACCGGTTCGAGACGGAGCGCAGGCCGGACGGGTCGTGGACCCTGGACGGCAAGCGGGAGGACAAGAAGTACCCGTGGGTCGGCGCCCGCTACCGGTACGCGGTGACCGTCTACGTCCCCGGGACCGGTCAGGTGGAGACCAACGTGGTGACCGACCCGTACGCGGTGGCGCTCACCCGCGACTCGACGCACTCCGTCGTGGTGGGCCTCGAGGACAAGCGCTGGCAGCCGAAGGTCTGGCGCACCACCGACCAGCCCGTCGTCGAGCGGCCCGTGGACCAGATGATCTACGAGCTGCACGTGCGGGACTTCTCGATCGCGGACGACACCGTCCCCGAGGACGTCCGGGGCACCTACCTGGCGTTCGCCGAGGGGGACTCGGACGGCATGGCGCACCTGCGCGAGCTGGCGGACGCCGGGATGACCACGGTGCACCTGCTGCCCACGTTCGACATCGCCACGATCCCCGAGGACCGGGCGGACCAGAAGGCGACCGGAGACCTGTCCGCGTTCGCGCCGGACTCCGACGAGCAGCAGGCCGCGGTGGCCGAGGTCCAGGGCAGCGACGCCTTCAACTGGGGGTACGACCCCTACCACTTCACGACCCCGGAGGGCTCGTACGCCGTGGACGCCGACGGCGGCGCACGGGTCGCCGAGTTCCGCACGATGGTGGGTTCGCTGCACGCGTCCGGGCTCCAGGTGGTCCTGGACCAGGTGTTCAACCACACGGCGGCCAGCGGTCAGGACGCGAAGAGCGTGCTGGACCGCGTGGTGCCCGGCTACTACCACCGGCTCGACCCGACGACGGGCGCGGTCGAGACCAGCACGTGCTGCCAGAACGTCGCCACGGAGCACGCGATGGCCCAGAAGCTGATGGTGGACTCCGTGGTCACCTGGGCCCGCGACTACAAGGTCGACGGGTTCCGGTTCGACCTCATGGGCCACCACTCGCGCGAGAACATGCTCGCCGTGCGGGAGGCGCTGGACGAGCTGACGCCCGCCGAGGACGGCGTCGACGGGTCGGCGGTGTACCTCTACGGCGAGGGCTGGAACTTCGGCGAGGTCGCCGACGGGGCGCTGTTCGAGCAGGCCACGCAGGGCAACCTCGGTGGAACGGGCATCGGCACGTTCAGCGACCGGCTGCGCGACGCCGTGCACGGCGGCTCACCCGTGGACGGGGCATCGACGTTCACCCAGGGGTTCGGCACCGGGCTGTTCACCGACCCGAACGGCCGGGAGGCGCGCACGGGGGAGCCGGGCACGGTCAACGACGGCGGTGACGACGAGCGCGACGACCTCGGCCACCAGACCGACCTCGTGCGGCTCGGCCTCGCCGGGAACCTGCGCGACTTCACGTTCCGGACGTCCGACGGCGAGACCACCCGGGGCGCGGACCTCGACTACCGCGGCTCACCGGCCGGATACGCCGACTCCCCGGAGGAGGTGGTGACCTACGTGGACGCGCACGACAACGAGACCCTCTTCGACCTGCTGACGCTCAAGCTGCCGCAAGCGACCTCGATGGACGACCGGGTGCGCATGAACACCGTGTCCCTCGCCACGGCCGCGCTGTCCCAGACACCCTCGTTCTGGCACGCGGGCACGGATCTGCTGCGCTCGAAGTCCCTGGACCGCAACTCCTACGACTCGGGGGACTGGTTCAACGCGATCGACTGGTCTGGCCAGGACAACGGGTTCGCCCGGGGTCTGCCGATGGCCGCGGACAACGCGGAGAAGTGGCCGCTCATGGCTCCGCTGCTGGCGGACCCGGCGCTCAAGCCCGCGCCGGAGGACATCGCCGGGGCGTCCGAGCGCGCCCGCGAGCTGCTCGAGCTGCGCGGGTCCACGGACCTGTTCCGCCTCGGTACCGCGGACCTGATCGAGGACAAGGTGTCGTTCCCGGCTTCCGGTCCGGACGCCGCCCCGGGAGTGATCGCGATGTCGATCGACGACACGGCGGGCGGCGTCGACGTCGACCCGGCGCTGGACGGGGTGCTGACCGTGCTCAACGCCTCGCCGGAGCCCGCGACGGTGACGCTCGACGAGCTCGCCGGGCGCGACTACGCGCTGTCGCCGGTCCAGCGCGACGGTGGTGACGACGTCGTCCGGGAGACCGGCTGGGACGCGCCCTCCGGCACGGTCACCGTGCCGGCACGGACGGTCGCCGTGCTGGTGGAGCGGCAGAACTGAGACAGGTTCACCCGGTCCCTGCCTTGACTTCGCGAGGCGAAGTCAAGGCAGGGACCCTTAGGGGTTAATGTCCGAACTGTCGCTCTGTTGGTCGTGATCAGATCGTGATGCCCCAGCGTTGACTTCAAGTCTCGAAGACAGGAAAGTTGTGTCCGGCCTCCTTCTGGAGGCTGCGGTCCGGCCCCGACGGGGCACCGGTGGTGAAGGTCGCCGCCGGAGGACCCTCGACGACGAGAAGGAGCGCGAGGATGCGACTCGGCAAGAAGATGGGCGTGGTCGCCGCAGGTGCGGCGCTGGCGCTCACCCTGACCGCATGCGGTGGCGAGGGTGCCGGTTCCGGCACCGAAGAGGCCGCAGGCGACGGTGACGAGAACGTCAAGGTCGGCGTGGCCATGCCCACCCAGACCTACGAGCGCTGGATCCAGGACGGCGGCAACGTCGAGGCCGGGCTCGAGGAGCTCGGCTACCAGGTGGATCTGCAGTTCGCCAACGACGACATCCCGACCCAGACCCAGCAGATCGACTCGATGATCACCGAGGGCGTCGACGTCCTCATCATCGCGTCCATCGACGGGACGGCACTGACCAGCCAGCTCGAGGCCGCGGCGGCGGAGAACATCCCCGTCATCGCCTACGACCGCCTCATCCGGGACAGCGAGAACGTGGACTTCTACACCACGTTCGACAACTTCGCCGTGGGTGTCGCCCAGGCGAACGCCCTGCTGCGTGGCGTCGGCTACCTCGACGAGAACGACGAGCCGACCGGTGAGGAGGGCCCGTTCAACGTCGAGCTCTTCGCCGGTTCCCCGGACGACAACAACGCGCACTTCTTCTTCGACGGTGCGATGTCCATCCTGCAGCCGCTGCTCGACGACGGCACCGTCGTCGTCCCCTCGGGTCAGGTGAACTTCGACCAGATCAGCACCCAGCGGTGGGAGCTGGAGACCGCCCAGAGCCGGATGGAGGACCTGCTGACCTCCACGTACACCGGCAGCGACGAGGAGCTGGACGGCGTGCTGGCCCCGGCGGACGTGCTCTCGCGGGGCATCATCAACGCCCTGCAGGGTGCGGGCATGGGCCCGACCCTCGAGGAGGGCCTGCCGGTCGTCACCGGGCAGGACGCCGAGATCGCCAACGTCGCACTGATCGACCAGGGCGTGCAGTCCTCGACCATCTTCAAGGACACGCGCCTGCTCGCCGAGCAGGCCGTCGCCGCGGCGCAGTCCTTCGTCGAGGGTGAGGACCCCGAGGCGAACGACACCGAGACGTACGACAACGGCGTCAAGGTCGTGCCGTCGTACCTGCTCGAGGTCGAGACGGTCTTCGCCGAGGACATCGCGCCGATCCTCGTCGACTCCGGCTACTACACCGCCGAAGAGGTCGAGTCGGGCCAGGCCGCGGAGTGATCCGTCGGTCCTGACCGAACTCATCGCGGGCAGGCCCGCCCGTCGTGCGCTCCGGCCACGGCGGGCGGGCCGCCCCGGGTCCGCCGTCGGCTCCCGCCGCGGCCGCTACCCCCCACCGAAGGAGGGACGAGAGCGCAGATGAGCACCATTCTGGAGATGCGCTCCATCACCAAGGAGTTCCCTGGCGTCAAGGCGTTGTCCGACGTCAGCCTCACCGTCGAGCAGGGCGAGATCCATGCGATCTGCGGTGAGAACGGTGCCGGCAAGTCGACGCTGATGAAGGTGCTGTCGGGCGTGTACCCCCACGGCACCTACGACGGCGAGATCGTCTTCGACGGCGCCACGGCGGAGTTCGGGTCGATCTCGGACTCCGAGCAGCGAGGCATCGTCATCATCCACCAGGAGCTCGCGCTGGTGCCGTACCTGTCCGTCGCCGAGAACATCTTCCTCGGCAACGAGATGCGCGGCCGCTTCGGGCTCATCGACTGGAACGACGCGAACCACCGGGCGGCGACGCTCATGGAGCGGGTCGGCCTGCGCGAGAACCCCACCACGCCCATCGGCCAGCTCGGCGTGGGCAAGCAGCAGCTCATCGAGATCGCCAAGGCGCTCTCGAAGGAGGTGCGCCTGCTCATCCTGGACGAGCCGACCGCCGCGCTGAACGACACCGACTCCGAGCATCTGCTCGAGCTGCTGCGGGCGCTGCGGGACCAGGGCATCACCTGCATCATCATCTCGCACAAGCTCAACGAGATCGAGGAGATCGCCGACCGCACCACCATCATCCGGGACGGTCAGACGATCGAGACGATCGACATGACCGAGGAGAGCGCGACCCAGGACCGCATCATCCGCGGCATGGTAGGTCGCGACCTCGAGCACCGGTACCCGGAGCGCGAGAGCGTGCCCGGGGAGGAGGTGCTGCGCGTCGAGAACTGGAACGTCGACCACCCCACCCAGGCCGGACGGCAGATCATCTACGACGCGTCGTTCCACGTCCGCGCCGGCGAGGTCATCGGCATCGCGGGCCTCATGGGCGCGGGCCGCACCGAGCTGGCGATGAGCCTCTTCGGGCGCTCCTACGGCCGCAACATCCGCGGCAAGATCTACAAGGACGGCAAGGAGATCCAGGTGCGGACGGTCGCCGAGGCGATCGAGCACCACATCGCCTACGCCACCGAGGACCGCAAGCAGTACGGCCTCAACCTCATCGACGACGTCCGGCACAACATCTCCGCGGCGGGCCTGCGTCAGCTCGCTCCCGGCGGCTGGATCAACGGCAACGAGGAGCTGCGCATCGCCGAGGAGTACCGGACCTCGATGAACGTCAAGACTCCGAACGTCCTCGTCGACGTCGGCACGCTCTCGGGCGGCAACCAGCAGAAGGTCGTGCTGTCCAAGTGGCTGTACACCGACCCGGACGTGCTGATCCTCGACGAGCCCACCCGTGGCATCGACGTCGGTGCCAAGTACGAGATCTACACGATCATCAACAAGATGGTCGCGGCGGGGAAGGCGGTCGTCGTCATCTCCTCCGAGCTGCCCGAGCTGCTCGGCATCTGCGACCGCGTGTACGCCCTCGCCTTCGGTCGCATGACCGGTGAACTTCCCGTCGCCGACGCGACGCAGGAACGCCTCATGGAGCTCATGACCCTCGAGCGCGACCAGCCCCTGCCCACGAACGGAACTGCCTCATGAACGCCATCGCCTCGGTCCGGGACGCCCTGACCCGGAACATGCGCCAGAGCGGCATCCTCATCGCCTTCGTCGCGATCGTGGTGCTGTTCGCCGCGCTGCACCCCAGCTTCCTGTCGCCGACCAACCTGACGAACCTGATCCTGCAGTACTCCTACATCCTGATCCTGGCGATCGGGATGGTGATGATCATCATCGCCGGGCAGATCGACCTGTCCGTCGGCTCGGTGGTCGCCCTGACCGGAGCCGTCTCCGCCGTCGTCGTCGTCCGCGAGGGCATGCCGTGGTGGGCCGGTGTGCTCGCCGCGCTGGTCGTCGGCCTGCTCGTCGGCATCTGGCAGGGCTTCTGGGTCGCGTACGTCGGCATCCCCGGCTTCATCGTCACCCTGGCAGGCATGCTGCTCTTCCGCGGCCTGACGTTCCTCGTGCTGGACAACCGGTCGCTGTCGCCGTTCGGCGGCACCTACTACGAGGTCGCCAACGGGTTCCTCAACGGACTGCTGGGCGGCTACGGGTTCGACGTCTTCACGCTCGTGATCTTCGGGATCGCCGTCGTCGGCTACGGTGTGTCGCAGTGGCGCTCGCGCCAGGGCAAGGTCGCCTACCAGCAGTCGGTCGAGTCCCTGCCGCTGTTCGCGCTCAAGATCCTCGTGGTCGCCGCGGTGGTCATGTGGTTCGGCTACCAGCTCGCCTCCTCGCGCGGCCTGCCGGTCGTGCTGATCATCCTCGCCGTGCTGATCATCGCCTACACGCTGGTCACCCAGAAGTCCGTCTTCGGTCGGCACATCTACGCCGTCGGCGGCAACCGCCACGCGGCCGAACTGTCGGGTGTGGCGGTGCGCAAGATCAACTTCTGGATCTTCGTGAACATGGGCTTCCTGGCCTCCATCGCCGGCGTCGTCTTCTCCTCGCGGATGAACAGCGCCCAGCCCGGCGCGGGCAACATGTTCGAGCTCGACGCGATCGCCGCCTGCTTCATCGGTGGCGCCTCCACGACCGGTGGTGTGGGCCGTGTCGGCGGCGCCATGATCGGTGGTCTGATCATGGCCGTCATGTCCAACGGCATGCAGCTGATGGGTGTGCCGCAGTCGATGCAGCAGGTCATCAAGGGCCTGGTGCTTCTGCTGGCGGTCGCCTTCGACATCTGGAACAAGAAGCGCGCCTCCGTGGCCCGCTGAACCGGATGACGGCCGCGGACGGGCGGGTGGGTCCTCCCACCCGCCCGTCCGGCTTCCCCATTCGCTCCGGATCGTGAAGGGACGGCACCCGATGGCGGGATCTCAGTCGTCGCTGCGCGAGGCAAACCGCGCCCGCGTCGCGGACGCGGTGAAGAGGCACGGTGGCCTCACCCAGGTCGAGCTCGCCGGCGCGACGGGGCTCTCGGCGGCGACGGTCTCGGCGATCGTCAAGGACCTCGTGGCGGCCGAGATCGCCGAGGTCCGCAGCACCGTCCGCTCGGGGCGCAGGGCGCAGCTGGTGACCCTCGCTCACCGTGTCGGGCTGGTGGCGGGCGTCGTCGTCGGCTACCGGCACCTGCGGGTCGCCCTCGCCGACGTCTCGCACGAGGTGCTCGCCGAGCAGATCCTGCCCCTGCCGGCCGACCATCGCTCGGACACCAGCCTGGACCGCGTCGCGCTGCTCGTCGTGGACCTGGTGGAGCGGGTCGGCGCGGACCTGGGCGAGCTGCTCGGCATCGGCGTGGGGCTGCCCGCCCCGGTGAACCCCGCCACCGGCATGGTCGGCCTGCGCGGCGTGCTGCGGGGCTGGGACTCCGTCCAGATCGCCCAGGTCCTGGAGAAGCGGCTCGCGCGCCCCGTCTTCGTGGACAACGACGCCAACCTCGGGGCGCTGGCCGAGTCGACGCTCGGTGCCGGGCGTGAGCTGCGTGACCTCCTCTACGTCAACGTCTCGCAGGGCGTGGGTGCGGGCCTCGTGGTGAACGGCCGGGTCCACCGCGGTGCGGACGGCACCGCCGGAGAGATCGGTCACGTGCAGGTCGACCCTGCCGGCCGGATCTGCGCCTGCGGCAGCCGAGGCTGCCTCGAGACCGTCGTCGGCGGCCCGGCCCTGCTGGAGCCGCTGTATGCCAGCTACGGGCATCTCACGTTGCGAGACGTCGTCCGGCTGACCAAGGACGACGACCCGGGCTGCCGGGAGATCGTGGCCGACGCCGGCGCGACCGTCGGCGGTGTCGTCGCGGCGCTCGCCACCGGCCTGGGGCCGCAGCGCGTCGTCGTCGGCGGGGACCTGGCCGAGACGGGCGAGGTGTTCCTCGCCCCGCTGCGCGAGGCCCTGCGACGACGCACGGTGCTGAGCCGGTCAGGTGGTCCCGACGTGGTGCCGGCCGCGCTAGGGTTGCGTGCCGAGCTCCAGGGTGCGATCGCGCTCGCCCTGGAGAGCACCGACCTGTTCGAGCGACCCGACAGCACCGACGACGAGGGAGCGGGACGATGACGCCGCCGACCGACGGCACGCGCCGGCGCTCGCCCCTGCTCGCGCTGCGTGAGGTGAGCAAGAACTTCGGTGCCGTCGAGGCGCTCGTGGGCATCGACCTCGAGGTGTACTCCCACGAGGTCGTCGCCCTGGTCGGTGACAACGGCGCAGGCAAGTCGACGCTCGCCAAGGTCGTGGCGGGTGTGCTCACACCGGACGCGGGCCAGGTCGAGATCGAGGGGAGGCCGGTGACGATCCACTCGCCCTCTGCCGCCAACGCCCTCGGTGTGGCCAGCGTCTTCCAGGACCTCGCGGTGTGCGAGAACCTCGACGTCACGGCCAACGTATTCCTCGGACAGGAGATCCGTGGCCGGGCCGGCATGCTCCGTGACGGGCAGATGGAGGTCGACACACGCCGCCTCCTGGAGCACCTGACGGTTCGCATCCCGTCGGTGCGCACACCGTTGCGCAGCCTCTCCGCGGGGCAGCGCCAGGCAGTGGCCATCGCGCGGACGCTGATCGGCGAGCCGCGTATCGTCGTGCTCGACGAGCCGACGGCGGCGCTCTCCGTGGCGCAGACGGCCGAGGTGCTCACGCACATCGAGCGACTGCGGGAGATGGGGCTCGGGGTGATCCTCATCAGCCACAATCTCAACGACGTCCGGGCCGTCTCGGACCGCATCGAGGTGATGCGGCACGGGCGCAACAACGGGTCGTTCCCCGCCTCCGCGAGCCACGAGTCCATCCTGGCCGCGATCACCGGGGCTGCCTGACCGATCGATGTGATCAACGCACGCCGCACGGCGTGCGATCGAGACACGGAGTCCGCACGTGGTACGGCGGACTGAAACGGAGGAACGCGATGAATCGACGACTGGCAGCGGGCGCTGCCGTCGTGGGGACGGCCGCTGCGCTCGTCCTGTCGGGTTGCGGGGCCGACGAGGAGGAGGCCCCCAGCGGGGCGGGCACGATCGGTGTGGCGATGCCGACCGAGACGTCCGAGCGCTGGATCTCTGACGGCCAGACGCTCGCGGCCGGGCTCGAGGAGGCGGGCTACGACGTGGACCTGCGATACGCGGGCGACGACACCGCCGGCTTCAAGCAGGCCGACCAGGTGCAGGCGATGATCGACGGCGGTGCCGAGCTGCTGATCATCGCGGCCGTCGACGGCGCCGGTCTGGGTGACCAGCTCAAGGCTGCCGCGGCGCAGGACATCCCGGTCATCGCGTACGACCGGCTGCTTCTCGAGAGCGACGGCGTCGACCACTACGTCACGTTCGACAACTACGCCGTCGGCGTCGCCCAGGCCACGTCGCTGCTGCAGGGCATCGGCGTCGTCGACGACGACGGCGAGCCCACCGGTGACGAGGGCCCGTACAACATCGAGCTGTTCGCCGGTTCGCTCGACGACAACAACGCGCACATGTTCTGGGAAGGCGCGATGGACACGCTCGCGCCGTACCTCGAGGACGGCGTCGTCAAGGTGCCGTCGGGCCAGACCGAGATCGTCGCGGCCGAGACGTGGCGCTGGTCCAAGGACCTGGCCCAGGACCGGATGGAGAGCCTGCTCGCGCAGTTCTACGCCGACGGCACCGAGCTGGACGGGGTCCTCTCGCCGTACGACGGCGTCTCGCGGGGTGCCATCACCGCGCTCGCGCTGGACGGTCTGGGCCCGAAGATCGCCGACGGGATGCCCGTCGTGACCGGTCAGGACGCGGAGGCCGCCTCGGTCAAGCTCATCCGCGAGAAGATGCAGTACTCCACGGTGTTCAAGGACACGCGTCTGCTGGCCGATGCCGCGGTCGCGGCCGCGCTCGCCTACCTGGAGGGCGGGGAGCCCGAGGTCAACGACACCGAGACGTACGACAACGGGGTGAAGATGGTGCCGACCTACCTGCTCGGCGTCTCGACCGTCAACCGCGGTGACATCGACGAGGTCCTGGTGGACAGCGGCTACTACACCGACGACGAGATCACCGTCGGCTGACGCCCGGACCCGTCGGCGTCAGTGGAAGACGACCGTGCGGTGGCCGTCGAGCAGCACGCGGTGCTCGGCGTGCCACCGCACGGCGCGGGCGAGGGTGCGTCGCTCGACGTCCTCGCCGAGCGCGACGAGGTCGGTGACGGCCCGAGAGTGGTCGACCCGCTCGACGTCCTGCTCGATGATCGGGCCCTCGTCGAGGTCGCCCGTCACGTAGTGCGACGTGGCGCCGATCAGCTTCACGCCCCGCTCGTGCGCCTGCGCGTAGGGCCGTGCACCCTTGAACGACGGCAGGAACGAGTGGTGGATGTTGATGACCTGCCCGGACAGGTCACGGCACAGCTGGTCCGACAGGATCTGCATGTACCGGGCCAGCACCACGAGCTCGACGTCGAGCTCGTCGACGAGCTGCCGCAGCCGGTCCTCGGCCGCGGCCTTGGTGTCCTGGGTGACGGGCACGTGGTGGAACGGCTTGCCGTAGAACGCCGCGATGTCCTCCAGGTCGCGGTGGTTGCCCACCACCCCGACGACCTCGATCGGCATGCCCTGGTCCCGCTCGCGGTAGAGCAGGTCGACCAGGCAGTGGGCGGCGCGGGACACCATGACGAGCGTCCGCACGGGGCGACCCACGACGTCGAGGGTCCAGGTCATCTCGAAGCCTGCCGCGACGTCGGACATCGCGGCCTCCAGCTCCTCGCGCGAGGCGTGCGACTCGACCTGGACGCGCATGAAGAAGGTGCCGGACCCGGGGTTGCCGAATTGCTGCGACTCGGTGATGTTCCCGTCGTGCGCGGCGAGCATCCCGCTCACGGCGTGCACGATGCCGGGGCGGTCCGGGCAGGACATCGTCAGGACCCACTCGGTGGGGCGGCCCGGGCGCGAGCCGGTGGTCGTCGGAGGGGTCGGCTGTGTCGTCACGCACGCCATTGTCGCCCACGGTCTGCCACGATGGGGCCATGAGCGACACGACCGCCGTCCCGGACGGCGCCGCGGGCGGCACCGCAGCACCCGACAAGTCCACCCGGATCGCCCTGGTCGCCGACGACCAGGCCGGCGAGCTGCTGACGCTGCGGCGTGCGGCGTTCGTCTCCGAGGCGCAGCTGTACGACGACCCGCACATCCCGCCGCTGACGCAGACGCTCACGGAGCTGCGCGAGGACATGGCGCGCGAGGACATCGTGACGATCGGCGCGTGGGAGGGCCACCGGCTCGTCGGGTCGATCCGCGTCGAGGTGGAGGGCCCGAAGGCGACGCTGGGCCGGCTGGCGGTGGCCCCGGACCAGCAGGGCAAGGGCCTGGGCACCACGCTGATGTTCGCGATCCTCAACTACCTGCCCGAGCAGGTCACCGAGATCTGGGCGTTCACCGGCAAGGACTCCAAGCACAACCTCGCGCTGTACACCAAGCACGGCTACGAGGCGCAGTACGACGAGGCCGCCGGTCAGCTCACCATGACCTACCTGCGGCGGGTGCTGCACGCGGTCGACGCGCAGCAGGTGGACGAGGACGCCGCGGGTTCCTCCGCCGACCGCCCGTGACCGGCCAGGAGGCGCGCCGGGCCAGGCGTCCGTCGATGGCGGACGTCGCGGCCGTCGCCCACGTATCGCACCAGACCGTCTCGCGGGTCCTCAACGGTCACCCGAGCGTCCGCGGTGAGACGCGCGAACGGGTGCAGGCCGCGATCGAGCAGCTCGGCTACCGGCGCAACAGTGCGGCACGTGCTCTGGTGACGTCCCGCTCGGCCACGCTGGGCGTGGTGACGACGGGCTCTGCGCTCTTCGGGCCGACGAGCACGCTCATCGCCGTGGAGGAGGCGGCGCGGGACAAGGGCTACTTCGTGTCGGTCGCGACGTTGCGCGCGTACGACACGACGTCGATGCACGAGGCGCTCGAGCACTTCATGGCTCAGGGGGTGGACGGCATCGTCGTCATCGCGCCGCACGACGACGTGGCCGCGGCGGTCGAGTCGTTCCGCGCACCGGTGCCGGTGGTGGTCGTGGCGGCCCTCGAGGAGACGACGGCGGGGCGCGAGCCGGGAGGTCCGGCGTCGGCCACGATGTCGGCGGCGGTGGACCAGCGTGCGGGCGCCCGGGCGGCGACGGAGCACCTGCTCGGCCTGGGCCACGCCGACGTGGTGCACGTCGCGGGACCGCAGGACTGGTTCGACGCGCGCGAGCGTGCCGCGGGCTGGCGCGAGGCGCTGGAGGCGCACGGGGTCGAGGCGACCCGGCCGCGGACCTGCTCGTGGTCGGCCGAGGACGGCTATCGCGCGGGCCAGGCCCTGGCGGAGGCGGTCGTGGCGGGGGAGGGCCCGACGGCGGTGCTCGCGGGGAACGACCAGCTCGCCCTGGGGATCCTACGGGCGCTGTGGGAGCGCAACCTCGGCGTGCCGGACGACGTCTCGGTGGTCGGGTTCGACGACATGGCGGGCGCCGCCTACTTCGTGCCGCCGCTCACCACGGTGCGCCAGCCGTTCGCCGCGCTCGGTGCCCGGTGCGTCGCGATGGTGCTCGCGTCGCTGGCCGGCGACGAGGTGGCCGTGGAGCGGATCCAGCCGGAGCTCGTGGTGCGCTCGTCCACGGCGCCCCCTCGGTGAGCGCGCGGCCCAGGCCTGCCGCGTGCGGCTTGGAGCTCGCGCCATGTGAGCGCTAACATCATGCTGACCCGAACCAAGGAGTGAACACGGCGATGACGCTGCAGGACCAGGCGACCGTGCGGGACGCCATCACAGCCGGGCGGACGACGCTCGGGATCGAGCTCGGCTCGACGAACATCAAGGCCTGTCTCGTCGGCCCGGACCACGTGCCGGTCGCCGCCGGGAACCACGCCTGGGAGAACGAGTTCGTCGACGGCGTGTGGACGTACTCGCTCGACGCGGTGCACGCCGGGCTGCAGGGCGCCTACGCGGCGCTCGTGGCCGACGTCGAGGAACGCTACGGCGTCCGGCCCACCACCTACGCCGGGCTCGGGGTCTCCGCGATGATGCACGGCTACCTGCCGTTCGACGCCGCCGGCGACCTGCTCGTGCCGTTCCGCACCTGGCGCAACACCAGCACCGGACCTGCCGCCGCCGAGCTCTCCGAGCTGTTCGGCCACAACGTCCCGCTGCGGTGGTCGATCGCCCACCTCTACCAGGCGATCCTCGACGACGAGCCCCACGTGCCGCAGATCGCCTCGTTCACCACCCTGGCCGGCCACGTGCATCGGGCCCTGACCGGCCGGCACGTGCTCGGCGTCGGCGACGCGTCCGGCATGTTCCCCATCGACCCCGCCACGCGGGACTACGACCAGCGGATGCTGGGCCAGTTCCGGCACCTGGTCGCCGCCAAGCGCCCCGGGTTGCAGGTCGAGGGTCTCCTGCCCGCGGTGCTGCCCGCGGGAGCGGACGCCGGGCGGCTCACCCCCGAGGGCGCCGCGCTGCTCGACCCGACCGGCACCCTCGAGCCCGGGATCCTGCTCTGCCCGCCCGAGGGCGACGCCGGGACGGGCATGGTCGCCACGAACGCGGTGGCTCCGCGCACCGGCAACATCAGCGCCGGTACCTCCGTCTTCGCGATGGTCGTCCTCGAGGAGCCGCTCACGAGCGTGCACCACGAGCTCGACCTGGTCACCACCCCCGCCGGTGACCTCGTCGCGATGGTGCACTGCAACAACGGTGCCAGCGAGCTCGACGCCTGGGCCGGGATGTTCGGCGAGCTCGCCGCCGCGCTCGGGCACGACGGCGGTGCCGACGAGGTCTTCGGCGCCCTCTTCCGGGCGGCTCTCGACGGTGAGCCCGACGGCGGCGGTCTGCTCGCGTACAACTACCTCGCCGGGGAGCCGATCACGGGCCTCGACGAGGGCCGGCCACTCGTCGTCCGGACGCCCGGCAGCCGCCTCACGCTCGCGAACTTCATGCGGGCGCAGATCTACGGCGCGTTCGGCACGCTGGCGCTCGGGATGCGCGTGCTGCACGGCGAGGGCGTCGCCATCGACACGATGTTCGCCCACGGCGGCGTGTTCCGGACCGAGGGCGTGGCGCAGCGGCTGCTCGCCGCCGCCGTCGGCGCACCCGTCGCCGTCGGCCGCACGGCGGGGGAGGGCGGCGCCTGGGGCATCGCCGTCCTGGCGGCCTACGCGCGCGCGGCCACCGACGCCGGGGACGGCGCGGAGTCCCTCGCCGACTACCTCGGCACGCGGGTCTTCGCCGACGCCGAGCTGGAGGTCGCCGAGCCCGACGCCGACGACCTGGCCGGATTCGCCACCTACCTGGAGCGGTACACCGCCGGCCTCGCGGTCGAGCGTGCCGCCACCGAGGCGCTGTAGCGCCGTCCCGACCGAACGGAGAACGATCCCGATGCCGATCACCGAGGTGCCCGACCACCTGCGGGCCGCCGTCGACGCCGCCAAGGAGAAGGTCGCGGCGCTGCACGCCGAGCTGCCTCGCTGGGAGCTCGTCGTGTGGACCGCCGGCAACGTCTCCGAGCGGGTGCGCAACCCGTCCGGAGGTGCCGGGGGCGCCGACGACCTCCTCGTCATCAAGCCCTCCGGGCTGTCCTACGACGACATCACGCCGGACGCGATGGTGGTGTGCGACCTGGAGGGCGCGCTGGTCGAGGGCGAGCGTGCGCCGTCGTCGGACACCGCCGCCCACGCCTACGTCTACCAGCACATGCCCGAGGTGGGCGGCGTGGTGCACACGCACTCCACGTACGCGACGGCGTGGGCGGCGCGCGGCGAGGAGATCCCGTGCGTGCTGACGATGATGGCCGACGAGTTCGGCGGCCCCGTCCCCGTGGGCCCGTTCGCGATCATCGGTGACGACTCGATCGGCCGCGGCATCGTTGAGACGCTGCGGGGCTCCCGCTCGAAGGCCGTACTCATGCAGAACCACGGCCCGTTCACCATCGGGTCCGATGCCAAGGCGGCCGTCAAGGCCGCCGTGCTGTGCGAGGAGGTCGCCCGCGCGGTGCACGTCGCCCGCCAGCTCGGCGAGCCGCTGCCGATCGCGCAGGAGCACGTCGACTCGCTGTACGACCGCTACCAGAACGTCTACGGCCAGCGCTGACCCGATGCGGGCCGACGTCGGCCCTCGTCCGACCCTCTGAAAGGAAGCACATGAGCAAGCCCTACGGCGACCGCGAGGTCTGGTTCCTCACCGGCAGCCAGGACCTGTACGGACCCGAGACCCTGGAGCAGGTCGCGCAGCAGTCCCGCGAGGTCGCCGAGGCGCTGGACGCCTCCGGGGACGTCCCGGCGAAGATCGTCTGGAAGCCCGTCCTGAAGGACTCGGCCTCGATCCGTCGCGCCATGCTCGACGCCAACAGCGACGACGGCGTCCTCGGCGTCATCACCTGGATGCACACCTTCAGCCCTGCGAAGATGTGGATCGCCGGGCTCGACGCGCTGCGCAAGCCGCTGCTGCACCTGCACACGCAGGCGAACGTCGAGCTGCCCTGGTCCGAGATCGACATGGACTTCATGAACCTCAACCAGGCCGCGCACGGCGACCGCGAGTACGGGTACATGCTGTCCCGGCTCGGCGTCGCGCGGACCACCGTGGTGGGGCACGTCTCGAACCCGGCCGTCCAGCGTCGCGTCGGCACCTGGGTCCGCGGTGCCGCCGGATGGGCCGCCACGCACGAGCTCACGCTCGTCCGGTTCGGCGACAACATGCGCAACGTCGCCGTCACCGAGGGTGACAAGACGGAGGCCGAGCTGACGTTCGGCGTCTCGGTCAACACGTGGGGCGTCAACGAGCTCGTCTCCGCCGTCGAGGAGGTCTCGGACGAGGCTGTCGACGCGCTGGTGGCGGAGTACGCCGAGCTCTACGACGTGGCGCCGGAGCTGCGCGCGGACGGTGACCGGCACGATTCGCTGCGGTACGCGGCGCGCCAGGAGATCGCCATGGAGGCGTTCCTCGTCGAGCGCGGCGCCAAGGCCTTCACCACGAACTTCGAGGACCTCGGCGACCTGCGCCAGCTCCCCGGGATCGCGGTGCAGCGCCTCATGAGCAAGGGGTACGGCTTCGGCGCGGAGGGCGACTGGAAGACGGCCGTGCTGGTCCGCGCCGCGAAGGTCATGGGCGAGGGCCTGCCCGGTGGCGCCTCTCTCATGGAGGACTACACGTACGACCTCACGCCGGGGAACGAGCTCATCCTCGGCGCGCACATGCTCGAGATCTGCCCCTCCCTGACGACGTCGAAGCCCCGCGTGGAGATCCACCCGCTCGGCATCGGCGGCAAGGAGGACCCCGTGCGCATGGTCTTCGACGCGGACGCGACCTCGGACGCCGTCGTCGTCTCGCTGGCCGACATGCGGGACCGGTTCCGCCTCACCGCGAACGTGGTCGACGTCGTGCCGCCCACCGCGGAGCTGCCGAACCTGCCCGTGGCCCGTGCCGTGTGGAAGCCGCGTCCGGACTTCGCGACGTCGGCCGAGGCCTGGCTGACCGCCGGCGGGGCGCACCACACGGTGATGTCGACCGCGGCCGGCATCGAGGCCTTCGAGGTGTTCGCCCAGATCGCCGGCACCGAGCTGCTGGTGATCGACGAGTCGACCACGCGGCGCGGGTTCACCGACCAGGTGCGCTGGAACCAGGTGTACTACAAGCTCGCCCAGGGCCTCTGACCCCACCCCCTGAACCCCCTCGCGCTGTGGGTGCACGACACGCCGCCGAGCCCGATGGCTCGGCGGCGTGTCGTGCACCCACAGCGCGAGGGGGTGGGCCGGCGACGAGCCGTCGGACGCCGGCGGTATCCTGTGTTCGCCGCACCGCGCCGCGCGTCGGCCGTCCGGCGGAACCCGATGGAGGCCTGCATGGCGAGTCCCGGTGTCGACAAGCCGAACATCCGGCAGGTCGCGCAGCTCGCCGGCGTGTCGCACATGACCGTGTCCCGGGTCCTCAACGACCACCCGAACATCCGGGAGGCCACCCGGCGGCGCGTCGAGGAGGCCATCGAAGAGCTCGGCTACCGCCCGAGCCTGACGGCTCGTGCCCTCGCCACCCAGCGCAGCCGCCGCATCGGCGTCCTCGTGGAGAGCGCGATGACGTTCGGGCCGACCAGCACGCTGTACGCCGTCGAGTCCGCCGCCCGCGCCTCCGGCTACGAGGTCAGCTCGGTGCTCCTGCGCGCCGGCGAAGAGATCAGCCCGCAGGAGGCCGTCGACCACCTGATCGCGCTGGGCATCGAGGCGCTGTGCGTCGTCGCGCCGAGATCGTCGTCGATCGCCGCGCTGCGCCGCATCGCCGTCGGGGTGCCCGTGCTCGTGGTCAAGCCTGACAAGGACCCGACGTTCCTCACGGTGACGGTCGACCAGCAGGCCGGGACGACGCTCGCCGTCGACCATCTCGTCTCGCTCGGGCACCGCGACATCCTGCACCTGGCCGGCCCGCTCGACTGGCTCGACGCCCGGACGCGCGAACGCGCCTTCCGCGCCCGGGCGAGGTCGTGGGGCCTGCGCGAACGCCCGATCGTCGTCGGCGACTGGACGGCGGACTTCGCGTACGACTTCGCCCGGGGGATCCGTGAGCTGCCCGAGTACACGGCCGTGTTCGTCGCGAACGACGACATGGCCGTCGGGTTCGTGCACGGGCTCCACGAGCGGGGCTTCTCCGTGCCCGACGACGTCAGCGTGGTCGGCTTCGACGACATCCCGCTGGCGCGGCACGTCATCCCGCCGCTGACCACCGTGCGGCAGAACTTCGACGCGCTCGGCGTCTCCGTCGTCGACGTCCTGCGGGCCGCGATCGAGGAGCGCGAGATCCCGGACGTGACGCGGACCCCCGCCGAGATCGTCGTGCGCGCCTCGAGCGCCGCACCGAGGAAGGTCGACTGATGGCGGCCCGGGAGACGCGTCCGGAGGCGACGGCACGGCCCGTGGTCGAGATGCGCGGGATCACCGTGGAGTACTCGGGCGTGCGGGTGCTCGACGGCGCCGACCTGACGCTGCGTCCCGGCGAGGTGCACGCGCTGATGGGGGAGAACGGCGCCGGCAAGTCCACGCTCATCGGCGCGCTGACGGGCACCGTGCCGCTCCTGGCAGGCACCGTGCGGGTCGACGGCGAGGCCAGCACTCCCACGAGCGTCGCCCGGAGCCGGGCGGAGGGCATCGCGACCGTCTTCCAGGAGTCGCACCTGAGCCCGCACCTGTCCGTGGCCGAGAACATCATGATCGGCCACGAGGTGCGGGGCCGGTTCGGCATCCGCTGGGCGCGGAGCCGGGAGCGGGCCTCGGCGGCGCTCGCCGCCCTGGGGATCGACGACGTCGACCCGCGGGCACCCCTGGACTCGCTGTCACCCGCGACCAAGCAGCTCGTCGCGGTCGCCCGCGCGATCGTCCTGGAGCCGCGGGTGCTCGTGCTCGACGAGCCGACGTCGAGCCTGGACGAGGCGGAGGCCTCCCAGCTCCTCGGTGTGGTCCGGCGGCTGCGGGACCAGGGCGTCGCGGTGCTGTTCGTGTCCCACTTCCTGGAGCAGGTCCTCGAGGTCAGCGACCGGCTGACCGTGCTCCGGGGCGGTCGGGTGGTGGCGGAGTACGTCACGGCCGAGGTGGACCGGGCCGAGCTGATCTCGAAGATGCTCGGTGAGGACATCGACGCGTTGCAGGCCCTGCACTCGCAGCGGCTGGAGCACCACTACGCCCGGTCGTCGAACCAGGTGACGCTGCGGGCGGCGTCGATCGGCCGCCGGGGCACGCTCGAGCCCACCGACGTCGACCTGGCGCGGGGCGAGGTCGTCGGCTTCGCGGGGCTGCGGGGCTCGGGCCGCACCGAGCTCGCCCGCCTCATGGGTGGTGTCGAGCGGCCGGACCGGGGCGAGCTCTGGCTGGACGGCGACCGGGTGCACCTGCGGGGTCCGGCGTCCGCGCTGCGGCACCGGATCGCCGTGTCGAGCGAGAACCTGCGCCACGACGGCATCATCGCGGGCCTGACGGTGCGGGAGAACATCGTGCTGGCCCTGCAGGCGCTGCGCGGCTGGACCCGGCCGTTGTCCCGGCCCGAGCAGGACGCCGTGGTGGACGTCTACCTCGACGCGCTCAACCTGTCCCACGAGGACCTGGACCGGCCGGCCGGCGAGCTGTCCGGCGGGACGCAGCAGAAGGTGATGCTCGCGCGGCTCCTGGCCACGCGGCCGCACGTGCTGATCCTCGACGAGCCGACGCGTGGCATCGACATCGCCGCCAAGCTCGACATCCAGCGTCGGGTGGCGCGGCTGGCCGGCGAGGGGGTCGCCGTCGTCTTCATCTCCTCCCAGCTCGAGGAGGTGGTGCGCCTGAGCGACCGGATCGTGGTCCTGAAGGACCGGGAGAAGATCGGCGAGCTGAGCAACGGGCCGGGCGTCACGGTGGACACGATCGTCGAGATGATCGCGGCCGAGCTGGACGGGCAGCTCGACGGGCCGGAGCTCGACGACGAGGACTGAGCCGGTCCGTGCTGCCGGCCCGTGCCGCCGGTCCTCGCGTGCGGGTCCGTGCATGCTCGCTCGTCCGGGCGGTGACGTTACGAGATCGTGACGTCCAATTGTGGACACGTCGTTGTGACCGGTCACATCTAGCACTATGTTAGCGGTCACAAAGCAAGTGTGCCGGAGGGTCGGAGCTGACCCACGGCCGGTGGACCGGCCGTCCGGCGTCTCGAGGAGGAGAGCAGACATGGCACGGAAGATGTGGATGCGCGGCACGATCGCCGCGGTCTCGGCAGCGGCGATGCTGGCGCTCGGCGCCTGCAGCAGCGAACCGGCCTCGGAGGAGTCCGGCGGCAGCGAGAGCGCCGAGGGGTCCGGCGGCGACGAGCTGATCTCGATCGGGTTCTCCCAGGTGGGTGCCGAGTCCGGGTGGCGCGCCGCCAACACCCAGTCCATCCAGGACACCCTCACCGAGGAGAACGGGTTCGACCTCAGCTTCTCCGACGCCCAGCAGAAGCAGGAGAACCAGATCCAGGCCCTGCGCTCGTACATCCAGCAGGGCGTCGACGTGCTCGCGTTCTCGCCGGTGGTCGAGACCGGCTGGGACGCCGTGCTCGAGGAGGCCAAGACGGCCGGCATCCCCGTGATCCTCACCGACCGCGCCGTCGACAGCGAGGACGAGACCCTCTACGAGTCCTTCATCGGCTCGGACTTCGTCCTGGAGGGCGAGATGGCCGGCGAGTGGGCCGTCGAGCAGTACGACGGCGAGGGGTACAAGATGGTCGAGCTGCAGGGCACGACAGGTTCTGCGCCCGCCATCGACCGCAAGGAGGGCTTCGGCACCGCCATCGAGGGCAGCGACATCGAGGTGATCGACTCCCAGACCGGCAACTTCACCCGCACCGAGGGCAAGCAGGTCATGGAGGGCTTCCTGCAGAAGTACGACGACATCGACCTCGTGTTCGCCCACAACGACGACATGGGCCTGGGCGCCATCGAGGCCATCGAGGCGGCCGGCATGACACCCGGCGAGGACATCAAGATCATCACGATCGACGCCGTCAAGGACGGCATGCAGGCCCTCGCCGATGGCAAGATCAACTACATCGTCGAGTGCAACCCGCTGCTGGGGCCGGACCTGGCCGAGGTCGCGCAGAAGGTCGTCGCCGGCGAGGAGGTCGAGAAGCGCATCGTCGTCGAGGACCTGGCCTTCGACCAGGAGGCGGCCGTCGAGGCCCTGCCGGACCGCCAGTACTGATCGACACGCCCCGGGACGCACCCGCGTCCCGGGGCATCGACCCGCGGCAGGGGCGCCGGCCCGGCCCCCTGCCGCGACCCACGGAAGGTCAACGATGACGAGCTCTCCGAGCGCGGACCGGCCGGTCGTCGAGATGTCCGGGATCTCCATCGAGTTCCCGGGCGTCAAGGCGCTCGACCAGGTCGACTTCAGGCTCTTCCCCGGTGAGGTGCACGCCCTGATGGGTGAGAACGGCGCCGGGAAGTCCACCCTCATCAAGGCGCTCACCGGCGTCTACGGCATCGACGCCGGACGCATCGTCGTCGACGGCGCCGAGCACCGCTTCTCCGGACCGGGCGAGGCCCAGGACGCCGGGATCGCCACGGTGTACCAGGAGGTCAACCTCTGCGAGAACCTCACCGTCGCGGAGAACATCATGCTCGGGCACGAGCCCCGGCGGCTGGGCGCGATCGACTGGCGCGCCGCCCGCCGTGCCGCGGCCGAGCACCTGGCCACGATGGGCCTGGACATCGACCCCGCGTCCTCGCTCGGGTCGCACTCCATCGCGATCCAGCAGCTCGTGGCGATCAGCCGCGCCATGGTCGTCGACGCCAAGGTCCTCATCCTCGACGAGCCGACGTCGAGCCTCGACGCCGACGAGGTCGCCCAGCTCTTCGCCGTCGTGCGGCGCCTGCGGGACCAGGGCGTCGCGGTGCTGTTCGTGTCGCACTTCATCGAGCAGGTCTACGAGATCTCCGACCGCATGACGGTGCTGCGCAACGGGCAGCGGGTCGGCGAGTACCGGACCGACGAGCTCGACCGGCTCGAGCTCGTCTCCACCATGATCGGCCGGTCGATGGACGTGCTGGAGGACCTCCAGGTCTCGACCGAGCACGCCGTCGACGTCGAGCAGGGCGCCACGCCCTACCTGTCGGCGGTCGGGCTGGGCCGCAAGGGCGACGTCCGGCCGTTCGACCTCGACGTCTACGCGGGCGAGGTCGTGGGTCTGGCCGGACTGCTCGGCTCGGGGCGCACGGAGGTGGCCCGGCTGCTGTCGGGTGCCGACCGTGCCGACAGCGGGACCACCCGGATCAAGGACGTCCCCACGCGCCTGCGCAACCCGCGTGCCGCGATCTCCCAGGGCATCGCGTTCTCCTCGGAGGACCGCAAGTCCGAGGGTGTCGTCGGCGACCTGACCGTGCGGGAGAACATCGTGCTCGGGCTCCAGGCGGGCCGCGGCTGGATGCGCCGCCTGCCCCGCCGGCAGGTCGACGAGATCGTCGAGAAGTACATGGCGGCGCTCAACGTGCGGCCCGCGAACCCCGACGCGCTGCTGCGCAACCTGTCGGGCGGCAACCAGCAGAAGGTGCTGCTCGCGCGCTGGCTCGCGACGGCCCCCGAGCTGCTGATCCTCGACGAGCCGACCCGCGGCATCGACGTCGGGGCCAAGGCCGAGATCCAGAAGCTCGTCGCCGAGCTCGCCTCGCAGGGCATGGCCGTCGTCTTCATCTCCGCCGAGCTGGAGGAGGTCCTGCGCCTCAGCCACCGCATCGGCGTCATGCGGGACCGGCGCAAGGTCGCCGAGATCGTCAACTCCGAGGACGTCGGCGTCGACGACGTCGTCGAACTCATCGCGAGCGGAGGAGAGCACTGATGCCTGCCACGACGGGATCACACACCCGCCCCGCCGGCCCGACCGGGCTGCGCAACCTCACCCACCACACGCTGTTCTGGCCGGTCGTCGCGCTGGTCGCGCTGCTGGTGGCCAACACGATCTTCAGCCCGGACTTCCTGTCCGTGTCGATCCTCGACGGCCACCTGTTCGGCGCACCGATCGACATCCTGCGCAACTCCGCCCCGCTGCTGCTGGTGTCGTTGGGGATGACGCTCGTCATCGCGACCCGGGGCATCGACCTCTCGGTGGGGGCCGTCGTCGCCATCGCCGGTGCGCTGTCGCTGAGCTTCATCGCCACGGCGCCCGACCCCGGGGCCGTGTCGACCGTGATCATCGCCATCGCGATCGCCCTGGGGCTGTGCCTGGTGCTCGGCATCTGGAACGGCTTCCTCGTCTCGGTCGTCGGCATCCAGCCGATCATCGCGACGCTGATCCTCATGACCGCCGGTCGCGGCGTGGCGATGCTCATCACCGAGGGGCAGATCACCACCGTCACCAGCGCACCGTTCAAGACGCTCGGTGCGGGCTTCTGGCTCGGGCTGCCCGCCGCGGCGCTGATCGCCTACGGCGTCTACCTGATCGTCGCGCTCATCACGCGGCGCTCGGCGCTGGGCATGCTGGTCGAGGCGGTCGGGATCAACCCGTCGGCGAGCCGGCTGGCGGGGGTGCGGGCGCGCACCATCGTCTGGACGGTGTTCGCGCTGTCCGGGCTGTTCTCCGGGCTCGCGGGTCTGATCCTCGCCTCGAACGTCATGGCGGCGGACGCCAACAACGCCGGCCTGTTCATCGAGCTCGACGCGATACTCGCCGTCGTCATCGGCGGGACGTCCCTGCAGGGCGGCAAGTTCTCGTTGTCGGGCACGCTCGTGGGCGTGCTGATCATCACCACGCTGACGCTGACCGTGACGATCGTGGGGATCTCCCCGCTGGTCACCCCGCTGTTCAAGGCGCTGGTGGTGATCGCGGTGACCCTGCTGCAGTCGCCGCGGGTCCGTGACAAGCTCGCCGCGCGCGCCCGCCAGCGCGCGGCCCGGCCCGAGGAGGTGGCCGCCTGATGGCGACGACGACGCCCCAGCACACGGTGGAGGGCTCCGGGCCGGGAGCCCCGCGGCCCGGCGGCTCCGGACCGGCCCGCATCGCGCGGCGCCTGCGCATCGACCGGCGCTACCTGCCCGTGGTCGGCACGTTCGTGGTGCTCGCCCTGATCCTCGCGATCGGCGGCGTGCGGTACGACAACTTCCTCTCGGTCGGCGTGCTGGCGAACCTGTTCATCAACAACTCGTTCCTCATCGTGCTCGCCGTCGGCATGACGTTCGTGATCCTCACCGGCGGCATCGACCTGTCGGTGGGTGCGGTGCTGGCGCTGTCGGCGGTGAGCGCCGCGTACCTCATCGACGCCGGGGTGCCGGTGGCGGTGGTGCTGCCGGCCGTGGTGCTCATCGGGTCGATCATCGGTCTGCTGATCGGGCTGATGGTCCATGTGTTCGAGGTTCAACCGTTTATCGCCACGCTGGCCGGCATGTTCTTCGCGCGCGGACTGTGCTTCGTCATCGCCCCGGAGTCGATCCCGATCACGGACGAGACGTTCGTGGCGATCGCGGGCTGGGACACCTGGATCGCCGGCCAGTGGCGCATGACGACGAGCGTGATCGTCGCGCTGGTCGTCATCGGGATCGCCTTCTACCTGCTGCACTTCACCCAGTTCGGCCGCACGGTCTACGCGATCGGCGGCAGCGAGCAGTCGGCGCGGCTGATGGGTCTGCCGGTGGCCCGCACCAAGGTGCTCGTCTACGTGATCTCCGGGACGTGCGCCGGCCTCGGGGGCCTGCTGTTCGCGATGTACTCCCGCTCGGGGTACTCGCTGACGGGCGTGGCGATGGAGCTCGACGCGATCGCGGCGGTCGTCATCGGCGGCACCCTCCTGACCGGGGGGACCGGGTTCGTGCTCGGTTCAGTGCTGGGTGTGCTCGTGCTGGGCCTGATCCAGACGATCATCACCTACGAGGGCACGCTCAGCTCCTGGTGGACCAAGATCTTCATCGGCGTGCTGCTGCTGGTCTTCGTGGTGCTCCAGCGGGTGCTCAGCCTGCGCAAGACCTGACCGACGTCCCGTCCCGCCGCCCGTGCGGCGGGACGGGTGCCAGTCCGGACGACCCAGGGAGGTGCCAGACACCAAGATGTGAGCGCTAACAAAGATGTTGGCGCACGGGGCCAAGCACGTTCCAGCTTTGCTCAACGACGAGAAGGAGAAGTGACCGTGAGATCGACGACGACGTCCCGGAGGCTCGGCACGACGCTGCTCGGCGGACTGTGCGTGACCGCACTGACGGCCGGGCTCGCCACGGCCGCTGGTACGGAACCGGCGGAGGACGACCTCGGCCTGACGACGACGGACAACGGAGACGGCACGTACGGCATCCCGCTGCTGAACAGCGACGTGCCGGACGTGAGCGTGACACGCGTCCCGGCCGCCGAGAACGACGAGGGCCGCGACGTCTACTACATGGTCAGCACGACGATGCATCTGAGTCCCGGTGCACCGATCATGAAGTCCTACGACCTCGTCAACTGGGAGATCGTCAACTACGTCTACGACCGCCTGGGGGTCGACGACGTCTCGTCCCTGCGCAACGGGCAGAACGGGTACGGACACGGCCAGTGGGCGTCCTCGCTGCGCTACCACGACGGTCGGTTCTACGTCGTCTTCAACACGAACAATCTGGGTGGCGCCTACCTCTACAGCACCGACGACATCGACGACGGCAGCTGGGACCGGGTCGCCCTCGGTCGGGCACTGCACGACCCGTCGCTCTTCTTCGACGACGCCGACGGCGGGACGCCCTACATCTTCCACGGTTCCGGGGGCACCAGCGCTGTGCGGCTGTCGGACGACCTGACGCAGATCGTCGAGGAGTACCCCGACATCATCCGCGCGAGCGACCACGCCGACGAACCGTTCGCCGGAGGGCTGTTCGAGGGCGCCCAGGTCCACTACATCGACGGCGAGTACTACATCGCGATCATCACCTGGCCGCCCGGCCAGGGGCGCCAGGAGGTGATGTTCCGTTCGGAGCACCTGCTCGGACGCTACGCCACCCCCGACGGCAGCGACCCGTACGAGGCGCGCCGGGTGCTCGACTCCGACGGTTTCGCCCAGGGCGGCCTGGTCGAGGTCCCGGACGGCGACGGGGGCTACGAGTGGTGGGGCATGTTCTTCCGGGACACCTACCCGCTCGGACGCATCCCGGCACTCATCCCGGCCACCTGGCAGGACGGTTGGCCCACCTTCGGAGCCGAAGGCGTCGTGCAGGTCGGCGACGTCTTCGACAAGCCGATCACGCTGTCGCCGCAGGAGCTGCGCCGCGAGCGCCTCAAGAGCATCGTCGCCTCGGACGACTTCGCCAACGACGCCGAGCACCATGCCTTCAGCGACACGGTCTGGCAGATCCCGGACGCACCCTCGTACGACGAGGGCCTGCTCGGCATCGAGCTCGTCGAGAATCCGGGCTTCGAGGACGCCACGACGGAGCCGTGGGCGGCGCAGTACGGCGCCACGCTCACCCGCGAGACCGCGTCCCCGGCGTCGGGCAGCGCCGCGTTGGGCGTCGGTGACCGGACGCTCAACGGGTCCGGCCCGTACCAGCAGCTCGACGGCACGATCCAGGCGGGCATCACCTACGACCTCTCGGCGCGGGTCCGGTTCGACGCCGGGCCCGACAGCATGCGTTTCCACCTGGTCGGGGACTGGGGCGACGGGGTGGAGGTGCTCGTGGCCGACGACGTTCCGCGGGGGGAGTGGGCCACGGTTCAGGGCACCGCCACCATCCCGAGCGACGCCGACGTGAGCACCGTCAAGATCGCGGTCGAGACACCGTGGGGCAACCCGCAGCCGGAGACGTCGGCGGTCTCGTACCTCCTGGACGACGTCTCGGTCGTCGGCCGGCAGCCGGATCTCGAGCACGCCACGGCCGACGAGGTCTCCTACAACGGTTCGGACCTCGACCTCGCCTGGCAGTGGAACCACAACCCGGACAACCGCTACTGGACGCTCACCGACCGGGAGGGGTGGCTCCGGCTGACCAACGGTCATGTGGTCACCGGCCAGGCCGAGTACACCAAGGCTCCCGGCCGCGACCTGACGTACCTCGAGGAGGCGCGCAACGTCTTGGGCCAGCGTACGTTCGGACCGACGTCGTCGGCGGAGACCCGGATGGACGTCTCCGGGATGCATGACGGCGACGTCGCCGGACTGGCGGTCTACGGGCGCAGCTTCGCCTATGCCGCCGTCCAGCAGGTCGACGGCGAGCGCACGCTCGGACTCGTCACACGGCTCCAGCCGTTCGATGAGGAGATCGACCGCGACGAGGTCGAGTCCTTCGTCCCCGGCACGACGGTGGACCTCGGCGACAGCACCGACGTCCACCTCAAGGCGGACGCCGACTTCGCCGCCACGCCGGGCCAGCTGTGGGTGCAGTACTCCGCGAGTCTCGACGGGCAGAACTGGCAGCCGCTCGGTCCTGCGCAGGGTCCCCTGGTCATGGACTGGAGCCTGTCGCACTTCATGGGCTACCGGTTCGGTCTCTTCAACTACGCCACGGAGCGCACCGGTGGAGTCGTCGACTTCGACCACTTCCTGCTCAGCAGCACGCTGGGCTCCGAGGTCGACCGCTCGAGCCTGGACGCGCTGGTCGAGGAAGCCACCGCACTCGACGAGGAGGACTACACCCCGAAGTCGTGGGCACGGCTCTCCGACGCTCTCGACACGGCACGGTCCACCACGGCACCGTCCACGCAGAACCAGGTCGACGCGCCCGCGCGGGAGCTTGCCGTGGCCGTGGCTGCACTCGTGCCGCGGGTTGCTGAACTCTTCGAGGTGACGCCGGTGCGTCCGACCTGGGTCGATGAGTGTGGTCCGGGCAATGTCACGGGTGCGCCGTTGCCGGTCGTCGAGGGGGTGGAGTATGTCGAGACGAGGAAGAACGACGGTGGGGTGCAGGTCGTGGCCACTCCGGTGGAGGGGTACGTCCTGAGCGACAAGCCGTCGTCGACGAAGAACCCGGAGTCGTGGACGTGGACGAAGGGTGACTCGGGTGAGGAGTGCCCGCCGGAGTATCCGGTGTGGGACGCCTCGGCGGTGTACTCCGCGGGGGACCGGGTGACGTTCGACGGCGCGGTGTTCGAGGCGACGTGGTGGACGCGGGGCGACGAGCCGGGGGCGAACGTCTACGGCTCGTGGCAGGAGATCGCCGAGACCGCCGAGGGTGTCGCGGTGTGGACACCGTCGCGGATCTTCACCGCGGGTGACGTCGTCGTCCACGACGGCGAGAACTACACGGCGCGCTGGTGGACCCGGAATCAGGAGCCGGCGTGGTCCGCGTGGGGCCCGTGGGAGGCGACCACCGACTGACCTCAAGACGCCGTGCGAAGGCGATCGGCCGTTGCCTCACGAGTGGGTGGAGCTGACCTCTTCTCCACGGTGCTGCGGCGATCACGTGGACGGCATCGTCCGTGCACGGTCTCGCCGGAGCGTTGCAGAAACCAGGAACGAACTCAAGGAGGAGCAGATGGTATTGCACAGACCGAGGCGGGGACGCCTTCGCGCGACCGCGGCCGGAGTCGCGACGGCCGCGCTACTGAGTGCAGCGTTCGTCAGCACACCGTCTTTCGCTGCGGACGAGGAGCTCGTCGCCAATGGCGGGTTCGAGGACGGGACGACGGGTTGGTTCGTCAACGACGGCAACTCGACAGACTCGGCCGTGCTGGCCACGACCGCCGACGCCCACTCCGGCGCCGCCGCGGCGCTCACGACCGATCGGGCCACCACCGGTTCGGGCCCGCTGCAGGACCTGAGCGGGGTCGTGCAGGCAGGTGAGACGTACGAGCTCAGCGCGCGCATCAAGTACGACGACGCGGCGTCGCCCGCCACGAAGCAGTTCTTCGCCACCATGCACTACGGCGGGTCCACGTACGAGAACCTTGTGGACACGGTTGCGACGAACGGCGAGTGGGCCACGCTCGAGGGGTCGTTCACGATCCCCGAGACGCAGGACGTCACCACGGCCCGGCTGTTCTTCGAGACGCCATGGACGGCGGACCCGGCGGCCGACCCGGCCACCCATCTCATGGACTTCGTCCTCGACGACGTGTCCCTCGTGGGGGCCGAACCCCCTCCGCCGCCGTCGACGACGATCGAGGTGGTCGGCAAGAAGCCCGGTGAGCACAACCCGCTCATCTCGCACAAGTTCGGCGCCGACGCCTTTGGGTTCGTCGACGACGGCCGGGTCTACCTGTACCTGACGAACGACACCCAGGGCTATGCGCCCGACCCGGAGACCGGCATCTCGCCGGGAATCAACTACGGCGACATCAACCAGCTGACCGTGATCTCGTCGGAGGACCTGGTCAACTGGACCGACCACGGTGAGATCCAGGTCGCCGGTCCGGACGGCATCGCTCCGTTCACCAACAACTCCTGGGCCCCGGGCATGGCGAAGAAGGTTGTCGACGGCGAGGAGAAGTACTTCCTCTACTACGCCAACGGCGGCGGCTCCAGCAACGTCATCACGGGTGATTCGCCCCTGGGCCCCTGGACGAGCGACCGTGACAGTCTGCTCATCGGCGGGTCCACGCCCGGTGCCGAGGACGTCGCCTGGAAGTTCGACCCGGCGCCGTTCGTCGATGTCGACGGCACGCCGTACCTGTACTTCGGCGGCGGCCCGCCGCCGGCGGACATGCCAGACGCGGAGAAGTACAACAACCCGAAGAACCTCCGGGTCATCGGTCTCGGTGACGACATGGTTTCCACCGAGGGCACGGCCGAAGTCGTCGACGCTCCGGTGGCCTTCGAGGCGGCGCACGTGTTCGAGCGCGACGGGCTCTACTACCTGACGTACTCATCGCACTTCGGCGGACCGGACTTCGGAGGCTCGCAGACACCCGAGCCGGGGTACCCCGGCGGAGGTCAGATCGGCTACATGATCTCCGACGACCCGACGGTGTTCCCCAAGGAGACCTACGAGGGCGTGCTGTTCCCGAACCAGTCCGAGTTCTTCGGCGCCGGTACCGGTGGCAACAACCACCAGTCGGTCTTCGAGCTGGACGGTTCGTACTACATGACCTACCACGCGCCGACGCTGAACAAGCGGATCAACGGCAGCACGACCCAGGGGTACCGCAGCCCGCACATCCAGGAGCTGTCTTTCAACGAGGACGGGACAATCCAGCAGGTGGTGGGCGACTATGCCGGTGCGGAGCAGGTCAAGGACTTCGACCCGTATCGTGTCGTCGAGGCCGAGACCTTCGGGTGGCAGCAGGGACTGGCGACGGTGGAGATCACGGACGCCTCCGCCGAGTTCGGTGCCGGCGCGCCCAACCTGATGGTCGAGGACATCGACGACGGCGACTGGTCGGCCCTGTCGTCGGTCGACTTCGGTGAGAACGGGGCCGCGCAGATCGGGGCCCGGGTCCGACCGCTCGTCCAGGGCGCGAAGATCGAGGTCCGCCTCGACTCGCAGGACGGCCCGCTCGTCGGGACCGTCGCAGTGGACGGGACCGTGGGGGAGTGGAGCGAGGTCAGCGCCACACTCGACGGTGCTGTCGGCGTGCACGACGTCTACCTGAGCTACCACGGCCCCACCGGTGAAGACCTGTTCGAGGCCGACTGGTGGGAGTTCGCCCAGGCCGAGGACGAGCTGGTCGAGGTGACGCCGGAGCGTCCGACCTGGACGGACGAGTGTGGTCCGGGGAACGTCACGGGTGCTCCGTTGCCGGTCGTCGAGGGTGTGGAGTACGTCGAGACCCGTAAGAACGACGGTGGGGTGAAGGTGGTGGCGACTCCGCTGGAGGGTTACGTCCTGAGCGACAAGCCGTCGTCGACGAAGAACCCGGAGTCGTGGACGTGGACGAAGGGTGACTCGGGTGAGGAGTGCCCGCCGGAGTTCCCGGTGTGGGACGCGGAGTCGGTGTACACCGCGGGTGACCGGGTGTCGTTCGAGGGGTCGGTGTTCGAGGCGACGTGGTGGACCGGGGGCGACGAGCCGGGGGCGAACGTCTACGGCTCGTGGCAGGAGATCGCGGAGACCTCCGAGGGTGTCGCGGTGTGGACGCCGTCGCGGATCTTCACCGCGGGTGACGTCGTCGTCCACGACGGCGAGACCTACACGGCGAGGTGGTGGACCCGGAACCAGGAGCCGGCGTCGTCCGCGTGGGGTCCGTGGGAGGTGACCGGCTGACGGCCTGACCCTTTTCTTCATCGAGCGTGCCGGCTTTTTCCTCATCCGACCCGGATGAGGAAAAAGCCGGCACGCTCGATGCGTTGCTGGGTCAGGAGCGGCGCGTCACCCGCAGCTCACCGGTCCAGCCGGGACCTGTCCCGACCCGGTCGGCCGCGAGCCGGCCGGTCCGCGCGAACTCCGCCCAGGCGGCCCGCAGGTCGCGGCCTGCCTCGACGAGCGTCCGGGCCCCCGCCGGTCCGATGACCGGTGCTTCGGCCCACCGGTCGGGGTTCGGGAACAGCAGGCCGAGCTCGACGGCGTGCGTGGCGCCCATCGGGGCGTCGACCGGGCGGGTCGTGAGCTCGGCGGCGACGACGGCGGCACCGGCGTCGGCCATGTCCTTCGCGAAGGCCTTGCACCCCGTGCGGAACAGCGTGTCGGTGACCTTCCGGCACACGAACCACGCCAGCAGCCTGCCGACGACGGGCTTGTCGCGCAGCGCCCTGCCCCGGGGGTCGAGCTGGACGAACGTCTCGCCCTCCTGGGAGGTCCAGGTCACCATCAGCTCCAGCCCCGGTGCCCGGCGACGCCACGTCGCGAGGAACTCCTCCTCGGACGGCATTGGAGCCCGGCCGTACTCGGGGGCGAACGGCATGCCGGCCCGGTCGTTCATCCCGGCCACGGCGGCCATGGCGCGCTGCTGGGCCGCGAGCACGTCGTCGACCGTGCCCGTCGGGTCGAGCGGTCCCGCGGCCTCGACGAGACCGGCGTGGACCTCGGCGCGGCCCCCGCGGACTCCCAGCGGCGGACTCTGCAGGATCGCGCGGCTGAACAGGCCGTCCGCGCCGTCGGCGCCGAGCAGGTGTGCGATGGCGTCGGCGCCGGCCGACTGTCCGACGAGCGTCACCTGGTCGGGGTCGCCGCCGAAGGCGTGCACGTGGTCGCGCACCCAGCGCAGCGCCGCCAGCAGGTCGAGCAGCCCGAGGTTCGCCGGGCGGCCGGCCTCGACCGCCGCGGCGACGTCGTCCGAGCCGCCGTCGGAGAAGAACCCGAGCGCGCCGAGCCGATACGTCACGTTGACCACGAGGACCCCGTGCTCGCGCACGAGCACGATCGGGTCGTAGCCGGCCAGGTCGCCCGCGCCCGAGACGTAGGCGCCCCCGTGGACCCAGACGAGGACCGGCAGCGCACCGTCGGTCTCGGCCGGACGGGTGATGCTGAGCCGGAGGCAGTCCTCGGTGGGTTCGACGTCGCGCAGCTGCGGCCCGTACACCTGGTCTGCCGGGCTGGGTGGTTGGGGGCAGGCGTAGCGGACATGCTGGAGCGGTGCCGACTCCGCGGGGTCCGGCGCGACCGGTGACGGTGCCGCGAAGCGGTCGGCACGGGCGTAACGGATGTTGCGCACCCGGACGACGTCGCCGTCGCGCAGGGCGTGGAAAGTGCCGAGCGGGGTCTCGACGCGGGTGGGGTCGCCGGCCGGGCCGGCGTCGGTCTGGGTGGTGGACCGTTCGGTCATCGGCGTCCTCCTCGACGGCGTGCGGACAGCGTAGCGAACCGACCGGGCGGTTTGTCGCGCGCTCCGGGTGAACTCCGGACGCCGGCGAGGTTCCCGGGCGGACGTCCTGGTCACGATCCGCTTCCGATCACCGCGAAGCGTTGACTTCTGCGGTGAACGCCTGGTGATATGTGGCCTGATCACCATATTTCGGAGGAAGACGTGATTCAGCAGGACGTGCCGGCGACGACAGCGGGCGACGCCCCACCGAAACCCCGCTACCGCGGCCGGCACCTTCCCATGGTGGCCGTCGTCGTGGCGGCGTTCATCGCGACCGCACTGGCCTACAGCGGCATGGTGCTGTTCGGCCTCGAGGTGGCGCACATGTCGCCGCTCGAGGCGTACGCGCTGGCAGGGTTCCTCGAGGTCAGCCTCGTGGCGGTGGCCCTGATGGCGCGCAACGCCGCGCTGGAGGGACGTCCCTACGGCGTCCTCCTGACGCTGACGTGGATCCTGTCCGGGACGTCGGGCGTGTTCGCGGCGTTGCACGAGATCGCCGTGCCGACCGAGAGCACCCCGTACATGGTGGTCTTCCGGTTCGTCCCCCCGCTGGTCGCCGCCCTGATGTGGCACCTGGCGCTCGTCGGCGAGCGGCACCTGGTCACCGGCCACACGCTCGACGAGCGGCGGCGTGAGCACCGCGTGCACCAGTACGTGACCGCGCTCGAGAGCTGGCGTGACGCCCGCCTCGACAGCACGGGCAACGCGCGCGGCATGCGCAAGGTGCGCCGGGCGCACCTCAAGCAGCGGGCGGCCCGCGACGGCGCCCTGAAGCTGCTGACGGTGGAGGACTTCGAGCGGCGCATGCAGGTGTGGGTCGATCGTCTGGAGGCCGCCGAGCGACACGGGAACCGGCTGGACACGATCGGTGCAAGCTCGATCAAGCGGGGGACGAGCAAGGGGATCTCGCCCGAGGCGGTGGCTGCGGCCGCGGCCCCGGCGCGTACCGCTCCGAGCCTGGGGGCCACCGCGGCCGACGCGGCCATCGTTGCGGAGGCGGCCAGCGCGGTCCGGGGCGCCCCGGAGCGGTCGGAGTCGCCGCAGGCGCCGGCAGCACCCGCGGCGGACCGGCTGCCCGTCCGGCCCTCGCGCGGTGGCGCGTCCGGCGCCGCGGCCCCGACGACCTCCGGCACCCGCGCCCCGGCTGCTGCGGTCGAGGCGACGCAGGAGGACGCTGAGGATGAGCCCTTCGTGGACGCGTTCGGTGCCGCGCTGCTGGCCGAGCGTGCGGTCGAGGAGGCCGCGACGTCGGCCCCGGAGGCGCCGCGCCGGCCGCTCCTGGAGCCGCGGACCGAGACGGGGCACACGCGCCGGGTCGAGGTGTTCGACCTGTACCGCGGCCGTCAGCAGGCCGAGGCGGCTGCTGCGCAGGAGGCTCCGGCCTGGCACTCCGTGCCGGAGGCGCCCGAGGCGGCGGCCGTCGGCGACGTGGCCGGTAACGGCGAGCGGGAGCCCGCCGGCGCCGAGGAGACCGTCGAGGAGGACGTCGCGCGGACGCTCGCCGCGGAAGCACCCACCGTCGAGGAGGGTGCGGGCGACGCGCGCGAGGGCGACGAGACCCCTGCCGAGGCTCCGACGTCGGACCGCGACCGCCGGATCGTCGAGCTCGCGCGCGAGGGGATGACGCAGCGGGAGATTGCTGAGGAGGTCTCCGCCTCGCGCTCGACGGTGAGCCGCGTCGTGCGCCGGTACGAGGACCAGAAGCCGCGCGGCGACCGGGACGAGGACCTGGCGCTGGCCCCGGCCTGAGCCCACCTTCCGGCGTGAAGCCTGACGAGATCGACCCTCCCGGTCCGGGATCGACGCACCGTACGTCGATCCCGGACCGGGAGGGTCGATCTCGTGTTGGCGACGCCGTCAGGACCGGGCGAACGTCCCGGCGAAGGCCGTCCACGACTCCGGGGCGAGGCGCAGCGTCGTCGTCCCGGCCGCGGAGCCGATGACGGCGTCGTCGACGTCGAGCGTCGACCAGCAGGCCTGGGCCACCTTCGCGGCGTGCTCGGGACCGTGCTCGGCCGGCTCGTGGTCGGCGACCATCCGGTGCCCCTCGGTGAGCGTCAGCGCCGCCCCGACGTGCGCGAGGTCGACCTCGACGGTCCGGTCGGTGCGGTTGGTGAGGAAGAGGCCGAGCGAGCCGTCGTCGGCCACCGTCGCTGCGGCGGTCACCGTCGGGGCGTCGCCGTGCCGTGACGTCGTGTACGTCGGTGCGTCGACGCGGACGTCGAGGGCCGTGCCCCGGGCGAGGCGCGCCGTCGTCGCGAAGGGGTAGAACGTGGGCTGGCGCCAGGCCTCGCCGCCGGGCTCGGTCATGATCGGCGCGATCACGTTGACGAGCTGGGCGAGCGCGGCGACGGGGACGCGGTCGGCGTGGTTGAGCAGGGTCACGAGCAGGTCGCCGACGACGACGGCGTCGAGCGCCGAGTACACGTCCTCGATGATGCGCGGGGCGTCGCGCTGGATCGGCAGGTTCGTCTCGCCGGGGAAGCGTGTCTCGAGGTACCAGACGTTCCACTCGTCGAACGAGATGGTGATCTTCTTCTCGGAGCGCCGCTCCGCCCCGACGGCGTCGGCGGAGGCGACCACGCGGTCGATGAACCGGTCCATGGCGGTCCCGGAGGCGAGGAACGAGCCGCGGTCGCCGTCGTGCTCCTCGTAGTAGGCGTGCATGGAGACGTGGTCGACCAGGTCGTAGGTGTACGACAGGACGGTGCGCTCCCACTCGCCGAAGGTCGGCATCTGCATGGACGACGACCCGCACACGACCAGTTCGATCGAGGGGTCGACGAGCTTCATGGCCTTGCCGGCCTCGGCGGCGAGCTTGCCGTACTCGTGGGCGTCCTTGTGGCCGATCTGCCACGGTCCGTCCATCTCGTTGCCGAGGCACCAGAGCCTGACCCCGTAGGGCTCGGTCCGGCCGTTGGCGATGCGCAGGTCGGCCCAGCGGGTGCCGGCCTCGCCGTTGCAGTACTCGACGAGGGCCGCGGCGGCGTCGACGCCGCGCGTACCGAGGTTGACGGCCATCATGGGCTCGATGCCCTCACGCTCGGCCCACTGCAGGAACTCGTCGGTGCCCACGAGGTTCGGCTCGACCGTGCGCCAGGCCAGGTCGAGGAACGGCTTGCGTTCGGCGACGGGACCGACGCCGTCCTCCCAGACGTAGTTCGAGACGAAGTTGCCGCCGGGGTAGCGCACCATCGACACGCCCAGCTCACGGGTGAGGTCGGCGACGTCGCGCCGGAACCCGTGCTCGTCGGCGGCGGTGTGCCCGGGCTCGTAGATGCCGGTGTACACCGCGCGGCCGAGGTGCTCGACGAACGAGCCGAACAGGCGGCGGTCGACGGTGCCGCGGCGGAAGTCGGGGTGGAGGGTGATGCGGGCGTCAGCCATGGTTCTCGGTGTTCCTCTGCGGACGGAGCGGGATGTACCGCCATCGGTTACAACGATGTAGAGTGAACCACGACGCGCACGTCCGGCACCAGTCGGCCCGCCCGTGTCCTACGCTGTGTGCGTCGATCAGGAGGAGAGTCACGTGGCAGTGACCATGCACGATGTCGCGGTCCGTGCCGGGGTGTCGATCAAGACGGTCTCGAACGTCGTCAACGGCTACCCGCACATCCGGCCCGAGACGCGCCGTCGAGTCGAGGAAGCGATCGACACGCTCGGCTACCGCCTCAACACGACTGCGCGCAACCTGCGCACCCGTCGCACCGACATGATCACGCTCGCCGTGCCGGAGCTGTCCCTGCCCTACTTCGCCGAGCTGGCCGACCGGGTCATCCGCGCCGCGGAGGAGCAGTCGCTCACCGTGCTCATCGAGCAGACGGGCGGGTCCCGCGAGCGCGAGGTGGACGTCCTGACGGGCAAGCGGCGCCAGCTCACGGACGGTCTCATCTTCTCGCCGCTGGAGCTCTCCCAGGCGGACGTCGGACTGTTCGACGTCGACTTCCCGCTCGTGATCCTCGGTGAGCGGGTGTTCGACGCCCCGGCCGACCACGTCACCATGAACAACGTCGCGGCGGCCCGGGCGGCCACCGTGCACCTCGCCGCCCTGGGCCACCGGCGGATCGCCGTGGTCGGTGCGCACGAGGGGGAGGAGCTCGGCTCCGCGGCGCTGCGCACCGAGGGGTACAAGCAGGGGCTCGCCGAGGCGGGCCTGCCCTTCGACCCGGCCCTGGTCGGCGAGGCCGGGCTCTGGCACCGGTCGACCGGCTCGGAGACGATGGGCCGGATGCTCGACGCAGGGGTCCACGTCGACGCGGTCTTCGCGCTCAACGACGCGATGGCGCTCGGTGCCCTGCACGCCCTGCACGCGCGCGACCTCGACGTCCCACGCGACGTCGCGCTCATCGGCTTCGACGACGTCGACGACGTGCGCTACTCGGTGCCCACGATCAGCTCGGTCGACCCGGGCAGCGCGCAGATCGCCCGCACCGCCGTCGACCTGCTCGTGGAACAGATCGCCGGTCCGTCCGACCGGGCCTACCGCCGGGTGGTGCCCACCTCGCGGCTCGTCGGACGGGAGTCCACGGGCGACGTGGCCGAGGGGGCACCCGAGCGGATCGTGGCCGAGCTCGACGGCGGCGTCGAGACGATCGCGACGGACGCTCTCGGCCGCACGGCCTAGCGCCCCGGCGACCGGCTCGCGACGACCGGGGACGTCACACCGCGGGCTCGCCGGACCCGGCGCGGAACGTGTCACGCCGCAGCGCCGCCGCGGTCTCGCGCAGACCGTCGAGCGCGGCGGAGCCCGTGTGCGCCGGCCACGCGAGGACGGTCGTCACCACAGGGGCGTCGGTCACCGGAACCGCGGCGTGCTCCGGCCACTGCCACGCCCGGCTGGAGGCGGGGATGACCAGGAGCGTCCGCCCCAGCGCCACCAGCTGCGCGAGCTGTGCCTGCGACCGCACCTCCGGACCGGGCCCGTCGGGGTAGGTGCCGTCCAGCCGCGGCCACCGTGCCATCGGCAGGTCCGGGACGTCCACGACGTCGGACATGGTCACCCGGTGCCGGGCGGCGAGGGGATGGGCAACGGGCACGATCGCCACCTGACCCTCCGTCAGCAGGTCCTGAGTGTCGAGTCCCGCGAGATCGTCGACCGGGCGGTGCATCAGCGCCACGTCGGCCGCCCCCCGTCGAAGGATCCCCGCCTGCTCGCCCAGCTCGCAGAGCTCGACGCGCACCGGCACGGCGTCCCGCGAGCGCCCGTGCGCGTCGAGCAGGGCCTGCAGCAGCGCGTGGGAGGCCCCCGCCTTGGTCACGAGCGTGATCGTCGGCGCGGGGTCCGCGGCGCGCCGGGTACGCCGCGCCGCCGCCTCGACGGCGGACAGCGCCAGTCGTGCCTCCCGGTGCAGCACCTCGCCGGCCTCCGTGAGTGCGACGCCCCGCCGGTCCCGGTCGAAGAGCCGGACCCCGAGCCGCCGCTCCAGCTGCCGGACCGCCCGTGACAGCGGAGGCTGGGCGATCCCCAGCCGCTCGGCCGCCCGCCCGAAGTGCAGGAGGTCGGCGACCGCCGTGAAGTAGCGCAGCTCGCGCGTCTCGATGCCGTCCACGACCCGAGCATAGGCACTCATACCTGGCGGGTATCACCGCGGACCCGATCGGTCTTGGACGGGACCCACCGGCACCCCGCAGCATCGATCGCATGACCGAGAAGAAGACCGCGCTCGTCACGGGCGCGAACAAGGGAATCGGGTTCGCCGTCGCCGGAGGCCTCGGTGCCGAGGGATTCCGCGTCGCCGTCGGCGCGCGGGACGACGCGCGACGGGAGACCGCCGTCGCGAAGCTGCGTGCGGACGGGGCCGACGCGTTCGGCGTCGCGCTCGACGTCACCTCCGCCGAGAGCGTCGACGCCGCGGCACGGGCGATCGAGGCCGAGGCGGGACGGCTGGACGTCCTCGTCAACAACGCCGGGATCGCCGGGCGGTACGACGACGGGGCCCAGGACCCGACGACGCTCGACCTGGAGGTGCTGCGCACCGTGCTGGACACGAACGTCCTCGGTGTCGTGCGCGTGACCAACGCGATGCTGCCCCTGCTCGACAGGTCCGGTTCGCCGCGGATCGTCAACATGTCCAGCGACATGGGCTCGCTGGAGCTGCACACGGGGCCGATCCTGACGGCGTACGCGTCGTCGAAGACGATGCTCAACGCCCTGACGGTCCAGTACGCACGCCGGCTGGCCGGCACGAAGATCGTCGTCAACGCCGCCTGCCCCGGCTACGTCGCGACCGACTTCACCGGCCACGACGGCCCGCGCACGCCCGAGCAGGGCGCCAGGGTCGCGATCCGGCTGGCCACCCTGCCGGACGACGGTCCCCGCGGCGGGTTCTTCAACGAGGCCGGCCCCGTCCCCTGGTGACGCAGGGACGGGCCGTCGTCAGGCCCCGAGGTCGACGTCGAGCCGCTCCAGCCGCTCGGTAACGAGGCGGCCGGTGGCCCAGAGGGCGAAGGACGTGCCCAGCAGCACGGCGACGACCGGCAGGAACGTCCAGGCGATCCACACCACGAGCAGCACCACGAGCACGGCGGCGCTCGTGGCGGGCCCCAGCAGCGGCGCGAGCAGCAGGAAACGCCAGGTCTCCCCGAACGGCCGCTCGTAGCGCAGCACCACCCGGGGCCAGTAAGCGAGCACGACGGCGGTCCAGACCAGCACGAGCACCAGCCCGCCGAGCAGCACGGCGCGCACCGGCCCGGTCATCAGCGTGATCGCCGCCCCGTCGAACCACAGCAGGGCGGCGACCACCCACAGCGGCGCGAACAGGACGTTGGCACGCCGGAAGCCCGACCGCCACGTGCGCCAGAAGGTGCGCCACGGCGTCGGTTCGTGGGTCATCCGGCTCGTGACGGCGCTCGCGGCGTGCAGCGCCGGCCCGGCCCCGAGCAGGACACCACCCGCCAGCGTCCCGAGCAGGACCATGACGTTGACCTCGACGAGCAGCGTCACCCAGCGCAGCGCGAGCATGACGCCGCCGGCCCAGCCGGGCACCTCCGCGTCGGCGACCTGCGCACGTGCCTGCGCGCGCGCGTCGTCGACGGGGCGGTGTCCCGGGGAGGGGCGGTCCGAGGTCACGGGGTTCCTTCGTCGAGGCGGGTGCCGAGCACCACCCGGCCCGCGTCGTCGAGCGCGGTGAGGACCAGGGCGGAGCGCCGGCGGACGGCGTCCCACCCAGGATGCACGACGGCGGAGACCTGCGTGCTGTCGTCGGCCCGCCACGCGAAGCGGCCCCGGCCGAGGGCCCGGACCTCGTGGCGCTCGCCCAGCGGTCGCACGGTGCCGTGCTGGACGCCGACGGGGTCGGTGCCGGGCTCGAGCACCTCCCAGCTCCCGGCGAGCACCGCCGGGTCGGCCGGCCAGCGGGACTGGTCGTCCGTCTCGCGGCGGGCGCCCGCCCACGGCTGCGGGCTGACCAGGGGCCAGCCGTCGTGCGTCCAGACCAGGCGCCGCACCTGCAGGCGGTGCTCGCCGGGGGCGTCGGCGTCGCGGACGTGGTGGACGAACGTCTGGCGGGTGCCGCCGTCCGGCAGGGGCTCGGTGAGGACCGAGCCGTGGCCGGGCGCGAGGATGCCGGGGCCGCCCGCCAGACGGTGCCCGGCCAGCACCGGGACGCCGACGGACCACGGTGCGGCGTCCACGTCGGTCATCGCCCGGCCGGTCCGGTCGCGGAACGGGCCCTCGACGGCCGGGCCGACGGCGGCACGGACGTGGTAGCTGGAGGCGAGCGAGTCGTACGAGACCAGCAGCGCCCACCCGCCTCCGGGACGGGGCAGCACGAACGCGCCCTCGACGGCGCCGTTGTCGGCGTGTGGCGACCGGCGGGCCACGAGCGTCCCCGGCCGGTCGGTGAGCCGGCCGGGCACCGCGGATCCCGCCGCCTCCGCGGCGACCAGTCCTGTGCCGGGGTCGATCGGCAGCACGTGGATCCCGCCGAAGAACGACCCGTACACGAGCCACTGCCGCGAGCCGTCGGTGACGACGTTCGCGTCGATGGCGTTGGGGTGCCCGGTGCCCGCCGGTGGGGCGTGGTGCCGGGAGGCGACGACGATCCCGACGTCCTGCCAGGGCCCGGCGGGGTGCGGCGCGGTCGCCAGCCCGATGGCGGAGCGGCGCGAGCCGAAGGACGACGCCGAGTAGTACATGCGCCAGCCGTCCCCGGACGGCGCCCGCACCACGTCGGGTGCCCACAGCCCTTCCGCGCCCGCCCAGTCCGCGGCGGGGGCAGGGACGCCGTCGAGCGCCCAGCCGTGGAACGTCCAGTCCACGAGGTCGTCGGAGCGGCGGACCTGTACACCGGCGCGGATCGGACCGTCGTAGCGGGCGTCGGTGGAGAAGCACCAGTAGGTGCCGTCGTCGTCCCGGACGATCGTGGGGTCGTGGACGTGCTGCCCGCCCCAGGAGGCGGTGACGGCCGGGCCGTCGGCCGTGCGGAGCTCGGTCATGTCAGCCCTTGGAACCCGTCAGCGCGATCGACTCGATGATCTGGCGCTGGAACACCAGGAACACCGCGAGGATCGGCAGGAGCGCCACGAACGAGGCCGCCATGATGAGCGGGTAGTCGCGTTGCGTCGCGTACTGGACGTTCATGTTCGCGATGACGACCTGGAGGGTCTGCTTCTCCGGCGTGTTCAGGTACAGGATCGGTGCGAGGTAGTCGTTCCAGACCACCATGAACCAGAGGATGAACTGTGCGGCCACGGCCGGGCGGATGATGGGCATGATCATCCGCCAGAAGATCTGCCAGTAGGACGCCCCGTCGATCTTCGCGGCCTCGACCAACGAGTTCGGCACGCTCTCGAGGTACTGCCGCAGGAAGAAGATCATGACGATGTTCCCGAAGATCGCGGGGACGATCAGCGGCAGGAGCGTGTCGACCCAGCCGATCTTCGCGAACATGACGAACTGCGGGATCATGATCGTCGGGAACGGGATCATGATGCCGGTCAGCAGGCCGATGAAGATCGCGTTGCGGTAGGGCAGGCGCATCTTCGCCAGCGAGAACGCCGCCAGCGAGCACGTGAACGTGCCGATGATCGTCACGGTGAACGCGACGATGGCCGAGTTCTTGAACCCGGACAGCACGAGGGAGTCCTGCCACATGCGCACGTAGGTGTCCCACTGCAGGACCTCGGGGATCCACACGGGGGGCAGGGCGAAGACCTCGACCTGGGTCTTCAGGGAGGTCGTGACCATCCACAGCAGCGGGGCGATCATGAAGGCCGCGCCGGCCGCCAGGATGATCCAGACGATGACGTCGGTGATGCGGGAGCGCGCGGTGCGGCTCAGCTGGTTCTTGTCCTTCGAGGTGCTCATGTCTGCTCCTGACCTCAGTCGATGACGAAGCTGCTGCGCTTGTTCAGCCGGAACTGGATGAGCGTGATGATGAAGATGAGGATCCCCAGCACGATCGCCATGGCGGTGGCGTAGCCCATCTGCTGGTACTGGAAGGCCTGGCGCCAGATGTGGTAGACGGCCGACGCCGTCGAGTACTCGGGCCCGCCGCCCGGGGTCATGATCTGGATCTCGGTGAAGATCATGGCGCCCTGGATGATGTTGGTGACCACCAGGAAGAAGGTCACCGGCTGGACCATCGGCAGGGTGATGGTGCGGAACCGCTGCCAGGCTCCCGCGCCGTCGAGCTCGGCCGCCTCGTACAGCGACCGGGGCACGGACTGGATGGCTGCCAGGTAGAGCAGCATCGAGTACCCGAGCCCCTTCCAGACGGCCATCATGATGATCGCGGGCTTGGACCAGGTGGCGTCGGCCAGCCAGTTCGGCCCCTCGATCCCGAAGAACCCGAGGAACTGGTTCACCAGGCCGAAGTCGCCGTTGTACGCCCACTGCCACAGGATCGCGATGGCGGCGAGGGAGGAGATCACGGGGATGTAGTAGATGGTGCGGAAGGCCGTGAGCCCCACGAGCTTGCGGTTCATCGCGATGGCGAGCGCCAGGGACAGCGCCAGGCCGATCGGGATGCCGATCATGTAGAAGAACGTGTTGAACAGCGAGAGCTGGAACCGCTCGTCGCCGAGCAGGGCGACGTAGTTGTCCAGCCCGATGAACCGCATCGGACCGAGCCCGTTCCACCGGGTGAACGACGCGTAGAGCGCGAAGAGCACCGGGTAGAGGATGAAGAGCAGGTAGCCGAGCACCGGGATCGCCACGAACAGCAGCGCCCACTTCTTCTCGCTGCGGTGCAGCCGCGACGACCCGTCGCTCAACGGGGGTTTCTTGCGGTTCGCGGCCTGCTGCCGCGCGGCCGCGGGCAGACTGGTGGGGGCCGGTGTCGTGGCGGAGGTCATCGCAGACTCCTTCGTCCAGGGGTGCGGAGACGGGGGCGCGAGCGGCCGAGCGCCGCTCGCGCCCCCGGGATGGATCGGTGTCAGCCGTCGTTCTGCTCGGCCGCCATCTCGGCCTGGGCGTTCGACTCGTCGAGGAGCGCCTGCATCTGCGGCTGGACCTCGGCGAGGTACTCCGCTGCCGGCTTGTCGCCGTCGACCACGGGCTGGATGTTGACCCAGAGCTCGTCGTACCAGGCGGCGCCGTAGGTGAAGGCGGCGGGCATGGCGCGGCCGTAGTCCTCGGCGATGTCCAGGAACTCCTGGCGGTTGGCCGGGACCGCGTCCTCCTCCGCGGCCCACTCCTGGGCGGTGTCGATCCGGTTCGGGATCTGGATGTTGGCGTCGATGAGGGTCTGCTGGGCCTCCTCGTCCGTGGACAGGTAGGTCACCAGCTCGACGGCCTCTGCGGGCATGTCGGTCGTCTGGGAGACCCCGATGCCGAGGGAGCCGACCCACGCGGCGGTCTCACCGGTCTGGCCGACGGGCCAGGGCATGAGGTCGTACTCGAAGTCGAGCTCGTTGTAGACGCTCATGTCCCACGGGCCGACGGGGAAGAACCCGATCTCGCCGGCCATGAAGCGCTGGTACGTGTCGAGCGTCTGCGCCTGCTCCGGGTCCGGCGTGACGCCGTGCTCCGTGGTGAGGTCGGTGAAGAACTGCAGGGCCTCGGCGAACTCCGGCGTGTCGACCGTGACCTCGGTCTTGTCCTCGTTGGTCCAGTCACCGCCGTTGCTCCAGACGAACGACTGCAGGTTCCACTCGACGTTGAGGCCGGTGCCCCACTGGTCGGTCTCGCCGTCGCCGTCGGTGTCCTGGGTCAGCTCCTCGAGGATCGGCAGCCACTCGTCGAAGGTGAGGGGCTCGTCGACGTCCGGCAGGTCGATGCCGGCCTCCTCGAGCATCGTCTTGTTGTAGCCCATGGCGAACGGGCCGATGTCCTTCGGCAGCCCGTAGAGGCGTCCTTCCGGAGTGCCCTGGAGCGTCCCGTCGTAGCGGTAGGAGTTGACGCCGTAGTCCCAGATGTTGTCGAGGTCCACGTCGAGCTCGGCCACCTGGTCGGTGATGTCCATGAGGACCCCGGAGCTGACGTAGGACTGCAGGTTGGCCTGCTCGATGTAGAACACGTCCGGGACGGTGTTGCCGGCGATCGCCGCCTGCAGCTTGGTGGCGTACTGGTCGACGTCGGTGACGATGACCTCGACCTCGACACCGGTATTCTCGGTGAACCGGTCGATCGCGGCCTGGTACGCGGCCTTCTCGTCGTCGCCGCCTCGGAACATGAAGGTGAGGCCGTCGCTCGACTCGCCGCCGCCGGTGCTGCACGCAGCGGTGCCGGCGACGATGAGCCCGGCGACGACGCCGGCGGTCAGGCGTGACTTCTTCATCACGGGGTCCTCTCGTAGAGCCTAGACGCGGCACGGGGCTGGTCCTGTGAGTGCGGCTCCCGATCCGCTTTACATCGATGGAGAGCCACCGACGGAAGCAACATTTGCACGCGCCACGTGGGTCGGTCAAGTGGCTCCGGTCACGGATGTACAACGATGAAGAAGCAAGTGCCCGAACCCGTTGACCGGCAGGCGCCAGGCAGGGATAGTTCTGGCCTGCCACGACGTCCCGGCCGAGAGGATCCACCATGCCGAGCAACCCCCCGCGGACACGTCCACCCATGGGCTGGAACTCCTGGGACTGCTTCGGCACCACGGTCACCGAGGAGGAGGTCCTGGCGAACGCGCGGTACCTGGCGACGCACATGGCGCACGCCGGCTGGGACACCGTCGTCGTCGACATCCAATGGTACGAGCCCACGGCGCGTGCCGGCGGGTACAACGACGACGCCCCGCTGCGCTTCGACACGCGCGGGTTCCTGCAGCCCGCGACCGAACGCTTCCCGTCCGCCGTCGACGGCGCCGGGTTCCGGCCCCTCGCCGACGCCGTCCACGACCTCGGGCTGCGGTTCGGCATCCACCTGATGCGCGGGATCGCCCGCCGGGCCGTCGCCGCCGACCTGCCCGTGCCCGGCACGCCGTACACCACCCGCGACATCGCGGACACGACCAGCACCTGCCCCTGGAACGGGGACAGCTACGGGCTGGACCACACCCACCCGGGGGCCCAGGTCTGGCTCGACGCGATGATCGACCACGTCGTCGGGTGGGGCGTCGACTACCTCAAGGTCGACGACATGCTGGCGCCCTACCACGCGGACGCCGTCGAGGCCCTCGCCACCGCCGTCCGCCGCGCGGGCCGGAACCACGACCGCCACGTCACGATCTCGCTGTCGCCCGGCACCGACCTCTCGCTCGCCCACCTCGACCACCTGCGCGCGCACGCCGACGCCTGGCGGGTCTCCGACGACCTGTGGGACCGGTGGGAGGACGTCGAGGCCCAGCTCGGCCGCATGGCCCGCTGGGCGCCGCACTCGGGACCTGACGGCTGGGCCGACGCCGACATGCTCCCGCTGGGCCGCATCGGCCTGCGCGCCGAACGGGGCGAGCCCCGGGACTCGGCCCTGACCACCGACGAACGGCGCACCCTGCTCACGCTGTGGTGCCTCGCCCGCTCGCCGCTCATGGTCGGCGGCGACCTGCCGTCGACGGACCCCGGCACCGTCGCCGACCTCACGCACCTCGGGGTGCTCGAGGTGGCGGGCCGCTCGACCGGCGGCCGCGAGCTGCTGCGCGAGCAGGACACCGTCGTCTGGGGCGCCGCCACCGACGACGCCACGACCCGCTGGGCCGCCGTGTTCAACACCGCAGCCACGCCGCGCCGCATCCGGGTGCCGGCCGCAGCGGCCGCGCTGCCCGGGACGCCCACCACGCTCACCGACGTGTGGACGGGCGGACAGGTGCGCACCGAGCCCGCGACCGCCGCCACCGGGCACGACACCGTGATCGCCGTCGACGTGCCCGCCCACGGCGTCCGGCTCCTGCGGGACGACCGGTGAGGAACCCCTTGACCCGCGCCCGCACGATCGCCCTGGTCGCCGCCCTGGTTGCCGCCGTCGCCGCCGTCGCGCTGGCCGTCCTGCGGCCCTGGGAGCCCGCGCCGGAGCCGCTCGCACTGACCGGGGACCTGCGGACCCACGACCCGGCGCTGGTGGTGGGCGACGACGGCGACCCCTGGTTCGTCTACTCCACCGGCGATCCCGGACGCGGCCTCGGGGCGCCCATGGTGCACCGCTCCGACGACGGCGGGTCCACGTGGGAGCGGGTCGGCCCGGCCTGGTCGAGCGCCGACGACCCGCAGTGGGTGCGCGAGACGATCGACGGCGTCGAGCACTACTGGGCCCCCGAGCTGGTCGAGCGCGACGGCACCTGGTACCTCTACTACTCGGCCTCCACGTTCGGGTCGAACACGTCGGCGATCGGGCTGGCCACCAGCCCGACCCTCGACCCGGCCGACCCCGACTACGGCTGGACCCACGAGGGCGCCGTGTGGCGCTCGCAGGCGGGTGAGACGAGCTACAACGCGATCGACCCCGGGGTCGTCGAGGACACCGACGGCAGCCCGTGGCTCTTCTTCGGCTCGTTCTGGGGCGGGATCCAGATGGTTCCGCTGGAGTGGCCGTCCGGCATGCCGGCCGACGGTGCCGAACCGACCATGGTCGCCACCCGCTCCGGTGTGCCGGAGAACCAGATCGAGGCGCCGTACGTCGTCGAGCGCGACGGCTGGTACTACCTGTTCGTCTCCTGGGGCAAGTGCTGCTCCGGCGTCGACTCGACCTACTCGATCCACGTGGGCCGTGCGCAGGACGTCACCGGGCCGTACCTCGACGCCGAGGGCAAGGACATGGCGCTGGGCGGCGGCACCCTGGTGCTCGGTACCGAGGGCCCGATGATCGGGCCCGGCGGGCAGTCGCTCTCGCAGGGTCGGCTCGCGTACCACTTCTACGACGGCGACGACGGCGGCGCGTTCCGCCTGGCGATCCAGGACCTGGCCTGGGAGGACGGCTGGCCGGTGGCGACCACCGAGGTGCCGGAGCCCTGAGCGGTCGGCCTGAAGCCGGCCGCTGCCGGCTGCTCCCCGACAGGACGATCGGCTAGGATCGCCACGTCGCGACTGGCGTACAGGTGGATCACCACCGGGGAGCGACGCGCTGTGCTGACGACGGGTCGGTCGCCTGGGCCCGGTCGGTAACGACAACCCGTGCAACCGCCGACACAGCAGGAGACGCCGCCATGAGCGCACCCGACCCCACGTTCGACGCCCCACTGTCCGAGGTGGACCCGGAGATCGCCGCCGTCCTCGACGGCGAGCTGGCCCGCCAGCGCGACACCCTCGAGATGATCGCGTCGGAGAACTTCGTGCCGCGCGCCGTCCTCCAGGCCCAGGGCTCGGTCCTGACCAACAAGTACGCCGAGGGATACCCGGGCCGCCGCTACTACGGCGGCTGCGAGCAGGTCGACATCGCGGAGAACCTCGCGATCGCCCGCGCCAAGGAGCTGTTCGGCGCCGAGTACGCCAACGTCCAGCCGCACTCCGGTGCGCAGGCCAACGCCGCCGTGCTGCACGCGCTGATCAACCCGGGCGACAAGATCCTCGGCCTCGAGCTGGCCCACGGCGGTCACCTCACGCACGGCATGAAGATCAACTTCTCCGGCAAGCTGTACGACGTCGCCGGGTACGGCGTCGACCCGGAGTCGCACCGGATCGAGATGGACGAGGTCCGCAGGCGCGCCCTGGAGCACCGCCCGGACGTCATCATCGCCGGCTGGTCCGCCTACCCCCGCCAGCTCGACTTCCCCGCGTTCCGGGAGATCGCGGACGAGGTCGGCGCCAAGCTCTGGGTGGACATGGCGCACTTCGCCGGCCTGGTCGCCGCCGGGCTCCACCTCTCCCCGGTGCCGCACGCCGACGTCGTCTCCTCCACGGTGCACAAGACGATCGGTGGACCGCGCTCCGGCTTCATCCTGGCGAAGGAGGAGTACGCGAAGAAGCTGAACTCCGCCGTCTTCCCCGGCCAGCAGGGCGGCCCGCTCATGCACGTCATCGCGGGCAAGGCCGTGGCGTTCAAGCTGGCGGCGTCGGACGCCTTCACGGAGCGCCAGGAGCGCACCCTGCGCGGCGCCCGCATCATCGCGGACCGCCTCTCGCAGGCGGACGTCGCGGGGACCGGCGTCTCCGTGCTCACCGGTGGCACGGACGTCCACCTGGCACTGGTGGACCTGCGGCACTCGGCGATGGACGGCCAGCAGGCGGAGGACCTCCTGCACTCCGTCGGCATCACCGTCAACCGCAACGCCGTCCCGTTCGACCCGCGCCCGCCGCGCGTCACCTCCGGCCTGCGCATCGGCACCCCGGCGCTCGCCACCCGCGGCTTCGGCGACGAGGAGTTCACCGAGGTCGCGGACATCATCGCGGTCGCCCTGCGCGACGGCGAGGGTGCGGACACCGCGGCCCTGTCGGCCCGCGTCGCGCAGCTCACCGCCGACTTCCCGCTGTACCCGGAGCTGCAGCAGTGACCGCCCGGATGCTGCCGGGCGGGCCGGTCGCCGAGGCCGTGTTCGCCGACCTCGCCCCGCGGATCGAGGCGCTCGTCGCCGCCGGTCACCGGCCAGGTCTCGGCACGATCCTCGTGGGCGACGACTCCGCGAGCGCCGGCTACATCCGCATGAAGATGGACAAGGCGACCGAGCTCGGTTTCAGCTCGCCGCACATCTATCTGCCGCAGGACGCCGCGCAGGCGGACGTCCTGGCGGCGGTGCGGGAGATGAACGACGCCGACGACGTCGACTCCGTGCTGATCCAGCACCCGACGCCCCCGCAGATCGACTTCGACGCGGCGCTGCTGGCGCTCGACCCGGACAAGGACGTCGACGCGCTCCACCCCGTGAACATGGGGCGTCTCGCCCTGGGCATGCCGGGTCCCGTGCCCGCCACGCCGGCGGGGATCGAGACGCTGCTCGCCCACTACGAGATCCCGGTGGCCGGGCGCGAGGTCTGCATCCTCGGGCGCGGCACGACGCTCGGGCGGCCGCTGGCGCTGCTGCTCTCGCAGAAGCGTCCGACGGCGAACGCCGCCGTCACCGTGGTCCACACCGGGGTGCCGGACTGGCCGGAGTACACCAAGCGTGCCGACATCGTCATCGCGGCAGCCGGTGTCCCGGGCATCCTGCAGCCGGAGCACCTGACGCCGGGCGTGACGGTCGTCGGTGGCGGCGTCCGGTACGAGGGTCGCAAGCTGCTGCCGGACGTGGACGAGTCCTGCGAGGAGGTCGCCGGCGCGATCACGCCGCGGATCGGCGGCGTCGGTCCGACGACGATCGCGATGCTGTTCCGCAGCGCGGTCGAGGCTGCGGAGCGCACGGTCGGCTGACCGCCCCGGCGTCGGCCGTGCCGCACGGCCGACGCCGCCGCCCCGACCTTGCGATGATGACGGGATGACCGTGACGCGCGAGGACCGCTGGACCGCTGACCCGGGCGAGCTGCTCCGGGTCGGGCCGGGCTTCCGCCTGGCCGACGTCGACCCGGACACCACACCTGGCTACGACGGACGCAAGAAGCACGGCCGCGCCGACCTGCGCGCGGGGACCGACCAGCTGGCCGACCTGCAGGAGCGCCTCTACGCCCAGAGCAGGCAGGACCCGGCCGCTCCGTCGGTGCTGCTCGTCCTCCAGGCGATGGACTCCGCGGGCAAGGGTGGGATCGTCCGCCACGTCATCGGAGCCACCGACCCGCAGGGGATCCAGCTCAAGGCGTTCAAGAAGCCGACGCCGGAGGAGCTGGGGCACGACTTCCTGTGGCGGGTGGAGAAGGAGGTCCCCGAAGCGGGGTTCATCGGCGTGTTCGACCGCTCGCACTACGAGGACGTCCTCATCGGTGCCGTGCGCGGGCTCGCGCCGTCCGCGGAGATCGAGCGCCGCTACGGTGCGATCGACGACTTCGAGCGGCGGCTGACGGACTCGGGGACGAGGGTCGTCAAGGTCATGCTCCACATCTCCTCCGAGGAGCAGAAGGCGCGCCTCATGGAGCGGCTCGACCGGCCCGACAAGCACTGGAAGTACAACCCGGGGGACGTGGACGAGCGCCAGCTCTGGCCGCGCTACATGGAGGCGTTCCAGACGGTGTTCGACCGCACCTCGACCGAGCGCGCCCCCTGGTACGTCGTGCCGGCGAACGCGAAGTGGTACGCGAGGCTCGCCGTCCAGGCGCTGCTGCTGGGGGGCCTGGAGGACATCGACCCGCAGTGGCCCACGGCCACCTACGACGTGGCGGCGGAGAAGCGGCGGCTCGCTGCGACCTGACGGCCGATGAGTTCGCCAGGTGCGCGGCGTCGTACCTCTCAGGACCCCCGACCGGGGGAGTGGAGGGAGGCAACGACATGGTCACGGTGCGACCCCATCTGTGGTTCGCCGACAACGACGCGCACGAGGCCGCGGCGTTCTACGCCGAGCACGTCCCCGGCTCCAGGGTCGGCAACGTGCTCACGGCGTCCGAGGGGATCCCCGGCGTCGTGGCGGGCGAACCGTTCATCGTCGAGTTCACGGTCTGCGGCGTCGACGTCGTCGGCCTCAACGCCGGGCCCGACCTCCGGCTCGACGAGGCCTTCAGCCTCTACCTGCTCTGCGACGGGCAGGACGAGGTCGACCACTACTGGAACCTGTTCACGGCCGACGGCGGCAGACCGGGCCCGTGCGGGTGGTGCACCGACCGCTTCGGCGTGAGCTGGCAGGTCGTCCCGAAGCAGCTCGAGGAGCTCTGCGGCGACTACTCCACCGCGGCGAACCAGCGGGCGATGCAGGCGATGCTGACGATGTCCAAGATCGACGTCGCCGCGCTGGAGGCCGCCCACGCGGGTGAGTGACGTCCCGGACGGGTGAGCTGCGCCGCTGACGGTCGTCGGTGGCGTGTGGTGGGATTGCCCGCGTGCTGACCATCGCGACCGCCAACGTCAACGGGATCCGTGCCGCCTTCCGCCGCGGCATGCACGACTGGATCTCCCGCCGCTCGCCCGACGTCCTGCTGCTGCAGGAGGTCCGGGCCCCCGACGCGCTCGTGCGCGACTACCTCGACGGCTGGCACGTCGCCCACCTGCCGTCCGAGCTCAAGGGGCGGGCCGGCGTCGCCGTCGCGTCACGCCTCCCGATCGCCGCGGTGCGCGGCGGGCTCGCGCTGCCCGACGGCGGCACGGAGCCCGACGTCGACACCGGGCGCTGGCTGGAGGCGGACCTGACGCTACCCGGCGGCGCGCCGCTCACCGTGGTCTCGGCCTACCTGCACTCGGGGTCGACGAACCCCGGCCAGGAGCACACGATGGTCGCCAAGTACGCCCACCTGGACCGGGTATCGGCGCGGCTTGCCGATCTCGCCTCCGGCGCGGCCCCGGCCCTCGTGGCGGGCGACCTGAACATCGCCCACCGGGAGGTCGACCTCGCGAACTTCAAGGGCAACCGCAAGAGTGCCGGCTTCCTGCCCGAGGAGCGCGCCTACGTCGACCGCTGGCTCGACGGCGGCTGGACCGACCTCGGCCGCGCCCACGGCGGTGACGGGCCGGGTCCGTACACGTGGTGGACCTGGCGCGGGCAGGCGTTCACCAACGACCGCGGCTGGCGGATCGACTACCAGCTCGCGAACCGCCGGCTCGCCGACCAGGCGGTCAAGGTCGAGGTGGACAGGGCGCCGTCGTACGAGGAGCGGTGGAGCGACCACTCGGCGGTGGTGGCGAGCTACGCCCTCCCGCTGTGACAGGCACGTCCGCTGTGACCGGGACGAGATGAACCTGTGATGCACGGAACCGTGCCTGTTCATCTTCTGTTCACCTGGGGTCAGGCGTGAGGTCACTCTGGCCTGGTTCTCTCGGAGAGTGATGACGAGCAGCGGTCGCCGCCGGGGCGATCACCTCACCTCCACGGGAGACTCCATGACCGACGTCCTGCCGCAGGCGTCCGTGACCTCCGCCGCTCCGGCCGAGGTCGACCAGCGCGAGTCCCGGCTGGTCAGCCCGTTCGAGCGGCTCGGCCTGTCCGGCCGCGCGCTGCGCACCGCCAACTGGCTGGGCATCGTCGTCGGCGTCTACGTCCTCATCACTGCCGTGGAGCTGATCGGCTCCGGTTTCAAGGTGGCGACGGGCGACTCCGCCGAGTCGCTGTTCGCGTTCGCGTCGAACCCGTTCGTCGCGCTGATGGTCGGCGTCCTGTTCACCGCGGCCACGCAGTCGAGCTCGACGACCACCTCGGTGACCGTCGGCCTCGTGGCCGGCGGCCTGCCGATGAGCATCGCGATCCCGATGCTCATGGGTGCCAACATCGGCACGACCCTGACCAACACGCTGGTCAGCCTGGGCATGGTGCGCGACCGGGAGACCTTCCGCCGCGCGTTCTCCGCCGCGACAGTGCACGACTTCTTCAACCTGATCGCCGTCGCCATCTTCCTCCCGCTGGAGCTCGCGTTCGGCTTCCTCCAGAAGTCGTCCGCCTGGCTCGCGGACGCGGCCTCCGGGTCCGACGGCGGCATCGTCGCCACGCTGTTCGGCGCGCTCGGGACCGTCGTGGACGCCGTCACCGAGCCGCTCGCGGACCTGCTCGGCTGGTCCACCTCGTTCCTCCCCGGTGCCTGGCACGGCGTCGCGATGATCGTCCTCGGCATCGGCCTGATCCTTGCGGTCATCAACTGGCTCGGCAAGCTGCTCAAGGTGCTCATGGTCGGCCGCGCGGCCGAGGTGCTGCACGCCTCCGTGGGTCGCGGTCCGCTGACCGGTATCGCCAGCGGCGCCGCGATGACCGTGATGGTCCAGTCCTCCTCGACCACGACCAGCCTGATGATCCCGCTCGCCGGGTCCGGCACCTTCTCGCTCAAGCAGATCTACCCGTTCACCGTGGGCGCCAACATCGGGACCACGGTCACCGCCCTGATCGCGGCCTTCGCGTTCACCGGGGCGGAGGGCACGCTCGCCCTGCAGGCCGCGTTCGTGCACGTGCTGTTCAACGTGTTCGCGGCGCTGGTGGTCTTCGGTCTGCCGCTGCTGCGCCAGCTCCCGCTGCGCGGCGCGACGTGGCTCGGTAATGTCGCCGCCACCAACAAGGTGTGGGCCGCGGCCTGGGTGCTCGGAGTGTTCGTGGGCATCCCGCTGGCACTCATCGGCATCACCACGATGCTGTGAGCCCGCACGGACGGGCAGGTGACCCCATGACCACGGGCAGGCCGGAGGACGCGGCCGCCGTCGAGCGCGAGCTCGAGCGGATCGTCGCCGAGGCAGAGGCCAAGCTGGCCGAGGTGCGCCGCGAGCTGGCCGAGCGGCGCCGGCAGGACGCGCAGCACGCTGAGATCGACCGGCTCGAGGAGCACCTCGGCAACGCCACCGTGCGGTGGGAAGAGGTGCGCTCGTTCTTCGACGACGTGCTGGCCCAGCTCCGCCGCGGCGAGGACCGCGACGACCCGTCGGGATGATCCGCTGAGGCGCCGACGACGGCGCCGACGATCAGCGCGCGGGGTCCGACGGCGGTGCGAGCAGGAATCCGGGCGCTGCGAGCCCGGCCTCGTCGAACGCCGTCTGGACGGCCGCGGTGACGCCGTCGACGTCCGCGGCGCGGACCAGGGCGATGGCTGACCCGCCGAACCCCCCGCCGGTCATCCGCGCACCGAGCGCTCCGGCGCCGAGCGCCGCCTCGACCACCAGGTCGAGCTCGTGTGCGGAGACCTCGTAGTCGTCCCGCAGCGAGGCGTGCGAGGCGTTCATGAGCGGGCCGACCTCGGTGGCCCGTCCGGCGCGCACCAGGTTCGCGAACTCGGCGGTGCGCGCGATCTCGGTGACCACGTGCCGGACCCGGCGGCGCAGGACCTCGGCGTCCTCGGTGCCGCCGAGCTTGTCCAGGGCGACGTCGAGCTCGTCGGGCGCGATCTCGCGCAACGAGGCGACCCCAAGGATGTCCGCGGCCTGCTCGCACGCGGCCCGGCGCTGGGCGTACTGCCCGTCGACGAGCGCGTGCTCGGCCCGGGTGTCCACCACGAGCAGCGTCAGCCCGGCCGCGGCCAGGTCGAAGGGCACCCGCTCGGCGGACTCGAGCGCGGTGAGGCCGGGCCGGCAGTCCAGGAGCAGGGCGTGCCCGGCGGAGCAGCGGAGCGACGCCGCCTGGTCCATGCCGCCGGTCGGCGCGCCCGCGATCTCGTTCTCGGCCCGGACGCACGCCGTCACCAGCTCTGCCCGGCCGGCGTCGTCGGCCGCCAGACCCAGCGAGTGGACCGCGTCGAGCGCGACCGCGACCGCGCACTCCAGCGCGGCCGACGAGGACAGGCCCGCGCCGAACGGCACGCACGAGTCGACGACGGCGTCGAACCCGGAGACCTCGTGACCCGCGGCGCGCAGCGCCCAGGCGACGCCGGCCACGTACGCCCCCCAGCCGTGGGTGACCCCGGGGGTGACCTCGTCGAGCGCCGTCTCCCACCGCTCGTCGGGAGCCTGGGCCGAGGCGAGGCGCACGAGGCCGTCGGTCCGCGACCGCAGCGCCACGTAGGTGCGGTGGGGGAGCGCCACGGGCAGGGCCAGCCCGGCGTTGTAGTCGGTGTGCTCCCCGATCAGGTTCACGCGCCCCGGGGCGGACCACACGCCGTCCGGCGCGCCGTCGTCCCCGAAAGCCTCGGTGAACAGGGTGCGGACACGGGCGGCGCCGTCGTCGGCGGACCAGGAATCGAGCCACTGGGGAGACGTCATGGCCCCCAGTATCACCGATCCGGCGCTTCCTCCGGGACGGCTGCTCAGCCCTGCCCGTGGCCGGCCGAGCCGACGGGCGTCACGCCGAGCTGCCTGCCCGCCAGGCCGCGCGCCCGGCCGGAGAGGAGCCGCGCGACGTCGCGCAGCACCTGCGCGCCGGGGGAGTCGGGATCGGTGAGCACCACGGGGGTGCCGTCGTCGCCGCCCTCGCGGACGGGCACGTCCAGCGGGACCTGCCCGAGGAGCGGGACCTCCGTGCCCACGGTCTCCGTGAGGCTCCGGGCGACGCGCTCCCCGCCACCGGAACCGAAGATCTCCAGGCGGGAGCCGTCGGGCTGCGCGAGCCACGACATGTTCTCCACGACGCCCACCACGCCCTGGGACGTCTGGGTCGCGATCGACCCGGCCCGTTCGGCCACCTCGGCGGCGGCCACCTGCGGTGTGGTGACCACGAGGATCTCGCTGCCGGGCAGGAGCTGCGCCACCGAGATGGCGATGTCCCCGGTGCCGGGGGGCAGGTCGAGCAGCAGCACGTCCAGGTCGCCCCAGAACACGTCGGCGAGGAACTGCTCCAGGGCCCGGTGCAGCATCGGCCCGCGCCACACGACCGGCTGGCCGGCAGGCACGAACATGCCGATCGAGACGACCTTGACGCCGTGCGCGATCGGCGGCAGGAGCATCGAGTCGACGCGGGTGGGCTGTCGGTCGACGCCCAGCATGCGGGGGATCGAGAAGCCGTAGATGTCGGCGTCGAGCACGCCCACGCTGAGGCCGTCGGCGGCCATGGCCGCCGCCAGGTTCGCGGTCACCGACGACTTGCCGACGCCGCCCTTGCCGGACGCGACGGCGAAGACCTTCGTCAGCGAGCCCGCCTGCGCGAACGGGATGATCGGGTCGCCGGCACCGCCACGGAGCTGGGACCGCAGGGACTTGCGCTGCTCGGGCGTCATGACGCCGAGCTCGACGTCGACGGAGCCGACGCCCTCGACCCGCTCGGTCGCGGCGGTCACGTCGCGCACCAGGGTCGACTTCATGGGGCACCCGGCGATGGTGAGGTCCACGCCCACGGTGACGTGCGCGCCGTCCGGTCCGTCGCCGTCGGCCGCGGCCGGGGCGCTGACGGCGACCGAGCGGATCATGTTCAGCTCGGTGAGCGGGCGGCGGATCTCGGGATCGACGACGGCGGACAGCGCGTCACGGACGCGAGCCTCGAGGTCGGCGGTGGGTGAAGCCATGCTCCGATCCTACGGGCGCCGCGACTCGTGTAGCCGTCCCGCCGTCGTGTGCGGGATACTGGCCGGATGAGCATGAGCCGTCAGTCCGTCGTGCCCCGCGTGCCGACCCTGCCCAAGGGGGAGGAGATCGCCGCCTACGACTCCTACCTGGAGGCGCAGAAGGCGGTCGACTACCTGTCGGACGAGAAGTTCGCCGTCCAGCACGTGACGATCGTGGGCACCGACCTGCGCATGGTCGAGCGCGTCACCGGGCGGCTCACCTACGGGCGGGTGGCGCTCGCCGGCGCGCTGTCCGGTGCATGGTTCGGGTTCTTCGTGGGCCTGCTGCTCACCCTGTTCGCCGGCGGCGCGACCAGCGTGCTCTTCGTGGCCCTGGGCCTCGGTGCCGGGTTCGGGCTGATGTTCTCCGTGCTCTCCTACGCGTTCACCGGAGGCCGGCGAGACTTCACGTCGCAGTCGCAGATCGTCGCCTCGACCTATGCCATCCTCTGCGCGCCCGAGCAGGCCGGCGAGGCGCGGCGGATGCTCGCCGACTCGCCCAGCGGCCTCGGCAAGCAGCGCACGCCGGAGCGTCCCGCAGCACCGGCCACGCCCTCCGCGCCCGACCCCCGGTGGACCATGCCCGACGGCGCCCCGCGCTACGGGGCGATGCGACCGGGCGGGTCGCAGGGTGGTGCGGGAGGTGCTGGCGGCGAGGGGCCTTCGCACCCGCAGCCGCCCGCCACGGGGCCGGAGCTGCCCGAGGACCCGTCACGCACGGGCCCGACGCCGCCGTCCGGGTCTGCCACGGCCGCTCCGGAGTCCACGGTGGACCCGGACGACCCGTACGCCCCCCCGCGCGACCGCTGACCAGCACAGCACTGCGTCTTCTCTGCCTGCCCCCTCACTTCCTGCCGAAGGGATTCGGCCGCACGGGTGTCAGCCGCGCAGGCGCGCCATCCAGGCCTCGACGTCCTCCGGGCGGCGGGGGAGCGCCGCGGACAGGTTCTCGTTGCCGTCAGCGGTGACGAGCACGTCGTCCTCGATGCGCACCCCGATCCCGCGGTACTCCTCAGGGACGGCGAGGTCGTCGGCCTTGAAGTAGAGGCCCGGTTCGATGGTGAAGACCATGCCCGGCTCGAGCACACCGTTGAGGTACATCTCGCGGCGGGCCTGCGCGCAGTCGTGCACGTCCAGGCCGAGGTGGTGCGACGTGCCGTGCACCATCCAGCGGCGGTGCTGCTGGCCCTCCGGGGTCAACGCCTCCTCGGCCGGGACGGGCAGCAGTCCCCACTCCTCGAGCCGCGCCGCGATGACCTCCATGGCGGCCGCGTGCACGTCACGGAACTTCGCCCCCGGCTTGGCGACGGCGAACGCGGCGTCCGCGGCGTCGAGGACGGCGGTGTAGATGCGCCGCTGGACCTCGGTGAACTCGCCGTCGACCGGCAGGGTGCGGGTCACGTCGGCCGTGTAGAGCTCGTCGACCTCGACCCCGCCGTCGAGCAGGACCATGTCCCCGGACCGGACCACGCCGTCGTTGGTGATCCAGTGCAGCGTGGTGGCGTGCTCGCCGGCGGCCGCGATGGTCTCGTAGCCCACGGTGTTGCCCTCGAGGCGAGCGTGGGCGTCGAACGTGGTCTCGATGACCCGCTCCCCACGGCGGTGCTCGACGGCGCGCGGCAGCGCGAGCACCACGGCCTCGAAGCCTTCGACGGTGTGGCCGACGGCGGCTCGCATGAGCTCGATCTCGAGCTCGTCCTTGACGAGGCGCAGCTCGGAGGCGGCCTCGGCGAGCGTCTCGTCCGACGCGTCCTCCTCGGTGCCCGCCTCGGTGCGGATCGCCTCGATCAGTGCCGCGATCTCCTCGTCGGCCTCGGTGATCACGAGGACCTGCACACCGTCCGCGCCGACGTCCTTGGCGAGCGCCTCGCGCAGCTCGTCCACGTGCCGCGCCTCGATGCCCGTCAGCGTGGTGACGTCGTCGAGGCTCGGCCGGGCGCCGACCCAGAACTCGCCGTAGCGGGCGTCGGCGTAGAACTCCTCGGTGTTGCGCGGGGCCAGCGGACGCACGTACAGCACCGCGTGGTGGTTCGACCCGTCGCCGTCCGCGCCCGGGTCGCCCTCGCCCTGCGCCACCGGGTGCAGCACCAGCACGGCGTCGGGCTCCTGGTCGGTGCCCAGCCCGGTGAGGTGGGCGAACGCCGAGTGGGGCCGGAACCGGTAGTCGGTGTCGTTGGAGCGCTGCTTGAGAGGACCGGCGGGGAGCACGAGGCGGGTGCCGGGGAAGCGCGCGGACAGCTTCGCGCGCCGTTCGGCGGTGAAGGGCACCGCGCGGCCCGGCGTCACGCCGAGGTCCGGTCGCGGACCCCACTGCGAGGTGATGAAGTCCTTGAACGCGCGGGAGTCGGGACGGTGGGAACGGTTGCTCCCGCGGCCCTCGACGGCGTCGTCGCTGGTCTGGTCGACCGGGGTGGTGTCGCTCATGCGGTCCAGTCTCCCACCTGCCGCACGGCGGGTCGACGGCGCACCGCAGGTCGAGGCGCGGTCACCGGCGGGCGAACTCGTCGAGCGCCCGGGAGAGGGTGTGGTTGAACGCCGCGGGTGCCTCGGTGTTGACGTCGTGCCCGGCGTCGGGCACCACGACGAGCGCGCCGCGGGCGGCGGCGGCCAGGTGTCGGGACTCCTCGAGACGCATGCGGTCACGGGCGCCGTTGACGAGCCAGACGGGCGCCCGGATCGCGCGCAGGTTCGCCACGGAGGACCGGCCGGCGAGCCCTGTGAGCGCGTCCGTCACGACGTCCCAGCCGGGCCGGTACGCCTCGTCCACCACGCCGCCCGGCGCTCCGGTGTGGACGGCGGGCACGTCCGTGCCGCCGGGGCGGCTGCGGACCCACCCGAGCGGAGCGCGCCAGGTGCGAAGAGCAGCCCGCCGGGCCGCCGTCGTCCCCGAGACGGCGAGCCGGGCGGCGTCGCGGAAGAGGGCCACCGGCTTGCCCCGGGGATCGGCCGTGCAGGCCGCGGCGACGACCCCGGCGAGGGGTGGAGCGTCGCCGTCGGGCGCGGCACGGGTGCGGCGCGCGGCCCACGCGAGCGACGTGTAGCCGCCGAGGGACAGGCCGACGACGACGACGGGGGTGCCGGGGCGGAACGAGCTCGCCGCGCCGTCGATCACCTCGAACGCCCGCCCCATGGAGAAGCGTTCGGCGCGGCGCGCGCCGTGGGCGGGCAGGTCGACGGCCACCGCCTCGTGGCCGGCGCGCCGCACATGGTCCACCTGGGAGCTCCAGATCGCCGACGACGTCCGCATCCCGTGGACGAACACGACGCCCGGGCGCGCAGCCGTGGACCGCCCGTCCTGGGGGCGGGCGTCGTGCCGTGCCGGATCGGTGTGCTGGTCCATCCTTCCGATGGTCGCGCGTGGTCGAGGACCGCTGGCGGACGGCCGCGTCAGGCCCCGTGGAGACGTTGTGAGCATCGCCGTCCGTACACTTGCCGGGTGATCGACCTCCACACACACTCGCGCGCGTCAGACGGCACGGACACGCCGCGTCAGGTCCTGGAGGCCGCCGCCGCTGCCGGCCTGGCGGTCGTGGCGCTCACCGACCACGACACCACCAGCGGCTGGGCCGAGGCGGCCGCGGCGGTGGCGAGCACGGGCGTCGCCCTGGTGCGCGGCACGGAGATCTCCACGCGGAGCGCGACGCCCGACGGCGGCATCAGCGTCCACCTGCTCGCCTACCTGCACGACCCCGCGCACCCGGCCCTCGTGACCGAGCTGACCCGCACCCGCGACGACCGGCTGATGCGGGCGCGTCGGATGACCGACCGGCTGGCCGAGGACTTCCCGGTGACCTGGCAGGACGTCGTCGCCCAGACGCACGACGGCGCCACGGTGGGGCGTCCGCACCTCGCGGACGCGCTCGTGGCGGCGGGTGTCGTGGCCGACCGCGACGAGGCGTTCGCGACCATGCTGCACCCGGGCGCCCCGTACTACGTGCCCCACTACGCCCCGGACACCGCGGACGCCGTCCGGGCGGTCCTCGCCGCGGGCGGGGTGCCGGTCATGGCCCATCCGCGGGCCGGGAAGCGGGGCCGCGTGGTGGACGAGGAGACGCTGGCGGCGCTCGCGGACGCAGGCCTCGCCGGGCTGGAGGTGGACCACCGCGACCACGACGAGGCGGACCGCGCCCGCCTGCGGGAGATCGCCGCCGAGCTGGGCCTGCTGACCACCGGGTCCAGCGACTACCACGGTGGTGGCAAGCTCAACCGGATCGGCGAGAACACGACGGATCCCGCGGTGCTGGCGGAGATCGAGCGACGGGGCGGGCTGGAGGTGCTGCGGCCGTGAGCCAGGTGATCGACCTGACGCTGTTCACGCAGGCGTTCGTGACGCTCTGGGTGATCATGGACCCGCCCGGCACCATCCCGGTCTTCCTGGCGCTCACCTCGACGATGGGCGCCAAGCAGCGCAGCCGCGCGGCGCTGCAGGCCGTCGCCGTGGCGTTCGGCGTCATCGTGGTCTTCGCGCTGTTCGGCCAGCAGCTCCTGCAGTACATGGGGATCTCGCTGGCGGCGCTGCAGGCCTCCGGGGGTCTGCTGCTCCTCATCGTCGCGATGCAGCTCCTGACCGGGAAGTTCGACTCCGGCGACGCGACGGCCGCGACGCCGGGCGCGAACGTGGCGCTGGTGCCGCTCGGCACGCCGCTCCTGGCCGGCCCCGGCGCCATCGTGGCGACCATGGTGTTCGTCCAGCAGGCGCGCACGGAGGACGAGGGCGTGCCGGCGATCGTGGCGCTCTCGGTGGCCATCGTGCTGGTGCACGTCAGCCTCTACCTGGCGATGCGCTTCGCCGACGTGCTGCACCGCGTCCTGCGGGACTCCGGGGTCACGCTCATCACGCGGATCGCCGGCATCCTGCTCGCGGCGATCGCCGTGCAGCAGATCGCCGACGCGGTCTTCGCGTTCGTGCGCACGGGGTAGGCGGGGCGGACCGGGTTGGCGAGGCGCTCAGACGTCGCGCGGTTCGAGGGTGACGTGGACCGGGGCGTCCGGCTCCAGGCCCTCGGCCCGGCGGACGGCCTGCTTCATGGGCAGCACGTAGCCGTTCTCCTCCGAGGAGGGGAACACCGACGTGCTCCAGGTGGTGCCGCCCACCGTGACGCGCACCCGGATCGAGCCGAACCCCCGGGGTGGGAGCGGCAGGTCGGCCAGGGCGTCCGACTCGTCGGGCGGCACGGTGACGAACCACCATGCGTCGTCCTGCCGGGCCTTCCACTGCCACAGGGGCGCGGTGAAGGTGAGCTGCATGCTCGCAGGCTAGGGGACGGCACCGACAGCACACAGGTGGGGCCCGCGATCTTGCGAGATCGCCGGCCCCACCTGTCGTGCCGGTTCAGTCCTGCTGGCCCTCGCCCGAGCCGCCGCTGGGGTTGCGACGACGACGCCGACGACGGCGCTGGCCCTCGCCGGAGCCCTCGCCGGCAGGCTTGTCGTCGGGCCGCGTGCCGCCGTCGGACCCCCGGTTCTCGGACCGTTGACCGCCCGAGCGCCGGTTCTCGCCGGTGCGAGGGCCGCGGCCCTGGCCGCCACGGCCGCCGTCGCGCCCGCCGTCGCGCCCGCCGTCGCGCCCGCCACGCCCGCCACGACCGCCACGACCGCCACGACCGCCGTCGCGGTCTCCGGCGGTGCGCTTGCCGGTCTCGCCGAGGTCCTCGAGCTCCTCCGCGTCGAGGCCGCCGAGCCTCTGGGCGCCCTTCGGCAGACGGCCCTTGGTGCCCTCAGGGATGCCGAGTTCGCTGAACAGGTGCGGCGAGGACGAGTAGGTCTCCACCGGCTCGGGGTGACCGAGGTCGAGCGTGCGGTCGATCATCTGCCAGCGGGGGACGTCGTCCCAGTCGACGAACGTGATCGCGGTGCCCTTGTTGCCCGCGCGGCCGGTGCGTCCGATGCGGTGCAGGTAGGTGCGCTCGTCCTCGGGGCACTGGTAGTTGACGACGTGCGTCACGTCGGTGACGTCGATGCCGCGGGCCGCGACGTCGGTCGCCACCAGCACGTCGATGTTGCCGTGCCGCAGCGCGCGCAGGGCCTGCTCGCGGGCGCCCTGGCCGAGGTCGCCGTGGATGGCGCCGGCGGCGAAACCGCGGGTGCGCAGCTCGTCGGAGACCTTCGCGGCGGTGCGCTTGGTGCGGGCGAACACGATCGTGCGGCCGCGGCCCTCCGCCTGCAGGATGCGGGCCAGGACCTCGACCTTGTCCAGGGCGTGGGCGCGGTAGACCACCTGGCGGGTGTTCTTGACGGTGGCGCCCTCGTCGTCCGGGTCGGCCGCGCGGATGTGCGTCGGCTGCGACATGTAGCGACGGGCCATGGACACGACCGGGCCGGGCATGGTGGCCGAGAAGAGCATCGTGTGGCGCACGGCGGGGGTGCGGGACAGGATCTTCTCGACGTCGGGCAGGAACCCGAGGTCGAGCATCTCGTCCGCCTCGTCGAGCACGACGGTCGCGGCGCGGGTCAGGTTCAGGTGGCCCTGGTTGAGCAGGTCGACCATGCGGCCCGGCGTGCCGACGACGACCTCGACACCTGTGCTGAGGGTCTCGATCTGGGGCTCGTACGCACGGCCGCCGTAGATCTGCACGATCCGGACCGTGCGGTGCTTGGACGCGGTCTCGAGGTCGCGCGCCACCTGCGAGGCGAGCTCGCGGGTCGGAGCGACGACGAGCGCCTGCGGCTTGCCGGGTGCGGGCAGCTCGTCGTAGCCGGTCTCGCCGGGCGCGATGACGCGGTGCAGCAGCGGCACGCCGAACCCGAGGGTCTTGCCGGTACCGGTCTTGGCCTGGCCGATGATGTCGTGGCCCTGCAGGGCGACCGGGAGGGTCATCGCCTGGATCGGGAAGGGGTGGGTGATGCCGGAGTCGCCGAGCGCGCGGACGATCTCCTCGCGAACGCCGAAGTCGGCGAAGCTGACGTCCTGGGCCTGGATGGCCGAGGCGGACGAGTAGTCGGGCTCGTCGGTCGACGGGTCGGCTCCGGCCGTGGCGTCTGCGGCGCCGTCCGGAGTGATGTCTGTGGTGGTCACGTGGTGCCTTCGCATGTCGTCGGCGCGACGGACCGCGAGGGCTGCCCAGAGGGCTTGCCGCGGGTCGCACGCAGCGCCGAGGTGGTCGGCAGCCGATCGCGGAAGTACATCGCGCGGTGAGCGCGGCGGGTCAGCATCGAGACGACCGGGCAACCGAAGTACCACACCATCGTATCCGAACGCACACCGACCGGCGGGAGGCGTCGGTCACGCCGCCGCCTATCCTGGTCCGGTGATGAGCCCCCGCACCGCCGCCGGCGTCGACCCCACCGTCCCCGCACCGGTCGTCGAGCTCGTGGGCCTCGCGGCCTACACCGAGCTCGCGGAGTTCGGCCTGCTGGCCGCACGTTCGGTCGACGCGCCGGATCTCGCGACCCGGCAGGCGCTGGCCGACGGCGCCGACCGGGCGCTGGCCCGGCAGCGCGCGCTCTTCGCGCTGGTGAGCGCCGACGACGGCGTCGTGCCCGGCGTGGTGGGAGCGGCGGTCATGGAGCCCTTCGACGACGTGCTCGCCGACTTCGACGCCCGTACCCGCACGGACGCCTGGGCCGAGGGCCTGCTCAAGGGCGTCGTGGGCCACGGCGTCGCGCAGGACTTCTGCCGGATCGTGGCGGGTGGCCTCGACGGGTCGCGCGGCCGGGCGGTGCGCAAGGTCCTCGAGCGGCCCGCCCCGGGACCGGAGGCCGGGGCCGACGCCGGGGCCGACGCCGAGGCGATCTGGCTGCTGGCCCGTATGGCGGCGGCCGACGAGGTGCTCGCCTCCCGGCTCGCGCTGTGGGGTCGGCGGGTGGTCGGCGAGGCGCTCGGCATGGTCACCGTCCTGCTCGGCCGGCGTCCGGAGCTGGTCGTGCTCGGTGCCGAGGCGGCCGCCCGGCTGGGCGCGGACCTGCCCGCGGGCCGGGAGGCCGAGGGCGCCGTCCGGTCCTGGCTGGTGGCGCGGCTGACGGGGGAGCACACGCGCCGCATGGACCGGATGCGGCTCGCGGCCTAGCGACGGCCCGAGACGGCCGTCGGCCGCTGCTCAGGACGGCCGACGGCCCGGCGATCTCGATCGCCGGGCCGTCGCCGCGTCGTGCGCTCGTGCTGCCGAGGCTCAGCTGCTGTCGGGCTCAGAGGCTCCCGAAGCCGACCGGGCGCTGCTCGCCGCTGCCGATCTCGACGTACCCGATGGTCGCGGACGGCACGATGATCAGGCGGCCCTTGGCGTCCTTGAGCTCGAGCGCGGAAGCTCCGTCGAGTGCCTTGCGGACCGCCTTGGCGACGTCGTCGGCGCTCTGGTCGGTCTCGACGACCAGCTCGCGGCTCAGGTTCTGCACACCGATCGTGATCTCCACGTTGACTCCTTCGCGCGTGGCGCCGCAGCCTGCGGCGCCGGGTGGACGGGCTGCCACGATCCTATGCACGGCGGTGGCTCCTGGCGGCATCGTCCGCGCAGGGTGAACGGACGGGCGGCCGAGCCTGTCGGTGGCGCGTGATCGAATCTCACCCGTGACAGCCACCGCCACCGTCCGCCTCGCGCCGCCGGCCCCCGCGCAGACCGCCGGGGCCGCCGTCGTGCTGGACGAGTCGCAGCAGACGGCGGTGGCGACGGCGCTCCGCGGCCCGGCCACGCTGGTGGTGGGGGCGCCAGGTTCCGGCAAGACGACGGTGGCGCGGGAGGTGGCGGTGCGGGCGATCGCGTCGGGGACCGAGCCGTCCCGGGTTCTCGTGCTCGCTGCGACCCGGCGCTCGGCGGCGCGCCTGCGGGACGAGGTGGCCGCCGCCGCCGGGCGGACGATCGGTGCCCCGATGGTGCGCACGGCCGCCTCGGCGGCGTTCTCGGTGCTGCGCACACGTGCGGCCGCCCTCGGCGAGCCGCCGCCCACCCTGGTCTCGGGGCCGGAGCAGGACCTGGTGCTCGCGGAGCTCCTGGCGGGGCACCTGGCCGGGGAGGGGGCGCCCCTGCCGCTGCCGGACGGGCTGCCCGAGGAGTCGCTCGGACTGCGCGGTCTGCGCCAGGAGCTGCGGGACCTCCTGATGCGTGCCGCCGAGCGCGGGCTGGCACCCGTGGACCTGGACGAGCTGGGGCGCCGCCACGAGCGCCCCGAGTGGCGCCTGGTCGCCCGCCTCTACGAGGAGTACCTGGACGTCACGGCCCTGCGGCTCGGCACGCCCGACGCGGGTGCGCGCTACGACCCGGCCGTCGTGGTCGACGAGGCCGCCCACACGCTGGCCACGTGGGACGTGCCCGGCACGGCCGCACCCACCTGGGATCTCGTGGTGGTGGACGACCACCAGGAGTCGACCGTCGCGACCGCGCGCCTGCTCGGTGCCCTGCACGACGCCGGGGCGCGGCTCGTGCTGCTCGCCGACCCTGATGCGGCCGTACAGGGTTTCCGCGGTGCGGCGCCGGCGTTGGTCGGGCGGGCCGCCGCCCGGCCCGGCGAGACGGGTGCCTTCGACGCCCGCACCGTCGTCCTGAGCACGGCGTGGCGCCAGCCGGACCGGCTCCGCGAGGTGACGCGCGCGATCACGTCGCGCGTCGCCACGGTGTCGGGCGCCCTGCACCGCGGTGCGGCACCGCGGCCGGACCCGACGCAGGGCGCGGAGCACGACGGCGACGCCCCGGTCGGTGACGACCTGCACGACGGGCCGGTCCCGACGCCCCGTGCGGCGCGGGCCGACGTCGCCGTCCTCGCGGGCACCGCCCAGGAGGCGGCCCACATCGCCCGCGAGCTGCGTGCCGAGCACCTGCTGCACGGCACGCCGTGGGAGCGGATGGCGGTCCTCGCGCGCAGCGGCGACCGGCTCGCCGCGCTGCGCCGTGACCTCGTCGCGGCCTCGGTGCCGGTGGCGCTGCTCGGCTCGGACGTGCCGCTGCGTGACGAGCCCGCCGTCGTCCCCCTGCTCGCCGCTCTACGCGTGTGCACGGGGCCGGGCGGGCTGGACCGGATGCTCGCCGAGCTGCGGCCGACCTCCGCACACCACGGCGACGCCGCGGCCGGAGGTACCTCGTCCGAGGCGTCCGACCTCGAGGTGCCGGACGCCGAGATGATCGACGACGTGCCGCCGTCGGCCGCGGCGCACCTTGTGCCCGGTCTCGACGCCGAGACCGCGGCGCTGCTGCTCACGTCCCCGATCGGCGGGCTCGACGCGGTGTCCCTGCGTCGGCTGCGCCGTGCGCTGCGCTCCGAGGAGCTGTCGGGCGGGGGCGGGCGGTCGTCCGACGCGCTGCTCGTGGAGGTCCTGGGTGATCCGGCTCGGGCGGCGACGCTGCCGTCCACGGTCCGTCGCGGCCCGGTCGCGGTCGCGCGGGTGCTGGCTGCGGGGCGCGAGGCCGCGGCGGTCGACGGCGCGACGGCGCAGACGGTGCTGTGGGCCGTGTGGGCGGCGACCGGCCTGGCGGAACGGTGGCGCGACATGGCGCTCGCGGGCGGGCCGGCCGGCGTGCGCGCGGACCGCGACCTCGACGCGGTGCTCGCGTTGTTCCGTGCAGCCGAGACGTACGTCGAGCGCATGCCGGGCGCGTCGGTGGGAGCCTTCGTCGACTACCTCGCCTCGCAGGACCTGCCCGCCGACTCCCTCGCCGCCGCGGCCACCGGTGCCCGTGCCGTCGAGGCGTTGACCCCGGCCGGGGCCGCCGGGCGCGAGTGGGACGTCGTGGTGGTGGCCGGCGTGCAGGACGGGGTCTGGCCGGACCTGCGGCTGCGCGACTCGCTGCTCGGGTCCCAGGCGCTCGTCGAGCTGCTCGCGGGACGCGCGCAGGATGCGCACGGCGTCGGCAAGGAGGCCCGCGGTCAGGTGCTCGCGGACGAGCTGCGGGCGTTCGCCGTCGCCGTCTCCCGGCCGAGCCGCCGGCTGCTCGTCACGGCCGTCGAGGATGCCGAGGACAGCCCTTCCGTCTTCTGCGACCTGGTGTCGCCCCGTGACGCGGACGCCGTCGACGGCCCCGACCCGCGACGTGCCGCGGTGGGGCCGCCGCTGGACCTGCGGGGCGTCGTGGCCGCCGCGCGGGCCGAGCTCGTGCGGTCCGCGACCGCGCGTCCGGACACGGCCGACGGCGGCACGGACCCGCGCGCCGAGACCGCGGCCGCGCTGCTGGCGCGGCTTGCCGACGCCGGTGTGCCGGAGGCCGACCCGCGCACCTGGTACGGCGTGGCGCACGTCTCCAGCGACGCGGCGCTGTGGGGGCCGGAGGACGAGGTCGTGGTCTCGCCGTCCAAGGTCGACACGGTCACCACCTGCGCGCTGCGGTGGGCCTTCGAGTCGGCGGGCGGGACGGCGCCCGACGCGACCCACCAGACCCTCGGCACGCTCGTGCACAGCATCGCGGAGGAGCACCCGAAGGCCTCGTTGAGCGTGCTGCGTGCCGAGCTCGACCGGCGGTGGCCCGAGCTCGCCCTGCCGGAGGGCTGGCCCAGCCGCCAGCTGCGCCGTCGGGCCGACGAGATGGTGGCGCGCCTGGCCGAGTACTACCAGGACTCCGGGGAGCCGGTGCTGGTCGAGCCGGCCTTCGACCTGACGCTGGGCCGGGCGCGCCTGCGCGGGAAGATCGACCGGGTCGAGGCCGACGGCGAGGACGCCGTGACCGTCGCCGACCTCAAGACGGGGCGCAGCGCGCCGTCGAAGGACAAGGCGGCGGAGAACCCGCAGCTCGGCGCCTATCAGCTCGCCGTCACCGACGGTGCCCTGGACCTGCCGGAGGGGACGCGCAGCGCCGGCGCGCGGCTGGTCTTCGTCGGCACCCCGACCAAGGGGCCCACGGTGCGCGGGCAGGGTGCGCTGGAGCCCGGTGCGGACGGGTCGAGCTGGGCGCGCTCGCTCGTCGAACAGGCCGCGGACACGATGGCGGCTTCGGCGTTCACCGCCCGGGAGAACGACCTGTGCGGCATGTGCCCGGTGCGGCGCAGCTGCCCCGTGCAGACCGAGGGACGGAGCGTGATCTCGTGACCACCCCGCACGTCCCGGAGCCGGCGCGCGGTGCCGAGCGGCGGGACGGCGCCGAGCACGGCGCCGAGCAAGGCGCCGATCAGCTCGGCGGTCTCGACTGGTCGGCGCTCGGCACCGAGCCGCGCAGCGTCCAGCTCGGGTTCCCGGAGCTGGACGAGCCCGGCCCGCCCGGGCCGTCGAGCGGTGCCGTCGAGGAGCCTGCGCGGCCCCGGCTCTCGGCGCGGGACATCGCCGGTCTGCTCGGCCGGCCTGCCCCGACGGACGAGCAGGTCGCCGTCATCGAGGCGCCGCTCGAGCCGGTGCTCGTCGTCGCCGGCGCCGGGTCGGGCAAGACGGAGACGATGGCGGCACGGGTCGTCTGGCTCATCGCGAACGAGCTCGTGGAGCCGGAGGAGGTCCTCGGGCTGACGTTCACCCGCAAGGCCGCGGGGGAGCTCTCCTCCCGCGTGCAGTCACGGCTCGGGCAGCTCGCGCGCGCCCAGGGCCGGTCTGCGGCCGACCTGGACCTGCTGGCCCGCCCCACGATCGCCACCTACAACGCCTATGCCGCCTCGTTGGTCGCGGACCACGGCCTGCGCCTCGGCGTCGAGCCCGGGTCCCGGCTGCTCGGGGAGGCCAATCAGTGGCAGCTGGCGGCCGAGGTTGTGGAGTCCTGGGACGGCGACCTCGGCACCGACAAGGCGGTGAGCACCGTCGTCGGTGCGGTGCTGTCCCTGTCGGGTGCCCTCGGGGAACACCTGCTCGACGTGGACGAGGCGCGCGAGGCGCTGGACGACGTCGTGGTCCGGCTCGACTCCCTTCCGCCCGGGCCGAGGCAGCGTGCCCGCACCAAGGATGTCGACCAGCTCATCGGGTCCGTGGCCGAACGGTCGCGGCTGCTGGGACTGGTCGCCGAGTACCGGCGGCGCAAGCGGCACAGCGACTCCCTGGACTTCGGCGACCAGGTGTCGCTCGCCGCCGAGCTGGCCCGTACCGTCCCTGCGGTCGGTGCCGCTGAGCGTGCCAGGTACCGGGTGGTGCTGCTCGACGAGTACCAGGACACGTCGTTCGCCCAGGTGGAGCTGCTTGCCGGACTGTTCTGCGCGGGGCACGCCGTGACCGCCGTCGGAGACCCGCACCAGTCGATCTACGGCTGGCGCGGCGCCTCGGCGTCGGGCCTGGCGCGGTTTCCGCAGCGGTTCGCCCACGCCGACGGAGGCGCCGCCGCGGTGCGCTACCTCAGCACGTCGTGGCGCAACGACGCCGCGGTGCTGGCCGCCGCCAACGTCGCCTCGGCCCCGCTCCGCGATGAGGCGGGGCCGACGACGGCGGTCCGGGTGCCGCCGCTCGACCTGCGGCCCGGCGCAGGCACCGGAGCGGTGACGGCCCACGTGGCCGCCACCCTGGAGGAGGAGGCGGAGTCCGTCGCGGACTTCGTGGCTGCCCGGTGGCGGCGCGCCACCCGACCCGACGGCTCCGACCGGGTCACCGCGGCCGTGCTGTGCCGCGCCCGCTCGCAGTTCGCCGCCCTGGAGACGGCGCTGCGCCGGCGCGGGCTGCCGGTGGAGGTCGTGGGGCTCGGCGGCCTGCTCACCACGCCGGAGGTGGTGGACGTCGTCGCGCTGCTCGAGGCCGTGCACGACCCGTCCCGCGGCGACTCGCTGCTCCGCCTGCTCACCGGCCCCCGGGTCAACCTCGGTGCCGCCGACCTGCACGCCCTCGGCTCGTGGGCAGCCGACCTCGCGCGGCGTGATGCGCCTCGCCGACGGGCCTCGGCCGACGCCGAGGCGGTCCCGTCGGAACCGGGGCTCCACGACGAGCACGCACAGGTCGTCGAGGGTGACGTCGTCGACCACCGGTCCATCGTCGACGCGCTCGACGACCTGCCCGAGCCGGGCCGGCCCGCTCGCGACGGCCGGGTCCTCACGCCCGACGGCCACACCCGGCTGACTGCGCTCGCCCGCCTGCTGCGCGAGCTGCGCTCGCTGACCTACCTGTCGCTGCCCGAGCTCGTCGTGGCCGCGGAGCGCGCGCTGGGCCTCGACGTCGAGGTGGCCACCGCCGAGATGCTCGCGAGCGCCGTCAGCGCCGGGCCGGGCGGTGCGCCCGCCGCCGAGGGGATCAGCCGCCGGGGCCGCGAGCACCTCGACGCCTTCCGGGACGTCGCGGCGAGCTTCGCCCAGTCGGCCGACGTCGCGACCCTCGGCGCGTTCCTCGCCTGGCTGGGTGTGGCCGGTGACCAGGAGCGCGGGCTCGACATGCCCGTCCGCGAGCCCGACCCGGACGCGGTCCAGGTGATCACCGCGCACGCCGCCAAGGGCCTGGAGTGGGACGTGGTCGCGGTGCCGGGCCTCGTGGACGGCATCTTCCCCACCCAGGCGGAGACGTCGAAGGGGCGCACGAGCAGCGGCTGGCTCACGGGGCTCGGCGAGCTGCCGTACCACCTGCGCGGGGACGCTCACGACCTGCCGGTCTTCCGGTTCGAGGCGGCCACCGACACCAAGGACCTGGTGGCTCGGCGCGACGAGTTCCGGCTCGACTGCGGGGCTCACCAGCTCGCGGAGGAGCGTCGTCTCGCCTATGTCGCCTTCACCCGCGCCCGGCGTGAGCTGTTCTGCACCGCGCACTGGTGGGGTACGGGCTCCCGCCCGCGGCGCGTGTCACCGTTCCTGGCCGAGCTCGCCGAGGCCGGGCTCGTCGACGCCACGGGCTGGGTACCGGCGCCCGACGCGGAGATCTCCAACCCCCGCGACGACGTCGAGCGGACGGACGTCTGGCCGGCGCGGGAGTCGGCGCCCGACGTGCCTGACGACGGCACCCCGGACTCCAGCACCGTGTCGGCCGGCGCGGACCAGGGACGAGGAGGGGCCCCGCGCGAGGTGCTGCGCGAGACCGCGGAGCAGGTGGCCGCCGCCGCCCGTTCGGGGGCGGCCCCCGCGGACGGTGTGCTGCTCGACGGTGCCGGGCACGACCTGGTCGAGCTCGCCCGCATCCTGCTGGCCGAGCGCGGCGAGCGTGACGAGCCGTCGGTGGAGATGCCCGCGCACGTCTCGGCGTCGGGGCTGGTGCGCCTGGCCCGAGACCGGGACGAGTTCGCCCGGCAGCTCCGCCGCCCTGTGCCGAACGAACCGACGGTGCACGCCCGGCGCGGCACCCTGTTCCACGCCTGGGTCGAGCAGTTCTACTCCTCGGCCTCGCTCATGGACGTCGAGGACATGCCGGGTGCGGACGAGCTCGACGTCGCGACCGACCTGGCGCTGGCGGACCTGCGCACCCGGTTCGAGCAGACGCCATGGGCCGCGCTCACCCCGGTCGCGATCGAGCAGGACGTCGAGACGCCGATCGCCGGGGTGATGGTGCGTTCACGTATGGACGCCGTGTTCGTCGACCCCGACGCTCCGCCACCGGCGCCGGGCGAGCCGCCCGCCGTCGTCGTCGTGGACTGGAAGACGGGCCGCGAACCACGGGAGCCGGCCGACCGCGCCCAGCGCGAGGTGCAGCTCGCCGCCTACCGGCTGGCCTGGGCCCGCTGGTCCGGCCTGCCCGTGGAGAAGGTGAGCGCGGCCTTCGTGTACGTGGCCTCCGGTACGACGGTGCGGCCGGTCGAGCTGCTGGACGAGGCGGGCCTGGAGGCCCTGGTCAGCGGCTCGTAGGCAGCACATGTTATTCACGCCTGACATCTCTGCTAGTGTTAATCAGCGGTGACATTGGCAAGAATGTCATCGCTGGTTGACATTTTATGGAGGTGGCGATCGTGCTCGTCTCGACGGCAGAGGATCTGGGGCGATTGCTGCGTGAGGCCAGAAAGCGGGCCGGCATGACGCAGGCGGAGCTCGCCGGCCGCATCGCTACGTCGCGCCAGTGGGTCATCTCGGCCGAGGCCGGGTCCCCGACCTCTCGACTGGATCTGATGCTCGACGCGCTGCGGACGGTCGACCTTCTCGTGGACGTCAGCCCCGACGAGGGCGAGCCCGACCTGGATCTGGTCCTGGCCGCCACGCATGGCTGATCACCTCGCTGTCTGGCTGAACGGGCTGCGTGCCGGCGCGCTCGAGCGCCGCCGTGACGGCAGTATCGAGTTCCGCTACACGTCCGAGTACCGGCACCGACGGGCGGCTCCCGCGCTGAGCGTGTCGATGCCTCGCACGCAGGAGTACCACGGCAGCGATGCCGCCGGCCCGTGGTTCGACAACCTCCTTCCCGACAACGACGACGTCCGGCAGCGCTGGGCCGCCGACCTGGAGCTGCGGCGCCCGACCGTCTTCGGGCTGCTGGAGCGCATGGGAGCCGACTGCGCCGGAGCGGTCCAGGTGCTGCCTGAGGGTGAGGATCCCACCGCGGAGGGCGCGGTCGTGGCGCTGAACGAGGGAGACATCGCCCGACACCTGCGCACCCTGCACGCAGACGACAGCGCCTGGACGTTCGACGAGCACGGCGGGCGCTTCTCCCTCGGTGGACAGCAGGGCAAGTTCGCACTGACGCGCGTCGACGGGTCCTGGCACCAGCCGACGGGGCGCATGCCGAGTACGCACATCGTCAAGGTGGGTATCGCCGGACTCGAGGGCAGCGACCTGGCTGAACACGTGACGATGCGTGCCGCGCAGCAGCTCGGTCTGCGTGTCGCCGAGACCCACCTCGAGACCTTTGAGGAGCAGGCGGCGGTCATCGTGCGTCGATTCGACCGCATCGTGCGAGACGACGGCACCATCAGCCGCCTGCACCAGGAGGACATGTGTCAGGCGCGAGGCCTGTGGCGCGCAAGCAAGTACGAGGCTGACGGTGGTCCCTCGGTCCGTGAGCTGGCCGACACGCTCGACACCGCGGTCGACCGACGCCGACTGGCCGATGCGCGCGAACAGTTCGCGTCCGCCGTCGCCTTCAACTGGGTGGCGGCGGGCACGGACGCTCACGCGAAGAACTTCGCACTGCTGCATGCCGGGTCCTCGACAGCATTCGCGCCGCTGTACGACGTGATCAGCGCCGCGCTCCTGCTGGATCCGCACGAGGTGCGGTTCAAGAGCAGGCTGGCGATGAAGCTGGGAGGCGAGTACCGGCTCCGGGCGATCGGAGCGAGGCACCTCGTGCGAGCGGCCGCGGACCTGGGTGTCGAGGCGGATTGGTTCATCGAACGGGTCCGCGCGTTGGCCCAAGGTCTGCCGGATGCCGTGCACGACGCCGTCGGCGGTGCGCGAAGGGTGGTCGGAGCATCCGCTGGTGACGGGTTCGTCGACCGCGCTGCGACCCGAAGCGCTGACGTGCTCCGGGACCTGCGCACTCTGGTGCCCGAGGACCGGAAGCAAGACGATCCGGACGGGAGGACGTGGGTCGAGGGACACCACCGCGGGGACCGGTACGTTCCGGGCTTCTGGAGGTCTCGCCCAGGGCGCTGATGAGGCAGCGCCTCAGGCGGTGCTCTCTCGCCTGAGGCTGCGGTTCCGCTGCGCGCGAGTGCCTCGTGCGAGGAGTCAGGCGGGGGTGTCCTCGCGGGTCGCCTCGTCCAGGTCCGCCAGCATCGACTCGGCGTCGGCGACGACGTCGGGGAGCCGGCGGCGCACGCCGTGCATGAGCCATCGCGCCAGCGCCAGCTCGCTGACCAGCAGCGCGCGGTCCACGAGGCGCGGGTCGGTGAGCTCGGTACGCCGGAGCTGGTAGGCCTCCATGATCGCGTCCACGCACTCCGGCGGGGCGGCGGCGAGCAGCCAGGCGAGGTCGTCCGCAGGGTCCGCGACGCGGGCGTCGGACCAGCCGCTGATGCTCGTCACCCGGTTGCCCGAGACGAGCACCTGGTCCGGGGCGAGGTCACCGTGCACCACCACCGGCTGGAAGCGCCACAGGCTCACGTCCTCCAGCGCCGTCTCCCACCGACGCAGCAGGGCGCTCGGGACCCGCCGCGTGGCGGCGGCCTCGTCGAGCTCCACGAGCCGGCGCTCGCGGTACTCGGCCGACGTGTAGGACGGGAGCCCGCACGCCTCGACGACGGCGGCGGGCAGCTCGTGGACCGCGGCGAGCGTCCGTCCGAGGTCGGCTGCCAGGCCGGGCCCGGGACGCAGCGCAGCGATGTCCAGCGGCGAGCCGCCCAGCCGCTCGTGGACGACGGCGCGGCCACCCTCGGGCAGCAGCGCCGAGCCGGCGAACCGCGGCACCGCGAAGGGCAGCACCCCGGCGTCGACGTAGAGGTGGAGCGACTCGAGCAGCTCGATCTCGGCCTCGAGGGCGGCTCCGGCCAGTGCCGTGGTCGGCGCTCGCACCATCCACTCCTCGCCGGAACCGGTCGTCACGATCGCGACGTCGTAGTCCCCGGGCACGTCGTCGCGCCGCACGGTCCGGGCGTCGAGGCCGGGGACGGCGGCCGTCGACAACGCGGCGAGGGCGAGCTGGCTGCGGGGCACAGGCCCACCGTAGTGCGGCTGCGGGCCCCTGCGTCGCTGCGTCGCCGGGCGTGTCCGGCCGGCCGACGGGCGCCGCGCGTCAGACCTGCTGGCTCCAGCCAGCCACGAAAGGCACCGTGATCAGGCAGATCGCCACGGCCGCCGGCCAAGCCCACCAGGCGGTCGGGCGACGACGAGTGGCGGAAGTCGACCGTGACGATGCCGGCCGAGCGGCCCGCGAGGAGAAGCACGCTGGCATGCGGTCGAGACGAGGTGACGTAGCGTCGTGCCGTGAACCCTCTCGACCTGCCCTTCTCCCGCACGGCGCACGATCGCGCCGCCCACCGCCGTGCGGAACCGGGGCTCGTGGAGCGGCTGCGCGCCGACCCGACCACCGGGGTGCTGGTGGTCCATCGCGGGCGGCTCGCCGCCGTCGGGCGCGACATTCCCCGAGCCGCGCTGCTCCCGGCGCCGGGACAACCGGACGGCCTGTGGCTCTTCCTGGGGGAGTCGGACGGCGCGGCCCACCTCGCGCTCGTCCTGCCGGAGGACGGCGACCCCCCGCCCCCGCGCGGCGCGGCGGGCTGGTCCGGGCTGCGGGAGATCGCGCAGGCCCAGGTCGACGCGCTCGCCGCCGGTGAACCAGGGGCGGGGCTGGTCCACGGGTTGTCGGTGGAGGCGGTCGCGCTGGCGGGCTGGCATGCGACGCACCGGAGATGCGGACGCTGCGGCGGGCCGACCGCCGTCGTCCAGGCCGGTTGGGCGCGCCACTGCCCGGTCGAGGCGCGGGACACCTACCCGCGCACCGACCCTGCCGTCATCATGGCGGTCGTCGACGACGACGACCGCCTGCTGCTGGGCCATGCCGCGACCTGGCCGGCGGGGCGCTTCTCGACGCTGGCGGGCTTCGTGGAGGCGGGCGAGGCGATGGAGGACACGGTGCGCCGGGAGGTCGCGGAGGAGACGGGTGTGGTCGTCGGCACGTCGCTCGAGGACGTGGTCTACCGCGGCAGCCAGGCGTGGCCGTTCCCCGCGTCGCTCATGCTCGGGTTCCGGGCGCGGGCCGTGGCGACGGCGGTGCGGACCGACGACGAGGAGGTCACCGACGCGCGGTGGTTCACCCGGCCGGAGCTGTCGGCGGCCGCGTCCGTGGGCGAGGTCGGTCTGCCGGGCCGGCACTCCATCGCGCGGGCGCTCATCGAGGAGTGGTTCGGCGCGAGGCTGCCCGGCTCCTGGTGACGGGCCCGGTGGCTGGCCCGCGTCAGCCGGCCAGGGCGGCCTTGACGTCCGCGAGGGACGGGTTGGTCGCGGCCGAGCCGTCCGGGAAGACGACGGTGGGCACCGTCCGGTTGCCACCGTTGACCTGCTCGACGTACTCCGCCGTCTCCGGCTGCTCCTCGATGTCGATCACGGTGTACCCGATGCCCGCGGAGTCCAGCTGCGTGCGCAACGTCCGGCAGTAGCCGCACCAGGTGGTCGAGTACATGGTGACGGTGCCGAGGTCGGGCAGGGCGGGACGGGCGGTCATGCGGGCCTCCTGTGGATAGCGCGGTGTGCGTGTCGGCGACGCCTGCGACAATCGCAGACGATGCCAGTACTGACCAACTCCCCGGACGCCCCGCTTCATCCCGACGCGATCCTCGACGCGCTGGACCCCGAGCAGCGCGAGGTCGCGCTGGCCCTGGCCGGTCCGGTGTGCGTGCTCGCGGGCGCGGGGACCGGCAAGACGCGGGCGATCACGCACCGCATCGCCTACGGCGTGCGCACGGGTGCCTACCCGCCGACGTCGGTCCTGGCCGTGACGTTCACCGCGCGGGCGGCGGGGGAGATGCGCACCCGCCTGCGTGAGCTCGGCGTGGTCGGCGTGCAGGCCCGCACCTTCCACGCGGCGGCGCTGCGCCAGCTGGGCTACTTCTGGCCGCGGGTGGTCGGCGGTGCGCCGCCGCAGATCCTCGAGCACAAGGCCCCCGCGGTGGCGGAGGCGGCCCGTCGCATCGGCGCGAGCGTCGACCGGGTCGCCGTGCGTGACCTCTCGAGCGAGGTCGAGTGGGCGAAGGTTTCCCTCGTGACGGCGGAGGACTACGTCAAGGCCGCCGCCACGGACGACCGGCCGGCACCGTCGGGGTTCGACCACCAGACGGTCGCGCGCCTCATCGCCGCGTACGAGGACGTCAAGACCGAGCGCGGCGTCATCGACTTCGAGGACGTCCTGCTCATGCTGGCCGACATGCTCGGCTCGCACCCGCACATCGGTGACCAGGTGCGCTCGCAGTACCGGCACTTCGTGGTCGACGAGTTCCAGGACGTCTCGCCGCTGCAGCACTTCCTCCTCGACCAGTGGCTCGGCGGGCGCAAGGAGCTCTGCGTCGTGGGAGACCCGTCGCAGACCATCTACTCGTTCACCGGGGCGACGCCGCACTACCTGCTGGACTTCACGCGCACCTACCGCGACGCCCAGGTCGTGCGCCTGGTCCGGGACTACCGCTCCACGCCGCAGGTGGTGCACCTCGCCAACGACGTCCTGCGGCGCGGCCGCGTCACGGGTGCGCTCGAGCTCCTCGCCCAGCGCCCGGCCGGCCCGCCGGTGTCCTTCACGACCTACGACGACGACGAGGCGGAGGCGGCGGGGATCGCCGCGCGCGCGGCGCGGCTCGTCGCCGACGGGGTACGGTCCAGCGAGATCGCGGTGCTGTACCGCACCAACGCGCAGTCGGCGGCGTTCGAGTCCGCGCTGTCGGACGCCGGCGTGAGTTATCAGGTGCGCGGCGGCGCCCGCTTCTTCCAGCGCAAGGACGTGCGCGACGCGGTCGTGCTGCTGCGTGGCGCCGCGAGGTCCTCCGACCCGGAGCAGCCGATGCCCGAGCAGGTCCGCGACGTCCTGCTCTCCGCGGGCTGGGCCGAGAAGCCGCCGGCGGCCCGCGGCGCCACGCGCGAGCGCTGGGAGGCGATGCAGGCGCTCGTGGGGCTCGCCGACGACGTCGCCGCGGCCGCACCCGAGGACGCTCCCGCCACCCTGCAGGGTCTGGTCGACGAGCTCGCCGAGCGGGCCTCCGCCCAGCATGCTCCGACGGTCGACGGCGTCACGCTGGCGTCGTTGCACGCGGCGAAGGGCCTCGAGTGGGACGCGGTGTTCCTCGCGGGGATGAACGAGGGGCTGATGCCGATCTCCCTCGCCGAGACGGACGAGGGCGTCGCCGAGGAACGTCGGCTGCTCTACGTCGGCATCACCCGCGCGCGCGAGCACCTGGAGCTCTCCTACGCGCGTTCGCGCAACCCTGGCGGCCGGGCGACGCGCAAGCGGACCCGGTTCCTCGACGGCATCTGGCCCGACGACGGCCGTGGCGGCAGGCGTTCCGGATCGAGCCGCACGCAGCGCGGGCAGGCGCGTGCCCAGCTGACGGGACCGGCCGACGTCGAGCTCTTCGACGCGCTGCGCGAGTGGCGGTTGTCGGTGGCCCGGGAGACGGACAAGCCGGCGTACACGGTGCTCGGCGACGCGACGCTCGCGGCGATCGCCGAGCTGCGGCCGACGTCGACGGCTCAGCTCGCGCGGATCAACGGCATCGGGCCGGCCAAGATCGACCGCTACGGGCCGACGCTGATCGCTCTCGTGGAGAGTGCTCCGCGGGGGTCCTGAGAGGTCCGGACGAAGTCGTCCAAAAAAAGTTCGAAAAAAGATGTGGCGAGTGCGGCCCAGCCGTCTATGCTCGTCATGACCGAGTTGGAGCGGCACCTGCCGAGAGGCAGTGGCCCGAGATGACGGAGGAGGTGAGCACGACGATGGACATCATCATGACGCAGCTGCAGGGCGGCAAGAAGATTGCGACAGGGGAGAACTCTGTCCCGATCACGATCGTGCCGTCCTTCCGCGCTCGCACGCGTCGCGACGCTGGGGCAGCCCTCGTCGATCTCGCACCCGACTCCGCTCCCTGGAGACATCCGGTCCACTGACCGGTCCAGGCCGCGGAGTCCACCGGGACCCGCGGCCTTCGTCATTCCTGACCGGGAAATCGGCCTTCATCGGCCGGACGATCCGTCTCTCTGACACCAGAGGGTCATCCGTAGGTCCTGAACACCGACGTTCACACCACACCCAGGACCTGACGGAGGAACATCGTGCGTCTCGCACAGCTGTTGGACGAGCGGCTGATCGACGCTGCCCCCGCCGGTGGCACCAGTCGCTGGACCCCCCATCAACCGGTGGCGCAGACCGCCGAGGAGGCCGCCGAGCTCGAACGACGGTTCGCGGCTCTGCTGCCCTGCCGCACCAACGACCCCGAGCTCTGGTTCGCCGAGCACACCGACGAGGTGGAACGGGCCAAGACGCTCTGCCGCGCCTGCCCGCTGCAGTCCGGCTGCCTGGCCGGTGCCCTCGAGCGGTCGGAGCCGTGGGGCGTCTGGGGCGGCGAGGTCTTCGTCGACGGAGTCGTCGTCGCTCGCAAGCGGGGGCGCGGCCGTCCCCGCAAGACCGACCAGGCCGCGGCCTGACCCATCGATCGATGCCCCGCGAGGTACTACCTCGTGGGGCGTCGTGCTACCTGGGCGGGGTGGTACTACCTCGGCGGGGGCGGGGTGGTGGGACGGTGCAGGTGCAGGCCGGATGCACCTCGACCGGCCGGACCCGGGGGACGGCCTCGGGCAGGGCCACCTCCAGCACGGCGCCGACGGCCGCCGGCCGGGCGCCATCGAGGTGCGCCAGCACCTGGCCGGCTGCCAGGGCGGCCGCCGTCGTGGACAGCACGGTCTCCTGACCGGGCCCCGCCGGGAGCTCCGCGAGCTGGTCGACGAGGTCCGGCCAGCGCTCGTCGACATCGGTGGCGTGCCGGTGCCGGCAGGCCGTGCACGCGGTGGTCCCGGGCAGCACGAAGGGCCCCAGCGTCACGTCCGCCTCCCCGACGACCAGCGGCAGGTGCGGGATGCCGGCGCTCATCAGGAGCGAGAAGGACTCGGGACGGATGGCACGGTCGCACACGGCGACGACCACGTCGGGCATCGTGTCGGCGTGCCACGCGTGCGCCCACGACGTGCGGGGGTACCGGGCGCCGAGCGCCTCCCGGAGCCGCACCGCACGCCGCCGGCCGACGTCGGTCTGCTGGTACGTCCCTGTGCCGAGATCGGTGACCTGGACGGGCGAGTCGTCGTCGAGCACGAGCGTCCCCACGCCCGCGGTGGCCAGGTGGGCCGCGAGCAGCGCCCCGATCCGGCCGAGGCCGCTGACGCCCACCCGTCGCACCGCTCGCCGGGCGAGCGTGACCATCCCTCCGCCGTCGGGCAGCAGCGCACCCAGCACCGGTGCGTCCGCCGCGCCTCCGGCCGTCGCGAGCACGTCGGGGGTGCGGCGTGGTGCGGGCACGAGGAATCCGCAGTCGGCGAGGAGCGCTCCGATGGCCCGGCGGCGTTCGTCGTCCACCCGGTAGCGCGCCGCGGTCCGGTCGAGGGAGGCGTGCTGCGTCGTGGCCGCGGCCGTGAGCCACCGGGTCTCGGCCTCGGCGAGGCCCGACAGGACGAGCGACCAGCGGTCGTCGGTGCCGAGCTGGACCTCGCCCGCCCCGCGGCCGAGGACGGGTGCGCCGGGGCGCAGCCGGAGGGCGGGCGGGTCGCAGGACGTGCTCGTGGACGTCATGGCGGCACGATGGCACGGTCGGACGCGGCTGTGCCGACGTTCTCCACAGGCCTGTGGAAAGCCTCCCGGGCAGGGCCGTCGGAGTGCCCGTCACACGATCTTGACGCAATCCCGGTATGGTCATGGTGTGGCCCACGACACCATGCCGACCGTCGAGGTCCGGCGGAGCCGTCGTCGGACCGCGACGGTCAGTGCGTACCGGGACGGCGACCGCACCGTCGTGGCCATCCCGGCGCGCTTCTCGCGGGCCCAGGAACGCGAGTGGGTCGAGAAGATGGTCGCGCGTCTCGAGGACAAGGAACGTCGTCGCCGCCCGTCGGACGAGGAGCTCGTCGAGCGGGCGCGCGAGCTGTCGGTGAAGTACCTCGACGGCCGAGCGCACGCCACGAGCGTCCGGTGGGTCAGCAACCAGGAGCGCCGGTGGGGCTCGTGCACCCTGGTGGACGGCTCGATCCGGCTCTCCACCCGGCTGCAGGGCATGCCCGAGTGGGTCATCGACTACGTGCTGCTGCACGAGCTCGCGCACCTGCTGCACGCCGGGCACGGGCCGGACTTCTGGCGGCTGCTCGAGGCCTACCCGCGCACCGACCGCGCCCGCGGGTTCCTCGAGGGCGTGGCGTTCACCACCGACGGGTCGCGCGACGACGACGCCGACTCCGGCTCGTCGGCCACCTGACTACGCCTGGTCGTCCGGGGTCTCCTCGCTGCGGGCGTGGTCCGCGACGTCCGGCGCATCGGCGTCCGAGAAGATCTGCGCGAGCGCGGCGTCCACGTCCGAGTGCTCGTCCGCCTGGGCCGCCCGGCGCCCGGCGTAACCCGACGGGTCGTCCAGGTCCTCCGTGCCCGGCAGCAGGTCGGGGTGGTCCCAGACCGCGTCGCGCGCCTCCGGGCCGCCCGTGGCGAGCAGGTGCGCGAACAGTGCCGCGGCGTCGCGCGAGCGACGGGGCCGCAGCTCGAGCCCGACGAGCGACCTGAAGGTGTGCTCGGCGGGGCCGCCGGCTGCCCGCCGACGGCGGATCATCTCGCGCAGCGGCACGGAGTGCGGCAGGTGCGGGAGGGACGCGGCGGCCGCGACCTCGGACACCCAGCCCTCGACGAGCGCGAGGGCCGTCTCCAGGCGCAGCAGGGTCGCCTGCTGCTCCGGGGTGTTGTGCAGGCCGAAGACGTCGCCCGACAGCGCGCCGCGCAGCGACTCGGGGTCGGACATGTCGATGTCCCGGACCTGCGACTCGAGGGCGTCGAGGTCGATGGTGATGCCGCGGGCGTACTGCTCGACGAGGGCGTGCAGGTGCGCACGCAGCCACGGCACGTGCACGAACAGCCGGGCGTGGGCGGCCTCGCGCACCGCCATGTAGAGCTGGACCTCCTCGAACGGCGAGTCGAGGCCGTCGGCGAAGGCGCGCACGTTCGTGGGGACGAGCACGGTGGCCGGCTCGGCGAGCAGCGGCAGCCCGACGTCCGTCGAGCCGAAGACCTCGCGGGACAGCGTGCCCGCCGCCTGGCCGACCTGCATGCCGTAGACCGCCGACCCGAGGCTGCGCATCATGGTCGCCGGATCGAGGTCGCCCAGGCTCCCGCCGGGGAAGACGGGCATGCCGGGCAGCTCGAGACCTGTCATGTCGTCGCCGAGCTGGTCGCCGAGGACGGTGGCGAGCGCGTCGGCCGCCGACGCCGCCACCGGGGAGACGAGCTGCTGCCAGGCGGGAAGGGTCGCCTCGACCCACTCGCTGCGGCTCCAGGCGCGTGCCGGCCCGCCCGACGGCGGCAGGTCGGTCGCGGCGTCGAGCCACAGCTCCGCGACGCTGAGGGCCTCCTGGGCCGACCGTGCCTGGGCGCCGGTCAACGAGGGGTCGCCCTCGGCCACCGCCACCTGACGGGCCAGGTCGTGCGCGACCTCGGTGTTCACCGGGCCCCCGCCCGAGGTGAAGAGGCGCTGCAGCTGGTTCATCAGGTGCTGCATGGTCGCCGGGTCGGGCGCGGCGCCACCCATCAGGGCGGCCGGGTCCAGGCCCTGCGAGCGCATCTGGCCGAGCACCTCGTCGGTCCGGTCGCCGAAGATGCCTTGCAGGGCGTCGCGCAGCGCGCGCTCGCGCTCGTCGGGGTCGTCGGGCAGGTCGCTCATCGCAGTCCTCGGCTCCTTCCGGTGCGGCATCCACCGCACGCTCACGGTATCCATGACCGACGACCGTGCGGGGTGCCGGGTTCCGTCGTTCGCTCACGGCGCACCGTCCGCCGCCGATCGGCGATGATGGGCCGGTGAGCTTTGATCGCAGCCAGCACCCGGCCGACCTGGACGGGCACGCGCAGGAGCATCCGGTGCCCGACGACCGTGGTACGGCCGGTGGTGCCGGCACGGACCCCGCCGACAGCAGGATCGGCCGTCGCCCGGCCGGGCGCCCGGTGACGCTGGTCGCGTCGCTGATGGTGACCGCCGTCGTCGCCGCGGTGCTCCTCGTGCTGCCCACCCCGTACGCGGTCCGCACGCCGGGCCCGACGGCGGACACCCTGGGCGTGCAGGACCAGAGCCCGGGGCAGAGCGCGACGGAGAAGCCGCTGATCGAGATCTCCGGCGCTGAGACCTACCCGGCCTCCGGCGAGCTGCGGCTCACGACGGTCTCGGTCTACGGGGGGCCTGGCGGTGACGTCCTGATGGGCGACGTGCTGTGGGGATGGTCGTCGACCGAACGGTCGGTGCAGCCGGTGGAGCTCGTCTTCCCCGAGCCGGTCACCCAGGAGGAGCAGCAGGAGCAGGGCGAGGCGCAGATGGTCAGCTCGCAGGAGTCGGCGACCGTCGCGGCCCTGACCGAGCTCGGCTACGAGGTGCCGACCACGATGACGGTGGTCGCCGCCGCGGAGGGCACGGGGGCGGAGGGCGTCGTCGAGCCCGAGGACGTCATCGTCTCGATCGACGGCGAGCCGTTGGAGAGCTATCCGGAGCTGCTCACCGTGCTCGACGACGTCACCCCGGGCGACGACGTCGTCCTCGGCGTGGAGCGGGCGGGCGAGCCGGCCGACCTGACGATCACGACGGGGGAGGGCGACGGCCGTGCGCTCCTCGGCGTGCTCATCGACGCCGTGTACGACTTCCCGGTGGACGTCACGATCCAGATCGAGGACATCGGCGGGCCCAGCGCGGGCACGATGTTCGCCCTGGGCATCATCGACCTCATGACGCCGGAGGACGAGCTCGACGGGGCGGTCGTCGCCGGGACGGGCACCATGGACGTCGACGGGCGCGTCGGCCCTATCGGGGGGATCGGCCAGAAGATGTACGGCGCGCAGCGTGACGGTGCGGAGTGGTTCCTCGCCCCCGCGGGCAACTGCACCGAGGTGGCCGGCCACGAGCCGGAGGGCCTCGAGGTGGTGTCGGTGAGCACCCTCGCCGAGGCGCGGGCAGCCGTGGAGGCGATCGGCGCCGGAGCGGGCGAGGACCTGCCGCGCTGCTCCTGAGCGTGATCGTGACCGGTTCGTGAGGGCACGGGCGCCCCCGTGTGTCGGAATCGTGGGAACCTGGGCAGACGTCGGTACGTTGTCCTGACGTCCCTGCGTGCCTGCACGTGTCCCGTCCCGAGCACGAATGAGGTGCCCGCACCGTGTCCTTCGCCCCACCCCGACGACCGGACGGACCGCCAGCAGCGAGGCGTCGGAGCCCGCTGCTGATCACGGTCGTGATCCTGGCGGTCCTCGTCGCCGCCCTCATCTTCCTCGCGACCTTCTGGACCGAGGTCCTGTGGTTCACCGAGGTCGGCTACGCCAATGTGATCTGGACGCAGTGGATCGCCCGGGCGGTGCTGTTCGTCGTCGCCTTCCTGCTCATGGGCGCCGCCGTCTTCAGCTCGTTCACGATCGGTTACCGGTCGCGACCCGTCTACGCGCCGTCGACGCCGGAGCAGGCCACGCTCGACCAGTACCGCGAGGCCGTCGAGCCGCTGCGCAAGCTCGTCACCTATGCCGCACCGGTCGTGATCGGCTTCTTCGCGGGAGTCGCCGCGTCCTCGCAGTGGCGCACCGTGATGCTCGCCCTGAACGGTCAGTCGTTCGGTGAGTCGGACCCGGAGTTCGGCATCGACATCGGCTTCTACGTCTTCACACTGCCCGTGGTGCGGTTCGCCGTCAGCTTCCTGATGGCGGTCGTGGTGATCTCGGCCATCGCCGCCGTGGTCACCCACTACCTCTACGGTGGGCTGCGCATCGGATCGCTGCCGGCCGGGACGCCGCGCACGACGACGGCGGCCCGGGTCCACCTCGCCGTGCTCGGTGCCGTGCTCATGGTCCTCATCGGTGCGAACTACTGGCTCGACCGGTACAGCATCCTGACGAACTCCAACGAGCGCTACGACGGCGCCTCGTACACCGACGTGCACGCCGTGATCCCCTCCAAGGAGATCCTGATGGGGGTGGCGCTGCTGGTCGCCGCGCTCTTCGTGGTCGCGGCGTTCCGCGACACGTGGCGGCTGCCCGCGATCGGCGTCGGCCTGATGGTCGTCTCGGCGATCGCCATCGGCGGCATCTACCCGTCGATCGTCCAGCGCTTCCAGGTGGACCCGAACGCCCAGTCGCTCGAGGCGCCGTACATCCAGCGCAACATCGACGCGACGCGCGACGCGTTCAGCATCGACGACGTCGAGTCGGAGCCCTACGAGGCCACCACGGAGGTCACCGAGGGCCAGCTGCGCGACGACGCCGAGACGACCGCCTCGGTGCGGTTGCTCGACCCGCAGGTCGTGAGCCCGTCGTTCCGTCAGCTCCAGCAGAACAAGCAGTTCTACAACTTCACGGACAACCTCGCCGTGGACCGGTACAGCATCGACGGCGAGTCGCGCGACACCGTCATCGCGGTGCGTGAGCTGAACCTGGACGGTCTGGCGGACCGCAACTGGACCAACGACCACACCGTGTACACGCACGGGTTCGGCGTCGTCGCGGCCTACGGCAACCAGCCCGGTCCGGACGGCCAGCCCGCGTTCTTCGAGGGCGGCATCCCGACCCAGGGTGCGCTGACCGACATGTTCGACGGCGGCTACGAGCCGCGGATCTACTTCAGCCCGGAGGCCCCGGAGTACTCGATCGTGGGTGCGCCGGAAGATTCTGAGAGCTGGGAGCTGGACTACCAGGCGGACGACGAGGGCGGCCGGCAGGTGCTCTACAAGTTCCCGACCGAAGAGACCTCGGCGGGCCCGGAGATCGGCACGTTCCTGGAGAAGATGCTCTTCGCGCTGAAGTTCGGTGACGAGCAGATCTTCTTCTCCGACCGTGTGACGGAGGAGTCGCAGATCCTCTACGAGCGTGACCCGCAGGAGCGCGTGGCGAAGGTCGCGCCGTGGCTCACCCTGGACAACAAGGTGTACCCCGCCGTCGTGGACGGTCGCGTCAAGTGGATCGTCGACGCCTACACGACCACCGACGCCTACCCCTACTCGACGTCCGCGCCGATGCAGGAGGCGACGACCGACTCCCTGACGCTGGCGGCCCAGGGCGTCCCGGTCGACCTGCCGCCCGAGGTCAACTACATCCGCAACTCGGTCAAGGCGACGGTCGATGCGTACGACGGCACGGTCACGCTGTACGCCTGGGACGCCGAGGACCCGCTGCTGCAGGCCTGGAGCCAGGTCTTCCCGGCGTCGCTGCAGCCGATGGAGAAGATCTCCGGCGACCTCATGGCGCACGTGCGCTACCCGGAGGACATGTTCAAGGTGCAGCGCACCCTGCTCGAGCGCTACCACGTCACGGACGCGATCGCGCTGTTCTCGGGCTCGGACGAGTGGGTCACCCCGGACGACCCGGTGGCGTCGTCCGAGACCGCTGCCTCCAAGCAGCCCCCGTACTACCTGACCCTCCAGATGCCCGGGCAGGAGGACTCGTCGTTCTCGCTCACGAGCACGTTCATCCCGGGCGGGAACACCGACCGAGAGATCTTGACGGGCTATCTGGCGGCCGACGCGGACGCGGGGTCGACGACGGGCGAGGTCGCCGAGGGGTATGGCACCCTGCGCCTCCTCGAGCTGCCACGTGACTCGACGGTCCCCGGGCCGGGTCAGGTGCAGAACAACTTCAACTCGAACCCGACCATCTCGGAACAGCTCAACATCCTGGGTCGCGGCGACTCCGTGGTGGTGCGCGGCAACCAGCTGACGCTGCCGGTCGGCGGCGGCCTGCTGTACGTCCAGCCGGTCTACATCCAGTCGGCGGAGGGGACGCAGTTCCCACTGCTGCGGCGCGTGCTGGTGGCCTTCGGCGACCAGACCGGTTATGCCGAGACGTTGGACGACGCGCTGGACCAGGTGTTCGGTGGTGACTCCGGTGCCCAGGCAGGCGACGCCGACGAGGCGGAGACGGAAGTGCCCACCGACGTCCCGACGGACGAGGTCGAGGATCCTGCGGCGGAGCCCACGGCCGAGCCGGAGCCGACCGAGACCACGGAGCCGTCCGAGCCGAGCGACGAGCCGGCTGCGCCGACGGGTGACGCGCAGGCTCGCCTGAACGCTGCTCTGGCTGACGCCAACGAGGCGCTCACGGCCGGCCAGGAAGCCCTGGAGGCCGGGGACTGGGCGGCCTACGGCGAGGCCCAGGAGCGACTCCAGACGGCGCTCGAGCAGGCGCTCGCGGCCGAGGAGGAGCTGGAGGGCTGACGGTGCTGCCGGACGGATGGGACGCGGTTGTGACCTGCGTCCCATCCGCCCGGATCGGTTGGACTTCGACCGAATCGATGCCGTACCGTTGAACACATCGACGCGGGGTGGAGCAGCTCGGTAGCTCGCTGGGCTCATAACCCAGAGGTCGCAGGTTCAAATCCTGCCCCCGCTACCACGGAGGACCGCACAGGCAGTCCTCATCGAAAGGCCCTCGGGAATCCCGGGGGCCTTTCGCCGTACCCGGGCTGGTCGTGGCCGCTCCGCGTGCCCGGATCGTTGTGTCCGAGGTCTCCGCGGCCGAGTTGGCGCCGGGTGCGAGGCATGCCGTAGTGTTCAGGACGTCGACGCGGGGTGGAGCAGCTCGGTAGCTCGCTGGGCTCATAACCCAGAGGTCGCAGGTTCAAATCCTGCCCCCGCTACCACGGAGGACCGCACAGGCGGTCCTCGTCGAAGGGCCCTCGGGATCTCCCGGGGGCCCTTCGACGTCTGCAGATCGTGGCGTGACCTCGGAGACAGGGTGTGCCGCTCCCGGGAGCGCCCCGGCGTTGTCCGGTGCGTCCTCACGCACGAGGATGACGACATGCCGCTGAACCACATGACGTCTCGGACCTTCGTCGTCACCGGAGCGCAGGTCTGGCAGGGCTCGAGTGCGCCGACGGCCGGTGACCTGTACGTCGTCGGTGGCCGCCTGGCGCCGGGCCCGGCGGACGCCGGTGTCGAGGTGGTCCGTGCCGAGGGGGCACACGCCGTCCCGCTGCTCGTGGACAGCGCCGTGGCGCAGCTGCCGCCCGCCCGCCGGGACGCGTACGACCTGCGTCCCGGCAACGCGGCTACCTTCGCGGTGCTGCGGCGCCCGGTCCGGGCCGGCGAGGTCCGCACCATGCTGGTCGTCGACCCGGCCGACCTGCTCGCCGTGTGGGTCGTGGGCCGGCTCGAGGTGTGGGACGGCCGACCGACCCGGCCGGTGGGGCAGGACGTCGCCGCACCGGAGGCCCGCGCAGCATGGGTGGCGACCTGGGACGACCCTCGCCGGGACATGCAGCAGCATCTGCGGCCGGACGGGCGCTACACCGAGACCCGTGAGAGCCGCACCGACGCGTACACCGGGAGCTACTGGGTCCACGCCGACCGGATCACGTACCTGGACGACTCGGGCTTCTGGGCGTTCGGTCAGCTGGTGGACGGGGTGCTCCACCACGCCGGGTTCGTCCTGACGCGGCCCGCCGGTCGGGATGCGACCACCGCGGTGCCGGGGTGACGATGGCGGCGAGACGGCCGTCGTCGGGCGGCCGGCCACCGATGCGAAGGGAGCAGCCCCCATGCCGCAGCGAGACCCCGGCCCCAGCGTGAAGGACGACGAGCTGTACGAGAAGCTCCGCGACGAGGGCAACAGCAAGGAGAAGGCGGCCCGGATCGCGAACGCGTCGGCGAACAAGGGCCGCAGCACGGTGGGCTCCCAGGGCGGGAAGTCTGGGTCCTATGAGGACTGGACGGTGGACGACCTACGGGAACGTGCCGCCGAGATCGGCATCGAAGGCCGGTCGAGCATGAAGAAGGACGAGCTGATCGACGCCCTGCGCTCGCACTGAGATGGGACCCGTCCTGCCGGCACGTCAGCCTGCCGCCGCCCGCCGCAGGCTGCGGATGTCGTCGACCACCCGGCTGGGCAGGACCTCGCGCGCCCGCAACGCACCTGACAGGTCCGCCACGGCGTCCCGCACGCCGCGCCGCTCCGGCGCGCCGGAGCGGACGTCGGCGAGGGTCCGGTCGGCGACGTCGGGCCAGGGGAGCCGCATCACGGAGGTCAGCGCGCGCGAGCGGGCGACAGCCCGCCGCCGCGCTTCCGGGGCGTGACGCAGCGGGGAGGGGTGGTGATGGACCGCCGCGCCCGGGAGGTGCACGAGGTCGTGCCCGTGCGCGGTCAGGTCCCAGGCGAGGCGCTCCTCCTCGCCGGGGAACCGCACGACGTCGTCGAACCCGCCGGCGTCGAGGAAGGCGCTCCGGCGCACCATGGCCGCGCACGCCATGAAGCCGAGCACGCGCGGACCGACCGGTGCCGGAGCGCGCGACGGCAGCGGGGAGGCAGCCAGGACGTCGGTGAAGGCGTCGCGGCGCTCGTCGGCGCCGACCAGGGTCTCGACGGCGACGAGGCCCACCTGCGGAGCCGTGGCCAGGACCTCCGCAGCGGCGTGCAGCGAACCGGCCGCCCACCAGGAGTCGTCGTCGGCGAAGGCGACGTACGGGGTGCGGGCACGGCGGACGCCCTCGGTCCGCGCGGCAGCACCGGCGTTGCGCCCCAGCTCCACCACCTCGACGCCCGGGTGCGCCCGCCGGACAGCCTCGGGGGTGCCGTCGGTCGATCCGTTGTCGAGCAGGATCACGGGCGCGCGGTGGCGGCCGAGGCCGGCCACCAGCTCCTCGCGCCGGTTGCGGCTCGCGACGACGACGGTCACGCGCGGGTCCTCGATCGGGCGATCGGCTGCGGCGTCCATCTCTCCGTCCTACCGCGGACCCGTCGTGCCGGCACGCGAGCGAACGACGCCGGGAGCACCATGGGAGGACGACAGCGTCGACTCGAGGGTGAGAGACGGAGGGGAGCATCATGAGGGCCTCGGTAGGGGACAGGATCGTGACAGCCGCCGGCGTGGTGGGCGGCGCGGTGCGCGACGGAGTCGTGGTGGACTGTCCGCACGGCGACGGCAGCCCGCCGTACCGGGTGCGCTGGTCGGACACCGGCGAGGAGACCTTGCTCTTCCCCGGGCCGGACTCGCTGGTGAAGGAGCAGGGCGACGACGCAGGTCTGCAGCAGGAGGCCGGGTCGCGGCCCGCACGGTCGGTGACGTGGCAGGTGCAGGTGGCGCTGGTGGAGTCCGCCGGCAGCACGACGGCGGAGGCGGTCCTGGTGGCCGGGCCTGCCGAGCACGCCGACGTCGGCGCGCTGCGAGCCGTGGGGCACGCGCGCAAGGACCCCGGTGACGAGGAGGTCCCGGTAATCGGGGACGAGGTGGCAGCCGGCCGGGCGCTGCGCCGGCTCGCCGACTCGCTGCTCGGGCAGGCGGAGTCGGACATCGCGGCGGCGACCGGCCAGGAGGGCCACGTGCACGCCTGAGCCGTTTACCGGGATCGGTCCAGCGCGTCCCGGCGCCGCCGGAGGTGCGCGCGCTCGGCCGAGTTCTCGCAGAGGGTGCAGGCAGCGTCGTAGGCGACGCGCGCCTCGTCCGCCCGGCCGAGCCGGGCCAGCAGCTCGGCGCGGACGGCGGGGAGACGGTGACCGCGGAGGACGACGTCCGCCAGCGCGTCCAGACCGTCGCGCGGACCGTGCACCTCGCTGACCGCGACGGCCCGGTTGAGCCGGACGACGGGGCTGTCCGTCAGCTCGAGGAGCTCGTCGTAGCGGGCCAGGATCCGGTCCCAGGCCGTCGCGCTCGGCCGCGGGGCGACGGCGTGCTCGGCGGCGATCAGCGCCTGCAGCAGATAGGGCGTGGCGGGGGCCGTCGCGAGCGGTTCCAGAAGACTCAGCGCCTCGGTGATCTCGGCGTCGTGCCACCGGCCGCGGTCCTGGTCGGCCAGGAGCACCGGCAGTCCCCCTGCGCTGCGGGCGTCGCGGCGGGAGTGCTGCAGCAGCATGACCGCCAGCAGTGCGTCGAGCTCGCGACGGTCCGCCGTGGGCGGCAGGACGTCACGCAGCACGCGGACCAGCCGGATCGCCTCGCCCGCCATCTCGACCCTGACGACGGCGTCGCCGGAGGAGGGGGTGTAGCCCGCGGTGAATGCCAGGTAGGCGACGTCGGCGACGACACCGGTGCGAGCGGTGAGTCCGTCACCCCGGGGGATCTCGAATCGCTCACCGGCGATCTTCTTGCGGGCTCGGGTCAGCCGGGCGGCCATCGTGGGCGTGGACTGCAGGAAGAGCCGGGCGATGTCCGGGGTGGGGACGCCGAGCACGAGCCGGAGGGTGAGGGCTGCGGCCGCCTCGCGGGAGAGCCGTGGGTGTGCGCAGAGCAGCACGAGCCGGAGCCGTTCGTCGACCACCGCCTCACCGGCGTCTGCCATGACCCGGGAAGCGTGGGCGGTCAGGTCGGCCTCGACGGCGAGGCGCGGCATGGAGCGGGCGAGGGTGTGCTCGGAGCGCAGCCGGTCGACGGCGCGGCGGCGCGCGGTGGTCAGCAGCCAGGCCGCGGGGTTGGTGGGCGGTCCGTCGTGCGGCCAGGTGCGGGTGGCAGCCTCGAAGGCGTCGCCGAGGGCGTCCTCGGCCAGGTCGAGGCGACGGTACTGCGCGACGAGCAGGGCCAGCAGACGGCCCCACTCGTCGCGCAGCGCGTCCGCCAGCCGCGCGGCGACGTCGTCGGTGGACGTCACGCCCCGGCGTCACCCGGGTGGTCGACGACCTGGCGGACCTCGACGACGTCCTGCGTGCCCGGGATGGTGGTCCCGGCGAGGACGCCGCAGACCTGCAGCAGGTCGTCGAGGTCGTCGGACTCGACGGTGTAGAAGCCGGCCACGTGCTCGGCGGCCTCGGCGTACGGGCCGTCGGTGACGGCGATGTTCCCGGCGGAGTCCTGGCGGATCGACTTCGCCGTGCGCGCGGGCATGAGCTCCTCACCGCCGGTGATCTTGTGGCCGCGTTCGGCCATGAGCCGCACGAACTTCTCGTGGAGGCCGACGACGGTGGCCTTCTGCTCGGCGGTGGCGTTCTCCCAGGACTCGTCGCTGCCGGGAAGCAGCACGGTGTAGGTGGTCATGGTGACTATCGTCCTTCCTGCGGGGTGCACTGACATCTTGATGACGGATGTGGTCCGCCCGGATCGACATCTCGGGCGCACTGTGACGAGCCGCACGGCCGGGAGGGATGTCAGTGGCGTCGTGACGTGTTGTGATGCTGCAGGTGGTGCGATCCCCGTGCCGCTCTGCGACCTGGAGGATCCTCCCGTGCGAACCCGTCCCGTCCTCGCGGCAGCACTCGCTCCCGCGCTCGTGCTCGGCCTGGCCGCGTGCGGCTCCGACGACGCTCCCTCCGACGCCGCGACGACGGCCCCCGCCGAGGCGGCCGGGTGCGACGCCGCAGACCTGCCGACCCTGACCGAAGGCACCCTCACCGTCGGCGCCTCCGAGCCGTTCGAGCCCTGGTACGTGGGCGAGCCGTCGAGCGGCGAGGGCTTCGAGGCAGCGCTGGTCTACGAGGTCGCCGACCGCCTCGGCTACGCCGCCGACGACGTCGAGTGGACCTCGGTCACCTTCGAGCAGATCGTGTCCCCGGCGATCAAGACGTTCGACGTCGCCGCCTACCAGACGACGATCACCGACGAACGTGCCGAGGCCGTCGACTTCTCCAGCCCTTACCTCACCAGCCGGCAGGGCGTGATCGTGGCCGACGACGGCGAGTTCGCGGACGCTGCGAGCCTGGCGGACCTGGCCGGGGCCACCGTGGGCGTGACCGCCTCCCAGACGTCCCTCGACGCCGCGGAGCAGGCCTGGGGCGACGACGTCGAGGTGGTGCCGTTCAGCGCCGCCGGCGACGGGATGACGGCACTCACGTCGGGCACCGTCGACGCGATGGTCATGGACGTCGACCAGGGGGTCGCCGCCTCGACGGTGTACTTCCCGGACGCGACGGTCATCGGCACGCTGCCGGACGCCGGCGAGCCCGAGCAGCTAGGTCTCGTCCTCGACAAGGACTCGGAGCTGACGGACTGCGTCTCGGCGGCCGTCGACGAGCTGGAGGCCGACGGCACCCTCGACGAGCTGCGCACCACCTGGCTCGACTCCGACGACATCGAGCAGCTCTCCTGAGCGCATGACCGACTGGCAGCCGTCCGCGCGGGCGCGGGAGCGGGTCGCCTTCCGGCGTGCCCAGCGCCGCCGGGCGCTCGCCGTCGCGACCGTGGCGACCGCCGTCGTCGTCGGCGCCGTCGCGTACGTCGTCGCGACCGCCCCCGGCTGGGCGCGGGCCCGCTCGGCGTTCTTCTCGCCGGAGCGCGCGATCGAGGTGCTGCCCGACGTCGCCGAGGGGCTGTGGCTCAACCTGCGGGTCTGGGTCGTGGCCTCGGTGGTGGGCCTGGTCGTCGGCCTGCTCCTGGCCGTGGTGCGCACGTCACGGCTGCCGGCGCTCTTCCCCCTGCGGCTGCTGACCGTGGTGTACGTCGACGTCTTCCGCGGGGTGCCGGTGCTGTTGGTGCTGCTCCTCGCCGGGTTCGGGCTGCCGGCCCTGCGCCTCGAGTGGCTGCCGGTGAGCGCGGCGTTCCTCGGCGGCCTCGCCATCGTGCTGACGTACACCGCGTACCTCGCGGAGATCTTCCGCGCGGGCATCGAGTCGGTCCACCCGTCGCAGGTGGCGGCGGCGCGGTCCCTCGGGCTCACCCGGGGGCAGACGGTGCGCCGGGTGGTGCTGCCGCAGGCGGTCCGCAACGTCACGGCGCCGACGGCCAGCATGCTCGTCTCGCTGCAGAAGGACTCCGGGCTGATCTCGATCCTGGGTGCCGTGGACGCGATCCGCGCCGCCCAGATCGCCACGACGGGCGACTACAACTTCACGCCCTACGTGGTCGCGGGCGTGCTGTTCCTGCTGCTGTCCATCCCGCTGACCCGTCTGGTGGACGCCTGGTCGGCCCGGCAGGGGTGGCGCGGACGTCTGCGCGGCGTGAGCGGCGCGGGGGTGATCCGGTGACCGGCGCGCTGCTGTCCTTGCGGGGCGTGCGCAAGAGCTATCCCGGCACCGGACGGCGGGGTCCGCGCAAGGTCGTGCTCGACGGCATCGACCTGGACGTCACCGAGCACGAGTGCGTGGTGGTCGTCGGGTCCTCCGGCTCCGGCAAGTCGACGCTGCTGCGGGTGATCGACCTGCTCGAGGACGTCGACGACGGCCAGGTGCTGCTCGACGGCGTCGACGTCGCGGACCCGTGGGTGGACGCCGACGCCGCCCGCGCCCGGATGTCGATGGTGTTCCAGCAGTACAACCTGTTCCCGCACCTGCGGGTGCTGGACAACGTCACGCTCGCGCTGCGGCTGGTGCACGGTCGCCGCCGGGCCGAGGCCGAGGCCGCGGGCGCGGGCATGCTCGAGAAGGTCGGGCTGTCCCACAAGGCGCGGTCCTACCCCGACGAGCTGTCCGGCGGGGAGCAGCAGCGGGCGGCGATCGCACGGGCGCTGGTCAGCGGCCCGGAGCTGCTGCTCCTGGACGAGGTCACGTCCGCGCTCGACCCGGAGCTGGTGGGCGAGGTGCTCGACCTGCTCGTCGCGCTGCGGGACGAGGGCACCACGATGGTGGTCGCCACGCACGAGATGAGCTTCGCCCGCGACGTCGCCGACGAGGTCGTGTTCCTGCACGAGGGCCGGGTGCACGAGCGGGGCACGCCGGGGCAGGTCCTCGACGACCCGCAGCGCGGACGGACTCAGGAGTTCTTGCGCCGGCTGCGCTGAGCCCTCAGGCGCCGTAGGCGTCCTTGACCACGAGGACGGGCACGGGGGAGTCCAGCAGGACGCGCTGCGTGGTGGTGCCCATCAGGAAGGTGCCCTGGCTGGAGCGCTTGCGGGAGCCGACGACGACGAGTGTCGCCCCGGTCTCCTCGGCCGCGTCGAGGATGGCGTCGGCCGGCTCGGTCCGCTCGTCCCGGTACACGACGGTCGGGTTCGTCGCTGACCCGTCGAGCACCGCCGCCAGCCCTGCCGGGGCGGGCGCGTCGGCAGCCTGCGGGTCGAGCACGAGCACGTGCAGCGGGAGGTCGCGGCGCCGGGCCTCCTCCAGCGCCGTGCGGACTGCCGCCTCGCCGTGCGGGGAGACGTTGTAGGCCACGAGCACCGTCATGGCACCAACTCTGTCACACCTGGCGACGGCCGCGCCGCAGCCCGAGCTCGTAGGCCGCGAGCGCCACGAGCCACACGGCGGTGACCGGCAGGACGAACCCGAGCATCGCGGTGCTGAAGGGCTGCAGCGCGGCGTGCTCGGACGCCGCCAGCAGGACGAACGCGACGTAGGCGAGGTAGAGCACGACGAAGAGCGTGCCCTCCCAGCGCCGGATGAGCTGGCCGGTGAACGCGACGGGCAGCAGGGCCAGGGCGACGGCGACCATGAGGGGCAGGTCGAAGTGCACGGCCGCGGGGTCCACGCCGATCCCGCCGGGCGCCACGACGGCCGTGAGGCCGAGGACGGCGCCGATGTTGAAGATGTTGCTGCCGACGATGTTGCCGACCGCCAGGTCGCCCTCGCCGCGGCGGACCGCGATGACGCTGGTGGCCAGCTCGGGCAGCGAGGTGCCGACGGCGACGACGGTCAGGCCGATCACCAGGTCGCTGACGCCGAAGCTCGTGGCGATCTGCGTCGCACCGCGAACCAGGAGCTGCGCCCCGAGCACCAGGAGGCCCACGCCGACGGCGACGAGCACCACGTCGAGCAGGATCGAGCGCGTGCGGGTCGCGCGGAAGCGGCGCGGTGCGGAGGCCGCCTTCGTGGGTGCACCGGCTGCCCCGGCGGCGGCTGCCGGCGGCGCGTCGTCCCGTCCGCGCCGGGAGCGGATGATCGTGACCACGAGGTAGGCGGCCAGGAGGGCGAGCAGCAGGACGCCGTCGGCCGTGCTGATCGTCCCGTCGAGCGCGAGGACCAGGGCGAGGACTGACAGTCCGATCATCACCGGGATGTCCGTGCGCACGACGCGGGACGTCACCATCAGCGGGACCACCAGCGCCGAGATGCCGAGGACGAGCAAGATGTTGGCGATGTTGCTGCCGACGACGTTGCCCACGGCCAGCCCGGGGGACCCTGACAGGGCGGCGCCGGCGCTCACGGCGAGCTCGGGGCTGGACGTCGCGAAGGAGACCACGGTGAGGCCGACGACGAGGGAGGACATGCCCATCGTCCGCGCGAGCGAGGCAGCCCCGCGGACCAGTGCCTCCCCGCCGCCGACGAGCAGGACGAAGCCGGCCAGGAGGAGCAGGACGCTCGAGAGGCTCACCCGCCCAGGCTACGGGCGAGTGAGCCTCTCGGGTGAGCGGGAGGTCAGGCCGCGGCGAGCTGCTCCACGACCTGCCGCTTGGCGCGGGTCAGCATCCCGGCCATGCCGTTCAGGCGCAGCGCGCTGACCGCGCGGGTCAGCCCGAGCTGCAGGGGGAACTCCTCGGGCACGTCCAGCACCTGCTGGGCGGTCAGTCCCGACAGCCCTTGGGCGAGGATCGAGGCGAACCCGCGCGTGGTGGGTGCTTCCTGCGGTGCCGAGGCGTAGAAGTGCACCACGCCGTCGTCCAGCTCGGCGAAGGCGCGGACGGGCGACTGGCACTCCTCGACCTTCTCCAGCAGCCCGGGTGCGAGCGCGTAGCGCTCGGGGAGCTCGGGCAGCTCGCGGGAGAACTCGAGCAGGAGCTGGAGCCGGTCGGGCTCGGTCAGCGCCAGGAAGTCCTCACGGATCTCGGCGAGCTGCGCGGGCAGCTCGGGCGTGGTGGACGCGTCGTCGGTCATGGTTCCAGTGTCCCAGGCGGTCCGGCTGCTCAGGCGGCCCGTCGCGGTGCCTCGCCCGGCTGGTCGCCCGCGACGATCGGCACCCGGACCGCGTTGCCCCACTCGGTCCACGAGCCGTCGTAGTTGCGCACGTCGGGCAGACCCAGCAGGAAGTGCAGGGCGAACCACGTGTGGCTGGAGCGCTCGCCGATGCGGCAGTAGGTGATGACCTTGTCGTCCGCCTGGATGCCCAGGCCGCCGTCGAGGTAGATCTTCTCGAGCTCGGCGCGCGGCTTGTAGGTGCCGTCCTCGGCCACGGCGGTGGCCCACGGGACGTTGTGCGCGGTGGGGATGTGGCCGCCCCGCAGCACACCCTCCTCCGGGTAGTCGGGGATGTGGAGGCGCTCGCCGCTGAACTCCTGCGGGGAGCGGATGTCCACGAGCGGGCCGTTGCCGAGGTGGGCGAGCACGTCCTCCTTGAAGGCACGGAACGTCGAGTCGTCGCGGTCGACGGCGGGGTACTCGGCCGGCTCCGAGGCCGGGACGTCGGTGGTCAGCTCGCGGCCCTCGGCCACCCAGAGGTTGCGGCCGCCGTCGAGCAGGCGGACGTCCTCGTGGCCGAACAGCGTGAACACCCAGGCGGTGTACGCGGCCCACCAGTTGTTCTTGTCGCCGTAGAGCACGATCGTGGTGTCCCGGGCGATGCCCTTGGAGCCGAGCAGGTCGGCGAAGCCGGGGCCGTCGAGGTAGTCGCGCTCGACGGGCAGCAGCAGGTCGGTGTGCCAGTCGACCTTCACCGCACCGGGGATGTGGCCCGTCTCGTAGAGCAGCACGTCCTCGTCGGACTCGACGACCACGAGGCCGGGGTCGTCGAGGTGCTGGGCGAGCCACTCGGTGGTGACGAGCCGCTCGGGGTGGGCGTACTCCTGCAGGCGGGGGTCCGGGTCGAGCTGAGCGGGCATGGTGTCCTCCGGTGGGTGGGTGAACGGGCGGGGCCGCGGGGGTCTGCCCACACCCTAGGCACGCGGCGACCTGGGAGGACACCCGGCGTCCAACATTTGGGACCACGATGTGAGACGACGGCTCTGCCAGGGCCTCCGGCCGAGCCCTAGACTGAGGCCACCACCGCACGACGACGTCGGAGGCGCCATGTTCGACCGTGCTGCCGCGCAGGACCTCGCCGGTTCCGCCCGTGCCCCCGGAGGCACGCCCGCGCCCCGCGGCACCGTCCGTCGCGACCGTCGCTCCGTGCGGACCGCCTACGACACCTTCCTCGGTACCGGCTGCCTCCCGCCCGGGCTGGACCCCCTCGTCGGCGAGTCCTGGCGCCGCAGCCGGAGCTCCGGCGTCGACCCCGACTCGCTGCACGCCGCGACCGGCCTCGCCGACCGTGACCTGGACGACTACCGCACGACGCACCCCCTCGCGCCGCTCATGCCGCTCGTGCGCGAGCTCGTCGTGGACGCGGCCCGCGACGACGGCCTCGTCGTCGCCGTCTGCGACGACGCCGGTCGGCTCCTGTGGGTCGAGGGCGACGCCCGAACCCGCACGACGGCGGAGCGCGTCGGGTTCGTCGCCGGCGCCGTCTGGCGCGAGGAGAGCGTCGGCACCAACGCCCCCGGCACGGCGCTCGCGACCCGCCGCGCCGTGCAGGTGCTGGGCGCCGAGCACTTCTCCCGACCCGTCCAGTCGCTCAACTGCGCCGCCGCACCGATCCGTGGCGCCGACGGCCGGGTGCTCGGCGTCCTGGACGTGACCGGCGGACGTGCCGCCGCCTCGCACGTCGCGCTCTCCCTGGTCCGCGCGACCGTGGCGAGCCTCGAGCGAGAGCTCGCGGCGCGCGAACGCGTGGAGCCAGGGTGGCCCGGGGACGGCGTCGACGCTGGCCGGCCCCTCGTGCAGCTCCTCGGCACACCCGTGCTCCACGGCCCGGGCGGCGACCACCGCCTCTCGCCGCGGCACGCCGAGATCATCGCCCTCCTCGGTGAGCACCCCCGCGGGCTCACCGCCGAGGAGCTCGCCGTGCTGCTGCACCCGGGCGACCTGTCCGAGGTCGCGGTCCGCGTCGAGATCTCCCGGCTGCGGCGCGTCGCCGGCTCCCTGGTCAGCGGGTCACGCCCCTACCGGTTGGCGCCCGGCGTGCGCAGCGACGTCGACGTCGTGCGCGAGCACCTCGCGGCAGGGGACCCGACAGCGGCGCTCGCGGCCAGCGCCGGGCCGCTGCTCCCGCGCTCGCTGGCCCCCGGCGTCGAGCGGGCCCGCGCCGAGCTCACCGCCGAGCTCCGCTCCGCCGTCCTGAGCAGCCCCGGCGCCGCAGCGCTCGACGCGTGGACCCGGACCGACGACGGCGCGGACGACGTCGAGGCGTGGAGCCTCCTCGTGCAGCGGGCCGAGCACGGCAGCCCCCTGTGGAGCCGGGCGCGGGCACACCTTTCCGTCGTCGACGCGGTGCTGCGCTGAGGTCGTCCGGCCGGTTCCCCGCCCGTTGCAACGGTGCTGCAACCCCGCCCGCCTAACGTGACCGTCACGGCGCGTCGAGGCGCCGCCGTCGGGCACCGCGCCGCAGGCCGCGCACCCGACGAGGTGTGTACTGCGAGGAGGCAGCCAGCATGACCGTCTACACGCCCCCGGGGCAGCCCGGGGCGATCGTCGAGTACCGCAGCCGTTACGACCACTGGATCGGCGGCGAGTACGTGCCGCCGTCGAGCGGGGAGTACTTCGAGAACCCCAGCCCCGTCACCGGGCAGACCTTCTGCGAGGTGGCACGCGGCAACGCCGACGACATCGAGCGGGCGCTCGACGCGGCCCACGGAGCGGCACCCGCCTGGGGACGCACCTCCGTCACCGAGCGGGCCAACGTGCTGAACCGGATCGCCGACCGCATCGAGGCCAACCTCGAGAAGATCGCCGTGGCCGAGAGCTGGGAGAACGGCAAGCCCGTGCGCGAGACGCTCGGCGCCGACATCCCGCTCGCCGTCGACCACTTCCGCTACTTCGCCGGGGCGATCCGGGCCCAGGAGGGCTCGATCTCCGAGATCGACGGCGACACCATCGCGTACCACTTCCACGAGCCGCTGGGCGTCGTCGGCCAGATCATCCCGTGGAACTTCCCGATCCTCATGGCGACCTGGAAGCTGGCGCCGGCGCTCGCGGCAGGCAACGCCGTCGTCCTCAAGCCGGCAGAGCAGACCCCGGCCTCGATCCTCTACCTGATGGAGATCATCGGCGACCTGCTGCCGCCGGGCGTGCTCAACGTGGTCAACGGGTTCGGCGCGGAGGCGGGCAAGCCGCTCGCGTCCTCGTCACGGATCCGCAAGATCGCCTTCACCGGCGAGACGACGACCGGCCGCCTGATCATGCAGTACGCGTCGCAGAACATCATCCCCGTGACCCTCGAGCTCGGGGGCAAGTCGCCGAACGTGTTCTTCTCCGACGTCGCGGCCGAGCGGGACGACTTCTACGACAAGGCGCTCGAGGGCTTCACCATGTTCGCCTTCAACCAGGGCGAGGTGTGCACGTGTCCGTCCCGCGCGCTCATCCAGTCCGACATCTACGACCAGTTCCTCGGCGACGCGCTCGAACGGACCAAGGCCGCGGTGCAGGGCAACCCCCTCGACACCGAGACGATGATCGGGGCCCAGGCGAGCAACGACCAGCTCGAGAAGATCCTGTCTTACATCGACATCGGCAAGGCCGAGGGTGCTCGGGTGCTCACCGGTGGCGAGCGGGCCGACCTCGGCGGTGACCTCTCCGGCGGCTACTACGTGACGCCCACGATCTTCGAGGGCAAGAACTCCATGCGGATCTTCCAGGAGGAGATCTTCGGCCCCGTGGTGTCCGTGACCGACTTCGCGGACTTCGACGACGCGATCAAGACCGCCAACGACACCCTCTACGGGCTGGGTGCCGGGGTCTGGACCCGCAACGGCACGACGGCGTTCCGCGCGGGCCGCGCCATCGAGGCCGGCCGGGTGTGGACCAACTGCTACCACGCCTACCCGGCCGCGGCCGCGTTCGGCGGGTACAAGGGGTCCGGCGTCGGGCGCGAGAACCACAAGATGATGCTGGACCACTACCAGCAGACGAAGAACCTGCTCGTCAGCTACTCCGGCGTGCGGGACGGGTTCTTCTAGGCCGACTGTTCGCACGAGGAGGCGAGATGACGGACGACGGCGGGGCGGTCGCTGCGCGGCAGCGGCCCGCCCGCGTCGCGGTCACCGACGCCGCGGCCGAGCTGCTCGCTCGGCTGCGGCGCCGGCACGGCGACCTGATGTTCCACCAGTCCGGCGGGTGCTGCGACGGGTCCAGCCCGATGTGCTTCCCGGCCGGGGAGTTCCTCACCGGCGACGCGGACGTCCACCTCGGGGACCTGACCGTGCCGGACGCGCCGGGGGCCGACGGCGGCGCTGACGGCGGCGCTGACGGCGGCGCGACGTTCAACGTGCCGGTCTGGATGAGCCGGGCCCAGTTCGAGTACTGGAGCCACACGCACCTGACCATCGACGTGGTGCCGGGTCGCGGTGCCGGGTTCAGCGTGGAGGCGCCGGAGGGAGTGCGGTTCCTCATCCGTTCGCGGCTCTTCACCGACGCCGAGGCGGAGGCGCTGCGCGACTGAACGCCCTCGCGAGCTCGCGCCGATCGTCCTAGCGTCGGACGATGGCAGCCACGAAGCCCGAGCACGACGACGAGCGGTGGTCGCAGGACGTCACCGAGCACTCCGACGCGCTCGACCTGGAGGACGACGTCTTCACCTGGGACGACCCGGCCCGGATCGCCGCGTCCCTCAAACGGTCAGCCGAGGCGAGCGAGCGGCGCAAGGGCACGCCCTACCAGTCCGCGACGTCGATGCTGACCTTCTACCTCAACCGGGCCGGGGACAATCTGCCGGAGTCCCGCCGTCGGACCCTGGAACAGGCGAAGGACGAGCTGCGCGCCGCGTTCGGCCGCTGAGCGGGGCGCGTCCCCGGGGTACCGCTCCGGGGGCCCGACCGGCTATGTTGCACTCCGTGAGCACCGAAGCCGAGGCCTTCCCGTCCGTGTCGTCGCTGCCGGCATGGCTCGTGCCGTCCGTGTACCTGAACTGGTCCACCGACTGGCTGAACGAGTCCATCGCGATCGCGACCCGTTCCCACGAGCACTCGCTGCCCGGCGGTCCGGACGGCCCCAAGCGGGGCGATGTCGTCGTGACCGTCCTCGGTGACGCGGGCGTCGTGGCGTCGGTGGAGCTCATGGGTTCCTCCGACGGCGACTCCTGGGTGACGGACGAGCTGTTCGGCCCCGACCGGCCCATCGTGTGGGCCGACCTCTTCGACGGCGCGGACACCTACATCGGCTCCTCCGGCTGGCTGCCCGCCGAGCACGCCCGCGCCGTGCTGGACGGTGTCGCCAACCAGTTCCACGACGGCCCGGTGCACACCATCGACCCGGGCGACTGCGCCGAGGGCACCGCGGCCCCCGACGTGCACGTGCTGCGCGTCCTCGGACACCGCGCGGTGTCCGGCTGGGCCATGCGTCGCGAGGAGCGCTGCGCCACCTGCGAGCGGTTCGTCGACGTCCACGAGCTCCAGGCGCACGACGACGGCGCGGTGCGGCTGGGCACGACGACCGCCGGCGGGCGCACCCTCGAGCAGGTCATCCGCGACGTGCACCTCATGTGCACGCACTGCCACGACCTCATGCACGCCCACTCCGTCTCCGCGCAGCGCGCCCGGATGCGGCCGCAGTGCCCCGGGTGCGGCGCCCGCGGCAAGACCAAGCGCATCGTGTGGGGCATGACCTTCAGCGACGACGTCGTCAGCTCCGAGCCCGACGTCGTCTACGGCGGCTTCGAGGTGCCCGTGCCGGCGCCGGACTGGTACTGCACCGACTGCCACGCGAACTTCGGCAGCACCGTCGTGGCCTCTCGCGTGCTCGACTCCGAGGGGCCGGCCGTGCCGCAGCCCGTCACCGGGACGATCGCGCGTGTCGGCGAGGCGGAGCTGGCCGGCGCCGAGCCGAACGCCGGCGCCGACACCGAGCAGGACGCGGCCGAGCGCCGCTGGGAGCCGATCGACGGCGTCTGACGCCGCTCGCCGCTCAGGCGGCCACGGGTCTGGCTCGACGATGGCGTCGTACCAGCCCGTGGTCGAACGGCGGGACGTACGGAGCCAGCCGGAGCGGCATCGCCGCCTCGAGCGGAGTGCGGTCCGCCTTGCGGTGGTTGCACGGACGGCAGGCGGCGACGAGGTTGAGCCACGAGCTGTCGCCGCCCCGCGACCGGGGAACAACGTGGTCGACCGTCTGTGCCGGGCCGCCGCAGTAGGCGCACGCGCCGTCCCGTCGCTTGATGCCGTCCTTGGTGACCGCGGGGCGACCGCCACCGCGGTAGAGCCAGCGCATGGTCACGTAGCGCACGAGCCGCAGGACCCGGGGGAGCGGGTAGGGGCCGAACGAGGCACCCTCGACGAACTCCTCGACGACCGCGACCTCGCGGACCAGCATCGTGATGGCGTGCTTGACCGACACCCGGTGCAGCGGCTCGTAGCCGGCGTTGAGGACCAGTACGTCGGTCACGGTCCTGCTCCCTCCTGCGGTGCGCGGGCCGGTCAGGCCGACGCGGTCTCGGCGGCTCCCTCGATGGGTCGGTGTCTCGGGCGGCGACGGTCCGGGCAGGACCGCCGGACGGGCGTGCTGTGGCGTCCGTCACGGAAAATGTAAGGGGCCAGGGCGCGCAGGTCCAGGGCTTAGGTGGGCAGTTCTCGGTCCGGGCGCCCACCGCGGGCGCCGAATGTCGAGGTTCGGGCCGGTTTGGGTGACCCGCCGGTGCGGTGCGGGGCCGTCGTGGTGGGCCGCCGGCGGGGTTGTCCACAGGCTGGGATGTGCGGTTCCGCGGGTGTGCGGGGGTCGCTAGGGTCGGTGGCTGGTCCTGGCCGCTGGCCTGTCTATGCCCTGGAGACGCGATGACGCGCACGACCCGGCACGATTCCTCTGTCCCTGTCCCTGCCCCTGGGTCACCCGCTGTGAGGGCCTCGGGCTCTGGCTCGAGGCGCGCTGCCGCGGCGGTCCTTGCGGGAGTGCTGCTGCTGGCGGGGTGCACCGGTGGGGAGCCCGAGCCGGAGGAGTCGGAGCTGCCGTTGCCGGCCTCGGTGACGGCGTCCGCGTCACCGTCCGCGTCGGTGTCGCCGGAACCGTCGGAAGAGGCCGAGGCGGAGGGGCCGGAGCGTCCGGCCGCGATGGACAAGAAGGACGCGGACGGGGCAGCCGCGGCGGCGGAGTACTTCTTGTCGTTGTACGACTACATGCTCACCACTGGCGACAGCTCGCGGTTCGAATCCATGTCCCACCGGGCTTGCGGTTTCTGCACCGCGACGCTCGATCGGCTCGATTGGCTGGAAGAGAACGACGCGACGTTCACTGGTGGCGCGATGACGACCACGATCGAGGAGTCGTACGAGATTGATGCAGCCACGGGCATCTTCCCGCTTGACGTGGTGATCGAGCAAGAATCGATAGAGATCCTCGACGCCGATGGAACGTCGATCGATGAGGTCGATCACAGCACTCGCGAAGCACGCATCGAAATGGCCCTCCGTGACAAGAAGTGGGTCGTCGTGACTGTCACCCACCGGCCCGAGTGATGAGGGCGATTGCGCCAGCCCTGCCGGTCATGCTTCTCGCCGCGCTCCTGAATCTCATGGTGACGGCTCCGGCTACAGCAGATTCAGATTCATCGTGGAACGTCGATGGAGACATGAGCAAGGACTCTGTGGACATGCTCGGCAGTCTTGAAGAGCAGCAGGCAGCGATCGATGGGTCTGGTGGTGGAGACTCGGACGTGACCTACTTCCGGGCCACGGTGCATCAGTGCTGGCTGCGGGACCTGGACGCGACCCTGCTGGCCGAGGCGTGCGAAGAGGGCACCGAGATCGCCTACGACGGGCTGGACTGTGACGAGGACTCCTACGAGCTCGCCGGGCTGTGGGCCGTCACCGACCAGCCAGGCGGCGCCCAGAGGCCCGCCGAGCTGATCGACGAGGGCGCCTGCGTCACCCCGGCCGACCTGCTGGACGCCGCCACCCGCGAGTTCAAGGCCATGCCCATCGAGCCCGCCCAGATCGCCCTGCACGCCGAACGCGACTGGGCCATCGTCAACTTCGGGGTCCACCCCCGCACGGACGACACCCCCCAGATGCTGGACACCACCCTGCTCGG